>CAIMZW010000134.1 GCA_903846075.1 uncultured Actinomycetes bacterium
AGGGATCGTAGGCAACGATCTCCATTCCGAATGCCTGCATACGGGAAGCAACGAGTTGGCCAATTCGCCCAAAGCCAACGATTCCCAGAGTCTTTTCAAAGAGTTCAGCCCCGGTGTATTTGGAGCGTGCCCATTTCCCATTTCGAAGCGCAGCATGTGCTGGTGACACAAAACGAGCCGAGGCTAAGAGAAGTGCGATTGCAAGTTCAGCCGCCGAGACAATGTTTGAAGTAGGTGCGTTGACAACCATGACTCCTTCAGCAGTGGCGGCAGGAATATCAACGTTATCAAGTCCGACTCCGGCTCGGGCAATTACTTTTAAGCCCTTGGCAGCAGCGATTGCCTCGCCATCCATTTTGGTTGCAGAACGAATCAAGACTGCGTCTACACCAGCGGCTAAGGCAGTGAGTAATTCGCCGCGATCTGCTCCATTGCAGTGTCGTACTTCGAAATCAGGACCTAACGCATCCAGAGTTGCCGGGCTAAGTTCCTCGGCGATAAGAACGATTGGTTTAGCCACGGGCTGCGACACCTTCTTGGTAATCATCTTTGGAGTTGCCACGTACCCATGACATCATCTTGCGAAGTTCGCGACCGACTGCCTCGATTGGATGGGCTTCGCCCTTTGCTCGAAGTGCTTTGAATTCTGGAGCACCAGCATCTTGGTCATTGATGAAACGAGTCGCGAAGGCACCACTTTGAATATCGGCAAGAACTGCCTTCATATTCTCTTTTACTCGAGGATCAATGACTCGAGGACCGGAGATGTAATCTCCATATTCAGCAGTGTCGGAAACTGACCAACGTTGCTTAGCGATTCCACCTTCGTACATGAGGTCAACAATCAGTTTTAATTCGTGCAAGCATTCAAAGTAGGCAACTTCTGGTTGGTAACCAGCTTCGACCAATGTTTCGAAACCATACTGAACCAGTTGAGAAGCGCCACCACAGAGAACTGATTGCTCACCGAAAAGATCGGTTTCGCATTCTTCAGTGAAGGTAGTCAAGATTCCACCAGCGCGAAGTCCGCCGATAGCCTTTGCATAGGAAAGAGTGAGAGGCCAAGCATTTCCGGTTGCATCCTGTTCAACCGCAACCAGCACAGGAACTCCGCGGCCGGCTGAGTACTCACGACGTACCAGGTGACCCGGGCCCTTTGGCGCAACCATTGCAACATCGATATTTGCCTCTGGCTTGATATATCCGAAACGAATATTGAATCCATGACCAAAGAAAAGGGCCGAGCCAGGCTTGAGGTTTGGCTTGATGCTTTCGTTGTAGATATGACGCTGCACGTGATCTGGGGCAAGCAACATGACCAGGTCTGCCTCTTTAACTGCATCGGCTACTGAGAGAACTCGAAGTCCTTCAGCCTCTGCCTTGGCACGTGAGGTTGAACCTTCTGCCAGACCGACACGGACATCAACTCCGCTATCGCGAAGACTCAGTGCATGTGCATGGCCTTGGGAGCCGTAACCAATCACTGCAACTTTCTTCGATTGGATGATGGATAGGTCGGCATCTTCGTCGTGATACTGGGTTGCCACTGTGGTTACCTTTCGTTGGTTACGGATACAAACTTATTTTGATTGGCTTATTTTAATTGGAAATTAACGTCCGGCTGACTTCGGTTGCATGCCGCGAGACATTGCCACCAAACCCGATTGGACCAATTCTTTGATGCCATATGGCTCGAGTACGCGCAGGAGCGCCTCGATTTTCTCACTATTTCCGGTCGCCTCGATCGTGACTGCATCTTGGGCAACATCGACGACCTTTGCCCGGAAAAGTTGAACAGTTTCTAGAACTTGAGATCGGCTCTCTGGTGTGGTTGAGACCTTGACCAAGAGAAGTTCGCGTTGAACCGAGGTGATCGGGTCTAACTGAGTGATGCTGATGACATTGACAAGTTTGTCGAGTTGTTGAATTACCTGTTCGAGAGCATGGCCTTCGACATTGATAACAATCGTCATCCGAGAAATATTGTCATCTTCGGTCGGACCGACTGCAAGGGAATCGATGTTGTAGCCACGACGCGAGAAGAGTGAAGCGATCCGCGCCAAAACACCTGGGCTGTTTTCTACGAGAACTGAAAGCGTATGAGTATGAGTGTTAGTAGTCATTTACAGCTCCTGTGAATCCCAGATAGGCGCAAGTGAACGAGCAACGACAATGTCATCATTGGATGTGCCGGCCGCGACCATTGGCCAGACCATCGCATCCCGGTGAACACTGAAATCAACTACGACAGGTTGGTCGTTGATTTCCATTGCCTGGGCAATCGTGCGATCAACATCATCGCGACTTTCGCAGCGCAAACCAACACATCCCATAGCTTCTGCCAATTTAGCAAAGTCAGGAATGCGCTTTGAGTGAAGATCGGTATTGGAGTATCTCTCGTTGTAGAAAAGAGTTTGCCATTGGCGCACCATGCCAAGGCTTTCATTGTTGATGATCGCTACTTTGATCGGAATCTTGTTGATTGCACAAGTCACCAACTCTTGATTGGTCATCTGGAAACATCCATCTCCATCAATCGCCCAAACAACTTTATCTGGAGCGCCGACTTTTGCACCCATAGCCGCAGGCACTGAGTAGCCCATGGTTCCCAAACCGCCAGAGTTCAACCAAGTACGCGGATTTTCATAGTTAATAAATTGCGATGCCCACATCTGATGTTGTCCAACACCAGCAACAAAGATCGCTTCAGGTCCAGCGATTTTGCCTAGGCGTTCGATAACAAATTGCGGCGAGAGCGTTCCATCTGCTGGGTGGTCATAACCCAACGGGAAACGCTCGCGGTAAGAATTAACTTGTGTCCACCAGGCTGTTAAATCTGGTTGGCTCTTTTTAAATTCGGCTTGAATGGCTGGAATTAATGCAGTGATTGTGTTTGCGAGGTCGCCAACCAATGCGATATCAGCGACACGATTCTTTCCAATTTCTGCAGGGTCGATATCGGCGTGAATGACTTTTGCGTGAGGTGCAAAAGAAGAGAGCTTGCCAGTGACTCGATCATCGAATCTGGCACCTAAAGTGATGAGCAAATCTGCTTTTTGCAAAGCCGTGACCGCTGCTACGGTTCCGTGCATTCCCGGCATGCCAAGATGTTGATGGTGGCTATCAGGAAATGCGCCGCGGGCCATCAAAGTGGTGACGACTGGAGCGCCAGTTAACTGAGCCAGTTGCATCAATTCTTTATGGGCATTGGCTTTGATAACTCCGCCACCGACATACAAAACTGGATTGTGAGATTGAGCAATCAAGGCGGCCGCGTCGCGAACTGCCTGGGAATCTGGAACGGTTACCGGGTTATATCCGGCGAGTGAGATCGAATCTGGCCACTGAAATTCTGTTTGATGCTGTAGCGCATCTTTTGCAATATCAACCAGAACGGCACCTGGACGTCCAGTACTGGCGATGTGGAAAGCCTCGGCTATCGCCCGAGGTATGTCGCGCGGATCGGTAATCAAATAATTATGTTTGGTAACGGGCATCGTGATGCCTCGAATGTCAGCCTCTTGAAAAGCATCGGTCCCAATCGCAGCAGAGGCGACCTGACCAGTAATAGCTACCAGAGGAACCGAGTCCATCTGGGCATCGGCTAACGGGGTGACAAGGTTGGTTGCACCCGGACCCGATGTTGCGATGCACACACCAACGCGGCCAGTTGCTTGGGCATAACCTGTTGCCGCATGGCCGGCTCCTTGTTCGTGGCGAACCAAGATGTGGCGAATCGGGCTATCGAAAATTGGGTCATAGGCCGGCAGGATGGCACCACCAGGGATACCGAACATGACCTCGACTCCTGCATGCTCTAAAGATTTCACGAGGGAAGTTGCCCCCGTCATTCTCGTGCCATTGTCGCTACTCATATTCATCTCCCTTCACTTTTAGGTTAGTCATTTTAGGTCTAGTAAAAACGAAACCCCTCAGTTTTCACTGAGGGGTAGCGCACGTTCTAGTTTTACCTAGATCGCGCGCTTTCGGATTACCACGGCTTGTGCCATGCCCTAATTCTCACGCCTTCAACTTTCTCCGTCAACCCCTGAGACACTCATCTCATATTTTGGATTATTTCTTAACCGCAGACCGCTCCTTGCGAGGCCGACCCTACGACTTTTGAATATTTGGCCAATACTCCACGTCGATATTTGTGAGTAAGCGGTGCCCAACCAATCTTTCGGGCTTCCAACTCCGCCGCATCCACCAAGAGATCCAACTTTTGAGTAGTGGCATCAAATCGGACTAGGTCCCCATCTTTGATGAAGGCAATGGGTCCGCCGTCGACAGCCTCAGGTGAGACATGTCCTACGCAAAGACCAGTGCTTCCACCAGAGAATCGACCGTCGGTGAGAAGAAGTGTGGATTTACCCAATCCGGCACCTTTAATGGCGCCAGTAATCATGAGCATCTCACGCATTCCAGGTCCACCTTTTGGACCTTCGTAGCGAATAACGACCACATCTCCAGCTTGGATCGTCCCATTTTCAAGAGCATCCATTGCTGCTTGTTCCCGCTCAAAAACCCGGGCTGGTCCTTCAAAGTGTTCAATTCCGACTCCTGCCGTTTTGCAAACCGCTCCTTCTGGTGCGAGCGAACCTTTCAAGATCGTGATTCCGCCACCAGCAGAAAGTGGTGATTTAACTGCGTGTAAGACTTCCCCATCTGGATCTAATGGTGTTACTTCAGCCAAGTTCTCCGCCATCGTTTTTCCAGTAACAGTCAGGCAATCCCCGTGAAGTAATCCGGCGTCGAGCAAAACACGGAGTACTACTGGAATGCCACCAACCCGATCAATATCAGTCATGACATATTTTCCGAATGGCTTGAGGTCACCAAGAAGCGGTGTGCGTTCGCTGATTCGTTGGAAATCATCCAAGGTCAGTTCGACTTCGGCTTCATTCGCGATTGCCAATAAGTGCAGGACGGCATTTGTTGAACCACCCAGAGCCATGACGACGGTGATGGCATTCTCAAATGCCTTCTTGGTCAAAATTGTGCGAGTGGTAATTCCTTGGCGAATGAGTTCAACGACTGCAGCCCCAGCCTTTTCAGCATAATCATCACGGCGACGATCCGGAGCTGGAGGTGAAGCAGAACCGGGCAGAGAAAGTCCAAGTGCTTCTCCGGCTGCTGCCATAGTGTTCGCCGTGTACATA
The DNA here is from genome assembly GCA_903846075.1 of uncultured Actinomycetes bacterium. GTDB lineage: Bacteria > Actinomycetota > Actinomycetes > Nanopelagicales > Nanopelagicaceae > CAIMZW01. The sequence goes on from CAIMZW010000134.1 coordinate 5,163, forward strand.
CCACCACAGGCACCTTCACCTGGACAGATTGCTCGTTCAATTCGATCAACTTGCTCTCGTGAAATCAATCCGCGGGCGCATGCGCCAACTGCTTCAAAGGCATCAATGATCGTGACATCTTTGCCATCCACATTTCCAGCCAAAGTAGAACCGGCGTAAACGAAGACACTGGCAACATCGATGCGGGCGGCGGCCATCATCATGCCCGGCAACGATTTATCGCATCCGGCAAATGTGACCATGCCATCGAGTCGTTCGGCCTGCATAACCGTCTCAACCGAATCTGCAATTACCTCACGAGAGACGAGGGAAAAGTGCATACCTTCATGGCCCATGGAAATGCCATCGGAGACCGAGATGGTGCCGAACTGCATCGGAAAACCACCAGCATCAATAACGCCCTTGCGCGACGCCTTCGCCAACCGATCCAAGGAAAGATTGCATGGCGTAATTTCATTCCACGAAGAAGCAATACCGATCTGTGGTTTGACCCAATCATCATCACCCATACCGACTGCCCGCAACATGCCGCGGGCCGGAGCGCGCTCCAGGCCATCGGTAACCATCCCCGAACGTGGCTTCATAGAGTTACTCATTTTTGTGTACTCCCTATCGATCTAGGCTTGACCCAAATGCTTTAGTAATAATTCTCGAACCTTTGCAGCATCGGCTTGACCGCCAGTTGCTTTCATCACTGCACCGATCAGCGCACCTGCAGCTGGAATATTTCCACCACGAACTCGTTCGGCAGTATCTGGTTGCGCCGCAATTGCGCTCTCAATGGCCGCCATCAGGGCTGAATCGTCGGAGACAACTTTCAAGCCTCGAGCATCAATAACTTCTCGTGGGGTGCCTTCGCCATTAACGACGCCCTCGACAACTTGGCGCGCCAATTTGTCAGTAAGTTCGCCAGATGAAATGAGCGCAATGATTTCGGCAACTTGAGATGCAGTAACAAGTGATGTGGCGCTAACGTCTTTTTCATTGGCCAACCGGGAAATTTCACCCAGCCACCAACTTCGAGCCTTAGAAGGGTCGGCACCAAGATTGACTGTCTCTTCGACAACATCGAGAAGTTCAGCATTGATAAGAGAGGTCATCTCCTTATCTGGAACTGCCCATGCTTCCTGCAAACGCTTACGACGAGTCGATGGCTTCTCCGGCAGAGTTGCTCGCAGCTCTTCAACCCATTCGGCAGATGGCGTTACTGGTACTAAATCTGGCTCGGGGAAATAGCGATAATCCTCGGCCTGCTCTTTGGATCGGCCGGCTCGAGTAAGACCGCTCTCTTCCAGGAAGTGACGAGTCTCTTGAATAATTCGTTCGCCACTTTCAAGCCGAGTTGCTTGCCTTTCTATTTCGCCAAAGATGGCTCGTTCGACGGAGCGCAGTGAGTTCACATTCTTCGTCTCGCTGCGAGTTCCCAAAATTCCAGAACCACGAGGGGAGAGTGAAACGTTGGCATCGCAACGAAGTGAACCTTGCTCCATCTTTACATCGCTGACGCCAAGAGAGCGAAGGATGTCTCGCAATTCCGTTACATATGCACGGGCAACTTGCGGTGCATATTTGTCAGTACCAGGAATCATCTTGGTCACGATTTCTACCAAGGGAATTCCAGCTCGGTTGTAATCGAGGAGAGAATATTCAGCGCCATGGATACGTCCAGTAGAACCTCCGACGTGCAATGACTTGCCCGTGTCTTCTTCCATATGAACGCGTTCGATTTCGACACGGAACGTTTTCTTTCCCTCTTCAGTATCAATTTCAACATCGAGATAACCGTTTATGCAGATTGGTTCGTCGTATTGCGAGGTCTGGAAATTCTTCGGCATATCAGGATAGAAATAATTCTTTCTAGCGAACCGGCTGTAAGGGGCGATAGAACAATTGAGTGCCAAGCCAATCAGGATCGTGCTCTCAATAGCTTTGCCATTGACGGCAGGTAGCGCGCCAGGCAACCCCAAACAGACCGGACAGGTTTGAGTATTAGGTTCCGCGCCAAATTCAGTCGCACAGCCACAGAACATCTTCGAGTGTGTATTGAGTTCGACGTGAACTTCCAAACCCAAAGTTGGCTCGTATTTCTCAAGTGCTTGATCGAAATTAAGTGCCATTAGATCGCTCCAAACGAAGGAGAACTAGCAAGAAGAGGCTGACCCCATTTTTCTAGAAGGGCGGCTTCTAAGACTCCCCCAACCTGATACATCAGGTCATCTTTCATCGCCGGAGACATGATCTGGAAGCCAACTGGCAATCCATCTTCAGGTGCCAATCCGCAAGGAAGACTCATTCCACCTATTCCTGCCATGTTGACTGGAATCGTGGCAATGTCATTGAGATACATAGCGAGTGGATCATCGCTCTTCTCGCCGATTTTGAACGCAGTGGTTGGAGCCGTTGGTGAGACAAGCACATCGGCCTTGGTAAATGCGCTCTCAAAATCACGAGAGATCAATGTGCGAACTTTTTGTGCCGAACCGTAGTACGCATCGTAGTAACCCGATGAGAGTGCATAGGTTCCCAAAATAATTCGACGCTTTACTTCGCGACCGAAACCGACTTCGCGGGTCAGATTCATAACTTCTTCAGCGCCACGATTTCCATCATCGCCAACCCGAATTCCATAACGCATTGAATCGAATCGAGCCAAGTTTGAAGAACACTCACTTGGTGCAATTAAGTAGTAAGCCGCGAGCGCATAATCAAAGTTCGGACAAGATACTTCAACAATTTCTGCGCCGGCCTTAACAAGCTCTTCTAAGGATTCTTCAAATTTTTCGCGAACACCTTGTTGGTATCCGGCGCCGGAAAGTTCTTTCACTACGCCAATTTTTAGACCTTTAATATCTAACTTCTTTGCAGCGGCAACTACCTGCGGGACTGGAGCATTGATGCTGGTGGAATCCTTCGGGTCATATCCAGCAATTGCTTCATGTAACAACGCGGCATCGAGAACGGTGCGAGCGCATGGGCCGGCTTGATCCAAGCTGGAGGAGAAGGCAACGAGACCGTACCGCGAGACTCCGCCATAAGTTGGCTTTACTCCGACAGTTCCCGTTACGGCTGCTGGTTGGCGAATCGAACCACCAGTATCAGTACCGATTGCAAGTGGTGCTTGAAAAGATGCGAGTGCTGCGGCAGATCCACCACCGGAACCACCAGGGATGCGAGAGAGGTCCCACGGGTTATGGGTGGGTCCGTAAGCCGAATTCTCCGTCGAAGAGCCCATGGCGAATTCATCCATATTGGTCTTGCCTAAAATGACTATTCCGGCGCTCTTCAACTTAGTAACAACAGTGGAGTCGTACGGTGGACGCCAGCCCTCCAGCATCTTTGAACCACACGTAGTGGGAATTCCCTTTTGGGTCATGACATCTTTCAGCGCAAGTGGCACTCCAGCAAGGGGTGAGAGTTTCTCCCCTGCGCTTCGCTTTGCATCGATAGTGGCAGCTTGTTCGAGAGCGCCTTCGCGATCAATATGGAGAAAGGCATGAACCTCGTCATCGACCTGCGAGATGCGATCCAAATGCTGCTCAGTTAACGTGACCGAAGTGATCTCGCCAGCAGAAAGTGCATGCGCCATCTGCGCAGCAGTTGCGTGAATCATTCGGCATCTCCCAAAATTTGTGGAACCTTGAACCTTTGATCCGCCTTGGCAGGGGCGCCAGAGAGCGCCTCCTCCGGGGTCAGGCTTGGGGTGACGACATCGGCACGAAAAACATTGGTCAGGGGTAATGGGTGGGAGGTAGGGGGAACTTCTGCCCCTGCAACTTCCTGTACTCGGGCCACGGCCCCCAAAATCACATCCATTTCGGTTGCCAGGTGGTCGAGTTCGACGTCGGTCATTTCAATCCGAGCCAACCTCGCCAAATTAGCGACTTCTTCACGAGAGATTGCAGCCATGGCGCCACCTTACCGTTCTCACTAGTTCATAAATAAATCAGGAAAATTCAACTACTTCCGAATTTGGCCATTCCCTTTGACTATCCAAGTCGTCGTGGTCATTGCCTCTAGCCCCATTGGCCCACGAGCATGGAGTTTCTGGTTGGAAATCCCGATCTCCGCCCCAAAGCCCATCTGCTCCCCGTCGGTAAACCGGGTGGAGGCATTCACCATTACCGCCGCGCAATCAGAAAGGGCAATAAATTTGGCAGCGTTCTCATCGGATTCCGTGACGATGGCTTCGGTGTGATTGGTTCCATATTTGTGAATGTGGTCGGCGGCGGCCAAAAGTGTGGGCACTACGGCCACATTCATTTCCAAACCGTTGTACTCAGTGCTCCAATTTTCTTCATTTGCGACTGAAATTGGGATGGCAAGATTTCGCGCGATTCCCAAAGTGGCAGTATCGCCATACACCTTCACCCCAGCGTCCACGAGCGCCCGAAGTGCAGTTGGAATGAATTTCTCGGCAACGGACTGATGGACGAGCAAAGTTTCGGCTGCGTTGCAGACACTTGGGCGATGAGTTTTCGAGTTAATGAGAATGGGTAAAGCCTTTTCAAGATCCGCGGCCTCGTCTACATATACATGACAAACCCCAGCGCCAGTTTCAATGGTTGGAACCGTGGAGTCATCCACAACAGTGCGAATCAATGCCGCGCTGCCTCGCGGAATAACTAAATCAACTTTGCCCCTGGCATGGAGAAGTGCATGAACTGTTGAACGATCATCGGAGGGAACGAGTTGAACGACATCCGGAGAAATTGTGGTTTGGCTCAAAGCTCGGCGCATAACATCAACAAGAACTTGAGTGCTCGAGGCCGCCGATGACGAGCCGCGAAGGAGAGCGGCATTACCCGACATCAATAAAATCACGGCAGCATCAACAGTTACATTAGGTCTTGCTTCGTAGACCATACCGACAACGCCAAAAGGAACAGTTACTTGGCGCAAGTGCAAACCGTTGGGCAGGGTACTTTCTTTAAGAGTTCGGCCAAGAGGATCGGCAAGACTAGAAACCTGTCGGGCTCCGTCGGCAATTCCCAAAATTCGATCATGGGTTAACAAGAGTCGATCTCGGAGTGAGCTCGCCATGCCTTCGCTATCGGCACGGGCAATATCCTCCGCATTGGCCGCCAGAATTTCTTCGGCGCTTGCCTCGATAGTTTGCGCGATAATCTCCAACGCTTCTCGCCGCTGGGCTGAATTAGCGGCTACCAAAGTTCGCGCAGCTATCCGTGCATTTTGGGCGAGTTGTGAAACCAAGGCGGTGGCATCCATGGTGCTAAGCCTAAGGGTGATTAGGCTGGCCTCATGAAACGTTTTTTCCGCGTTCTGCGCCTCACTTTCGTTGGTCTTCTTGCCTTTGCTTTTCTCCTCACCTCCTTCACAAACTTCATCCGCTACCCCGACCCGATATCGGCAGTTCGGCTAGCGCTGGCGCCGGCATCAAAAACTCCCACCTTGATGCCAGCCCACGTAATTGCCCCCGCCAGTTCGCCTATCTCGTGGGCTAGCGCCACTGAGTCGATGCCAGCGACCGTTCCTTGGAACGGCGGGACGCTCACTTTCACACAATTCTTGACCAAGACAAATACCAATGCATTTATTGTCGTGCGAAATGGCGCTATTACTTGGGAATATTACAAACCAGGTATTACAGAGAGTACGCAACTACCTTCCTATTCAGTCGCAAAAACCATGACCTCTCTCTTGATCGGAAAGTTGATCGGTGAAGGAAAGCTCTCCGAGTCCGATACCTTCGTAAAATATTTCCCGCAGTACAAGACTGGCGGGCTCTTCGACGAAGTCACTATTCAATCGCTACTTGATATGGAAAGTGGTGTGGGCGTATCTGACAATTATCCGACTGGGCCTTCTGGTTGGGGCGTGGGAATTGCGCAGATGTATGCCACCACAGATATGAACTGGTTTGTCAGCCACAATCGAAAAATGTTCGAAGCTCCTGATACCAAGCCGGACTATCGCAGTGTTAATACTCAATTGCTTGGCATGATTATTCATAAAGTCACTGGGATGAAAGTCGCCGATTTCTTCAGCCAATCGGTATGGCAACCTATAGGTGCCAAGTATTCCGCTACCTGGAATGTTGATCATATCGGCGGTCAAGAGAAGTCATTCTGCTGTTTCAATGCTGCCGCTCGAGATTATGCCAAGGTAGGCCTTGCGATGGTCAACGATGGCAAAGTAGGCGCAACACAAATTATTTCCTCCGAGTGGATGAAGCGAATCAGCACTCCAGTTGTGACATTAGATCATCAATGGGGGTATAGCGCACAGGTCTGGCATCCTTATCCAGGAATAAATCTCGCGCTTGGACTTCATGGTCAATACATATTCACTGACCCGCTCACAAAGACTGTGATCATTAAATTAAGCGATAACGCAACGAATGATGATCCTGAAGTAGCTACTGCTGCAGTTCTCTTAAAAATCGATCGGGGTTAAAGCAACACCAAATCATCTCGATGAACTAATTCGCGTTCATACTCTGGTCCAAGTTCGGCGGCTAAGTCCTTTGTCGATCGACCTAACAACTGAGGAATTTCTTCAGAATCGAATGCCACCAGCCCTCGAGCGATAACTTCGCCAGAAGCAGTCGCGAGTTCGACAGTGTCCCCCGCGATGAACTCTCCCTCTACCCCAGTCACGCCAGCAGGCAGAAGAGAGACTCCACGTTCTCGAATTGCAATCACGGCGCCACGATCCAGTATTAACCGACCACTAGGAGTCGATGCGTGTTGCAGCCATAACAAGCGCGAAGGTTTGCGATCGCTGTTAGCGTGAAAAAAAGTTCCTAGGTCTGCCCCGGCAAGTGATTCATTCAGTTCAGAAAGATTTGTGAGGAGCATCGAAACACCTGCTCCGGTTGCGATTCGGGCCGCTTCGATTTTGGTAATCATTCCGCCACTACCGACACCTGAACTTCCGACGCCGCCAACCTCTACGTCACCCATCTCTTTAAAAGAATTGACTTCAGAAATTCGCCGCGCCCCAACCTTCGAAGGCGGTGAATCATAAAGCGCATCCACGTCGGTTATCAGTACGAGTAAATCCGCGCCAATGAGGTGCGAGACCAATGCCGCGAGTCGATCGTTATCGCCAAATCGAATTTCAGAAGTTCCTACCGAATCGTTCTCGTTGATGATTGGAACTACCCCAAGTTGAAGCAACTTGAAGAGAGTCCGTTGGGCATTCTGATAGTGCGAACGACGAACCACATCTTGAATGGTTAAGAGAACCTGAGATGCGGTAATAGAAAATTTCTTGAAGGATTCGGTGTACCGAGCAATGAGTAAACCTTGTCCAACAGATGCAGCGGCTTGTTGTGTCGCAAGATCTTTTGGCCGTGAAGTTAGTCCCAGAGGGGCAAGCCCTGCCGCAATGGCGCCAGATGAGACAACTGCTACCTCTTTGCCTTGTGCGCGAAGCGTTGCTACGGCATCAACCAGCGCATCCACTGCAGATGAATCGAGTTCCGCTCCGGCAATCCCTGTCAGGGTCGAAGATCCGACCTTAATGACAACGCGTTTGGCGCTAGAGATTCGCTCCCGAGTCATTTCGAATCCTCAACCTGCGGATCTCTTGGATTCGAGATGTTGTTCTCCCATTGCAGAGCAATTTCATCATCACTAAGTTGGTCGACCGGATCTTCGATATATCGCCCAGCCCACGGTGATTCAACGCGAACGTCAGTTCCGCGCGGTCCTGCAAGAAGTTCGGCACCCGCCTCGATAGTCGGTTCCCAATCAAATATAACGGCGTTATCGCCTTCGCCGATTTGAACTTCACTTCCGGCGACGGCGCCTTTCTTAAATAGTTCTTTTTCAACACCCAGAGATGCCAAACGATCTGCAAGATAACCAATTGCTTCAGCATTACCGAAGTCTGTCTGTCGCACCCAACGAACTGGCTTCTCACCAAGAACGGTAAAGGTGCCATCTTCATTGGCGGTGACCGTGAATCCAGAGTCATTGACCGCAACTGGCCTAAGAACAATTCGAGTTTTAACTTCAGCAGCCTCAGCCTTGCGCTGCTCTTGAATAATGCGCGCCATCGCATAATTTATTTCGGTCAGTCCAATATGACTTGCAGCAGAAATTTGGTAAACGTCATATCCGCGTTCTTCAAAGATAGGTTGAACCATGTCAGCCATAGCCTTGCCATCAGGCAAGTCGACCTTATTCAAAGCAATGATTCTTGGACGTTCGGAGAGTCCGCCATAATGGGATAACTCTTCTTCAATAATGTCGAAATCTTTCACGGGATCGCGATCAGTTTCTAAAGTTCCGCAGTCGAGGACATGGACCAAAGCTGCGCAGCGTTCAACATGTCGAAGGAACTCAAGACCTAAACCTTTTCCTTCGCTGGCTCCTGGAATCAGACCAGGTACATCGGCGACTGTGAAACGAGTGGAACCCGCTTGAACAACTCCAAGGTTTGGTGCCAAAGTCGTAAAGGGATAATCGGCAATCTTTGGTTTTGCGGCCGAGATTGCAGCAATGAGGGAAGATTTACCTGCACTGGGAAATCCGATCAGACCGATATCGGCCACGCTCTTAAGTTCGAGATTAAGAGTTCGCTCTTCACCTGGCTCACCTTTTAGTGCAAAACCAGGGGCGCGACGTTTAGACGAGGCGAGGGCAGCATTTCCTAGTCCGCCTTTACCTCCTTGAGCTGCGATAAATCGAGTTCCCTCACCAACCAAGTCAGCAAGGACATTTCCCGCGAGATCTTTAACAACGGTGCCATTGGGAACGCTGAGGATTAAATCCTTACCTTCGGCGCCATTGCACCAATCGCCGTATCCCAATTTTCCATTGGTTGCTTTTCGATGTGGAGAGTGGTGAAAATCCAGAAGTGTTGTGGTTCCCTGATCGACGACAAGAATGATGTCGCCACCGCGACCACCCGTTCCGCCATCTGGACCACCAAGGGGTTTAAATTTTTCGCGGTGAACTGAAGAACATCCATCACCGCCAGATCCTGCACTTGCGTGAAGAGTTACTCGGTCAACAAATGAAGCCATTTGTCCCTGCCCTCCTCACATTAGTATGAAAATAAAAAACGGGCCCGCAAACGCGGACCCGTTCAAAACTGTCCGCTAGTTAAGCAGGTACGCCAACTGGAGCTGGAACGATGTTAACAACCTTGCGACCACGTGCACGACCGAACTCAACCGAACCGGCTGCTAGGGCGAAGAGTGTGTCATCTTTACCAATACCTACATTTTGTCCTGGGTGGAAAACTGTTCCGCGTTGGCGAACCAAGATTTCACCGCTCTTTACTACCTGGCCGGCGTAGCGCTTGATACCAAGGTACTGAGCGTTTGAATCGCGACCGTTTCGAGTAGACGAGACACCTTTTTTACTTGCCATTTGTCTGCACCCCCTACAGGTTGATCGCGGTGATTTTTACCCGCGTGAGTTGTGAACGGAAACCTTGACGACGGCGATAGCCGGTCTTGTTCTTGTAACGAAGAATGTCGATCTTTGGACCTTTTTCTTCGGAGAGAATCTCGCCAGTGACAACGACTCCCGAAAGAGTCTTGGCATCTGAAGTAATGGCAGCGCCATCAACAATAAGCAGTGCAGGAAAGGAGACCGAATCGCCCACGGCAGCATCGATACGATCGACTACAACTGTGTCGCCTACGGCAACCTTCTCTTGACGGCCGCCAGCTTTAACAATCGCGTACACGGTAACACCTTCCTAAGTAACTCTTGCTGCCCCAGAAAATCTAGGACGGGCGAGTAAGTTTTCTAACGAGCAAAACTGAACATTCCAAACAGCCACTTTTTCAAGTGGGCAGAGGGTAAGGGTACGGATTACCCCACTCTCGGGTCAAACTGAGGATCTTTTTAGACCTTATTGCGGGGTGATAATCCCAGTGCTTACCGCGCGTCGACGTTTGCGACCAGGGTTTGCGCTAGGAACCTCGACCACTGTGACCTCGATCGCAGGTGACTTTGGAGCTTCCTCTGGTTCTAGCGTTGCCACAGCCTCAGATTCCACCACATCGACCTCAATCTCAGATTGGTCGTCGAGTGGCTCATCTTCGGTCAGATTTGGAACATAACGCTGTTCCATATCCTTTTCTAGCGCCACTTTTCGAACCGGCTCATTATGGATATGGATTCCACGACCACCACAACTCTCACATGTGGTCGAGAAGGCCTCAATAAGACCCTGACCAACGCGCTTTCGGGTCATCTGAACCAAACCAAGGCTGGTGACTTCGGCTACTTGATGTTTGGTGCGATCTCGTCCTAGACACTCGACTAGTCGTCGAAGAACCTGATCTCGGTTGGATTCCAAGGACATATCGATAAAGTCGATGACGATAATTCCGCCCATATCGCGAAGGCGCAATTGGCGGGCAATTTCTTCGGCCGCTTCCAGGTTGTTCTTGGTGACGGTCTCCTCAAGGTTTCCGCCTTTACCAATGAACTTTCCAGTGTTGACGTCGATAACAATCATCGCCTCAGTTCGATCAATAACCAGAGAACCACCAGAAGGTAGATAGACCTTTCGATCAAATGCCTTAGCCAATTGTTCTTCAATCCGATTTTCAGCGAAGAGATCGCGAACACCCGTCCACTTTTCAATCTTGCTGGTGAGCTCCGGCGCAATATGGCCCAAGTAATTATTGATGTCGTCCCAAGCTTCATCACCTTGAACGATGAGGCGACGGAAATCTTCATTGAAGATATCTCGGATAACACGAACTGTTAGATCTGGTTCGCTATAGAGGAGAGATGGTGCAGATGTACCAGAAGCTTTCGACTTCTTTTCAATATCTTCCCATTGCGACTTCAAACGAATTACATCGCGCTCGAGCTCTTCTTCGCTCGCGCCTTCGGATGCAGTACGAACAATGACGCCAGCTTCTTCTGGAATTAAATTCTTCAAAATTGTCTTCAGACGAGAACGTTCTTGTTCCGGCAAACGTCGGCTTATCCCGCTCATCTCGCCACCTGGAACATAAACCAAGTAGCGACCTGGCAATGAAATCTGGCTCGTTAAGCGAGCGCCTTTCTGCCCGATTGGATCTTTTGTAACTTGAACCAAAACTGGTTGACCGGTTTTGAGCACATGTTCAATTTTGCGGGGGTGGCCATCAGATAAACCTGCTGCATCCCAGTTAACTTCACCAGCATAAAGAACAGCGTTTCGGCCTTTGCCGATGTCAACGAATGCGGCTTCCATGGAAGGAAGAACATTTTGAACTCGACCTAAATAAACGTTACCTACGTAAGAAATATTGCTATTTCGATTCACATAGTGCTCGACCATGATTTTATCTTCGAGAACTGCAATCTGGGTTCGGTCACCTGTTTGGCGAACTAACATCTCTCGATCAACAGATTCGCGGCGAGCCAGGAATTCAGATTCGGTAATGATGGTGCCACGTCTGCGAGTAAATTCACGAGGCTCGCGATCGCGTCGATCATTTCTACGATTCTTATTTCGATCGCCACGATCGCTGCGGTCAGTTCGGTCGCCACGTGAAGGGCGGTCACCACGATCGGCTCTCGTAGGTTGGTCCGCACGAGGTTCGCGAACTTTAACGACAGTTACAACACCATCTTCTTCGATG
>CAIMZW010000135.1 GCA_903846075.1 uncultured Actinomycetes bacterium
CGCCCGTGACTGGAACTGGGGCGAGCGCGGAATCTATGCCCTCATCGGTATGGGTGTGGAACCGGGTATGAGCGATGTCTTTGCAAAGTATGCAAGCGATGAACTCTTCTCTCGCATTGATTCGGTCACCGTCCTTGATGGTTCCAATCTCACCGTTGAGGGATATGACTTCGCACCGTCCTTCTCCATTTGGACAACGATCGAAGAGTGCCTCAACCCACCATTGGTTTGGGAAGATGGCCGCGGTTGGTACACAACTGAACCGTTCTCTGAACTTGAGGTCTTTGATTTTCCAGAAGGTATCGGCCCGGTCGAGTGCGTCAATGTGGAGCATGAGGAAGTCGTACTGATTCCACAGAAAATTGATGCGAAGAAAGTGAACTTTAAATACGGCCTTGGTGCCCAGTTCATCACGATCCTAAAGACCATCAATATGTTGGGCATGGATCGTAAAGAGACTGTGGATGTTCAAGGTGTTCGGGTTTCTCCTCGCGATCTTCTTGCCGCCTCACTTCCTGACCCAGCAACACTTGGATCGCGAATGAAGGGTGCAACTTGCGCTGGAACATTGGTCAAAGGTCTCGACAAAGAAGGCAAGCCAAAGGCGGTCTATATCTATAACGTCGTGGACAATGCCTGGTCGATGAAGGAGTACGGGGATCAAGCTGTGGTTTGGCAGACCGCTATCAACCCAGTCATTGCGATGGAACTTCTCGATAAAGGTGTGTGGGTTCCAGATGGCGTAAATGGACCAGAGTGGTTTGATCCAAAACCATTCCTTGATTTACTTGCCGATTATGGATCCTCTTGGCACATTCGAGATGAAGATACTGCGGGCATAGAGGCCTAGCGTGAGCACAGCATTAGTGACAGGGGCCAGCGCCGGAATCGGTGAGGCCTTCTGTCGCATGCTGGGGCAAAAGGGCATCAATCTCGTCATCGTTTCTCGGGACCAAGGTCGACTGGAAAGTCACGCCGATAAATGGCGTCGCGACTTCGGGATTGAAGTGGAAGTTCTGGCTGCTGATCTTGCAAATAATGACCAAATCGTTGCTGTTGAAAATCGACTTCGTGATGAATCCCGACCAATCGATGTTTTGATCAACAATGCTGGCTTTGGAATTAAAGAGAGCTTTCTAGCAAGCACTCTTGCCGATGAGGTGCAGTTAGTCGATGTCTTGGTTAAGGCCCCGATGCGGCTTATGCATGCTGTCCTTCCTTTGATGAAGGAACAGGGATCGGGAACGATCATCAATGTCTCTAGCGTTGCCACGTGGCTGACCAGCGGGACATACAGCGCATCGAAGTCTTACCTCACCGTTCTCTCCGAATCCCTTCATGTCGAATTAACTGGTTCCGGCGTTCAAGTGACGGCGCTCTGTCCCGGCTTTACCCACACCGAATTCCATGAACGGGCTCGGATGAGGATGGGCGGTTTGCCGGAATTTATGTGGCTGAAGGCGGATGAAGTAGTGGCCCAAGCGTGGGCAGACTCGCAAGCGGGCAAGGCGCTAAGCATTCCGGGAAACCAGTACCGAATTTTGAGCACGCTAGCCAGATATGCCCCTCGGCCATGGGTGCGCCGTATGGGAGTCAAAATCCGCATCAAACAGCGGAAGAAGTAGGCTATTTAGGTAAGTTATTCACAGGAATTTCACTGAGCCTTCGAGGGACACCGACACTCAAAAGGCTGAGAGCCTGAACTAGACTGACGCACCTGATGTTCCCGACACACATGCACTAACGGAGGACCCGATGAAAAAGAAATTTGCCGCAGTTGCCCTCATTGGACTGCTTATTGCTGGTGGCGTCACCCCTGCACATGCAGCCACCATCAAGTCAGGCACTGCCTGCACAAAGTCCGGCGCCAAAACCAAGGTCGGATCTTCATCCTACGTATGCGGAGTTAATCCAAGCACTGGTGGAACCAAGCTCACCTGGGTGCTCAGTGATTGCCTTACCGCGAACAAGCTCTACCTCGATGCGGTTTCCCATCAAACAAGTTTTGCGGCTCAGGTAAAGAACACCATTGATCAATTGACGAAGAGCATTGCTTCTTGGCAAGCCATTAGCGTTCTTGCGGATCAAAAGTTAGCCGATGCCAATTCGACATTCCCTGCGAAGATTGCGGCGATTCAAGCCAAGATTGATGCTGATACCGTAAAGATGGCGAACGCTGTTGCTAAGAAAGCAACTGCGACGGGAATAGATTTATTGAACTGGACCAAGGCCGCAACTGGTTATTCTCAAGCCATCTCACGTAACCAAGGTTCGATCGATTTACTTAAGAAGAGCATCGACCGAATCACTGCAACTAAAACTCGTGCGGTTTCTCAGATTGCCTCTTTGCAATCTCAACTCGACAGCACCAATACTTCCCAACCAGCATTGCTTGGTCAGGTTAAAGCAAATGTCACTCAAGCAAAGACCCAACTTAAGTTGGTCTGCAAGGCTGGTCTTTAATCCCTAACCGATAATTACTGCTGATGAAGTAGCCGCTACTGGGTACTTCATCAGCCCGGTTTGAGCAGGTCCGTTAATTAATTTTCCATTGAGCGCAAATTTTGAACCATGCGCCGGGCAAGTCCAAGTTTGATTTTGCTCCATGACGGTCACACCATTGTGAGTGCAGCTCAAATTCAATGCGGTAAATCCTTTAGCGCCCAAAGCAGTACGAACTAGCGCCAAGGTCGATCCATCCGACAAAGGAATCTGAACTACTCCGCCCACTTTTGCTAGAACCTTATTAACTTTAAGGTCGACTCGAATTTTGCGATCTTTTGTTTGCGAAACCCCAGTCGCCGCAATGGCGTTCTCTGGGATAAATCCAAAAATGGCAGCAACCGCGCCACAGAGCATTGCCCGTCTAGAAAAAGAGGCACCAGCGACTTTTTCGGAAGTTACGGCGGGATTTTCTAGTGTGAAATCGGACGCATTAAGCATGGGGAAGGGCTCCAGTTCTGAATCCGCCCCTGTTAGAGGTGGGTTTTTCGATTTACGATTTACCTATGGACAGGGCGAAAACCTACCTGACATTGCGGATGTTGGCACCCGCACTTCTCGTTATTCACTTGGGAATTCGCATCGTTTTTCCATCGCCAAGTATTTTTACTGATCTCGTACTTTTTAATCTCGTCGCATTTATCGCTTCGATTATTGCATTTGGTGCTCCCAGATTTAATGACCATTATGCGAAAAGGGCAATCGGCTTCGCATTTCTTTTCTGGGCTATTGGTTCGACAATCTCAAGTTTCAATTCATTTTCCTCTTGGAAGGTTGCACCTCAACTGGTCGACATCGGGTACTCACTCTTCTACCCTTTCCTGCTTTTCGGACTGGTGCGTGCGTTAGTAGCGAAGCGAAAAATCACGAGGATTGAAATCGTCGATACCCTCATTGTTGTTATTGGAATTTCCGCCGTCTCGGCCAGTCTTCTCATGAAGCCAGCCATTTCGCGATTTGATGGCAGCACCGCAACTGTCTTTCTCTCAGTCGTCTACCCAATCGGCGATGTTGTCATCCTCGCTATGTCAGTGGCTCTGATTCTGCGACATAAATTTCATCTTCGAACTTCATTCTTGCTTGCTGGAATTGCCGCATTCGCGATCACCGATTTTATATTTTTTTGGCTCTCAGCAACTTCGGTTTATTCGTTTGCTTCGCTCAATGATGATGGCTGGCTGCTTGGTTTAATCCTTATTGCGGAGTCGCTTTCCCATCATGGCGGGGAAATAGAAGTCTCGGAAAGAATCACTACTGCTTGGGCTAATCTGGCTTTTTGGTTCAGTCTGAGTGCACTCGCAATCTCAACGCTTTTGCCGCAGTTCCTCTCCCACGTAGTTGTACTTCCTTGCTTGGTCTCTATCGCACTCGTCTTTATTCGAATGGAAATCCGAATTCGATTAGTTCGAGACTCCCATGAGGAGCGGCAACTGGCACTGACCGATGAACTGACGGGTTTGCCAAACCGTCGGCGCTTCCTTCAGGAACTAGAAAGACTCAATCGAAAAGATGGCTCGCTCCTCTTGATGGATTTAAACGGATTCAAGGAAGTTAATGACCGATTTGGTCATGATGTTGGTGACGAATTGCTCAAGCAAATTTCCATCCGATTCAGCCGTCTCACCCCGGCAAATGTTTTACTTGCCAGGCTTGGCGGTGATGAATTTGCCGCTGTTATTATTGGATCCAAGGCTGAAAGTTTGGAATTAGCCAATTCATTAAGAGCAAGCCTCACCTACCCGTTCAATCTATCAGCAGTGGATCTCTCGGTAGGAGTGAGCATCGGCTGCGCAAGTAATGAGGGCGAAACCCTTGCCCCTGAACTCCTTTTACGACGAGCTGATTCGGCAATGTACGAGGCAAAACGAAGCGGGTCAGGCGTTGTATTCTGGCTTCCGAGCCTTGATCTCATCAAGTCGCGCTAACGATTCCAATCGCTCTTGGGCGTGATCCACGATTCGCTTCGAATATCCAAACGAATACCCATCAAGAAAATTCCATGGTTCGTGAATCGAATCGGCAGGAAGATGGCGCAATTCCGGAACATATTTACGAATGTAGGTGCCTTCACCATCAAAGCGCTTTCCTTGGTCTACGGGATTAAAGACCCGGTAGTAAGGCGAAGCATCGGTCCCACAACCTGCGGTCCATTGCCACCCGTGGGAATTTGAGGCCACATCATTATCAATCAAATATTTCATAAAGAATTTTGCGCCATGTTGCCACTCGATATGAAGATCTTTCACCAAGAAAGAGGCGACGATCATTCTGCACCGATTATGCATCCAGCCTTCTGAAGTTAATTGACGCATTGCGGCATCGACAATGGGATACCCAGTCTTTCCCTCGCACCAACGTTCGAATTTTTCCCCGGGTTCGTCGTAACGCATCTGGGCAAATTGAGGCGCGTAATAATCACGAGAGGTTTGCGGATAGTGGTGAAGCACGTCGGCATAAAACTCGCGCCAAGCGATTTCTTTGCGAAATACCGCATGGGCAGATGAATCACCGAGTTCTGCCAAGATTGTTCGCGGATGGATCTCTCCCCACCGTAGATGCGGGCTTAAACGGCTTGTGCCTGGGATTCCAGGGATGTTTCGAGCTTGGTCGTATTCGTCCAACCCCTCATCTCTATACGCCTGCCACCGACGCAATGCGGCAACCTCTCCGGCCGATTGGAGATCCGCACCCTCTGGCGCTTTCCAATCGGGAAAGAGTTGGTCAGTTGGCTTTGGCGCCAAGAACCGTTCTGCATCAGCCATGCCTGCAGGTGCGCGCCAGCCGTGGGTCAGCCAGGCTCGATAGAACGGGGTGTAGACCCGATAGTTGGTTCCATCTGGCTTTCGAACTCGACCAGGAGCAACGGCATAGATACTTCCGGTTTTAACTAGAGAGATGCCAGCCTCTTCCAAATCGCGATCTCGAGCCACTCCATATGGCGCAAATTCCTCTGACACATGAACCGAAGAAATTGAGTAACGCGCTATTACATCAGTGAGCACATCTTGAGGGTCGCCCCAAATCACCGCTAACCGACCATTCATCGACTCATTTAAAGCACGTAAAGAATCAGCCAGGTAAGCGTTTCGAAACGCTCCGGCCCGATCTGCAATTTCCTGATCCATGATGAAGAGTCCGAGAACTTCATCGGCCGCATCCATTGCGGCGAGGAGGGCCGGATTGTCCTGAAGTCGCAGATCGCGTCGGAACCAGAACAACGAACGTGAACCCATGCCCCTATTCTTACAGGGTGGAGATACTCGAGCGATTTCAAATTCGAAACCTCGAGGGAGAAGTCCACCGAACCCAATTCGGCCCTCGTCGGGTGGATTACTGGTCTCCCCTCCTTCACGGAGAACCAAGCGAACACCTCATCGTGACTCATGATGGCCAAAACATTTTCGACAAACGAACTGCTACCAGGCATCGAACGTGGAAACTCGCTCAAACCGCAGTTCGTGTGAGCAAAGAGTTAGGGATTCCCACCCCAACCATCATCGCAGTCTTTCACAGTGGTTCTAAAGAGAATGCCTGGGGCCGGGCGCATGATTTGGCGCCGCAAGATCCGTTTCAAAATGGACTGATCGTTGCCCAAGAAAAGTATCGCGCGGTAAATCTTGATGACCTTCAGAGCGATGCATACCTTAGGGAAATTACTGAAGAGATTACGCCAACCATCTGCCAATCAATTGGATTTAATTTCTCACGCGAGAAGAGTGCGCTTTGGGGTTCGAGCATGGGTGGCTTGGCTACCTTGTATGGACTCGGAAGGCATCCGGAAAAATTTGCTGCGGGTTTTGCTTTCTCACCGCACTGGGTCATAGGTGAGAATCATTTGGTCGACGCTCTTCTGAATGCTCTTCCCAAACCTGGCTCTCATAAAATTTGGATGAGCCGAGGAACCAAGGCTTTGGATAGCCAATACCAACCATTTCAAGAATATGCCGACCAAAAAATGGTTGCACTGGGCTGGAAACCAGAACATGATTTTCTATCAATGGTCTTTCCTAAAGACCGACATAACGAACCATCGTGGGCTAGGCAAAGTGCCCAGGCGTTGAAGTTTTGGTTAAGTTAACCAATCTTAAAATGTATCACCTGCGAAGCCTTCACAGCTCCAGATGAATTTTTGGCCACTGCAACAAGATTGAGAACTGTGCCTTTTTTGAATTGCGCAGGATGTAAATAAACTCGGAAGAGCCCGCCTGTGGTCTGCGTTGTGGCCAAAGTCCGATGATCACTTGTTCCCAAACTTTGCCAATTCTTGCCGGGTACTTGAACCGCAAAAGTGACTTGGTCGAAATCATTGCCAGGAACAAATGCCGTCACGGGAATCCAGCCATCACTATTTCCATCCGGCTTTGGGTTGAGAATGGTGACTTTCAATGAATCCGTGGCCGAGAAAGTACTTGCCGCTTTCAGAACCAAGTACCCATGAGGCGGCAACGTGATATCTAATGAGTTAGAAGTGGATGTTTGAACTGAACCAGTACCAAAAATCGAATCCCAACTTGAGTTTAGAGTGGATACGGGCACCGTCGCCGTAGTTGTTTTGTCATCGGAATTAAAAGCCACGACATATTCTTGGTGAGATCCAAAACGACTGACTGCGAAGAAATTGCCTTGGGCATACCGAAGCTGCTGCGTCCCGGTCTTCAATTCAGGATATTGAACTTCAAGTTTTTGGAGCGCAGCAATCTCATCTTGAATGGGATTTGCGCCATCAAAGGAGTTGCCATCGCCTATTGGCGCCCCGCCGATTCGAGATTCGCTCTTCCACAAGTCAACCTGCGTTGCGAACATATCTTGGCGCGCTAATTGGTCTCCCCCAGCCCCAGTCATTCCCTTTTCATCACCGTAATAAACGATTGGTCCGCCGCGCAATAGGAAGAGAAGCGCGTGGGCTAATTTGTCTCGTTCAAGTAGAACTGCATCGCCATCCCAGGCAGCGGCCTTGGTTAAGAAATAACCAATCCGCCCCATGTCGTGATTGCCCAGGAAAGTTGCCAGACCATATGCACTAGACGTTGCACTCGTATATAAATCATCGGCGTTTAGTAGGTCCCCGAGGGCTCCAGCTTGGCCAAATGATTTTGCATAATTTGTAACCGCGTTCTGGAACGGGAAATCCAACGCAGACGGAAAGCTCTGTTCGGTAACGAAAGGCGCCACCGCTTCCGGATTGGCATCAGCAATCTCACCAAATATTGCGAAATTAGTTTTGCCCACGCTCCTTGCTGTTTTGAGAATTGCAGGAAGGAAAGATCGCCAAAACTCTGGATTTACATACTTTGCGGTGTCAATTCGATAACCATCTATCCCGTATTTCGTAATCCAACTAGACCACAAATCGGTCCAGCCTTTTACGACTGCAGGTTTTTCCGTATTGAGGTCATCGAGTCCGTAAAAATCACCCGCAAGTGTGGTCGCCTTGGCCGACGCTCCGATGTCTCCAGCATTGTGATAATTCGAAATTGTATTCAACCAACTTGGCTTCTTCACTTTGGCTAGCCCAAGCGGAATGTAAGGAGATCCGTTATCTCGATATTTAATGACATCGGCGGTGTGGTTCACCACGATATCAACAATCACTTTCAGGCCAAGTGAGTGTGCTTGGACCACCATATTTTTGAAATCGGTCTCGGTTCCCAAATGTGGATCGATGGTCGTGAAATCAATTCCCCAATACCCGTGATACGCGGCGGAACTTCCTTGAACATATTGCTGTTTAACCGGTGGCGTAATCCAAATCGAAGTAAATCCCATATCTCTTATGTAAGGAAGATGGGCGGTGAGTCCTTTGAGATCGCCGCCGTGATACCAACCTGGATCTGAAGGGTCATAACCGCTTGTCAGTCGAAAATCAGCCAGATGCGCAAGGTCATTTGTGGGGTCGCCATTTGCATATCGATCGGTCATGACGAAATAAATCGATTGAGTACTGAGGGCGCCCCGAACCACTGGTTTTGCTAATGAAGTCAGACTTGGAGCGCCTTCAGAAATTGCCGCGGAGGAAATTAGAAAGGCACTCGCGACGCCAGCGGCAAGAAACTTCCTTGATATCTTAATTATCTCAACTTCCAAATCCCGACAACTGCGCTAGGCGTATCAATTGAGATCGATGTGCCAGTAAAGCGCGGACCATACAAAGTTTGCTCAACTGCGTAACCCCAATTACTTAGTTCGAGATTTCGCTTCACACCTTTGCGAGAAATAAAAATTAGCAGCGACTCTTTTCTTGATTCCCTTAAATATGCGATGGAATCTTTACTTACATCAACCCAGCGCAAACCACCGTGAGCAAGAGCATCGTGCTTGCGGCGAATCTTGACTAACTTCTTTACCTCTGTGAAGAAATCCATATCCCATTCGGATTTGTCATCCCAATTAATCGTTCGGCGGGCATCTTCTCCCCATGCCCCTTCCAAACCAATTTCATCACCGGCGAAGATCGAGGGCACTCCAGGGTAAGTCAACAACATTCCCATCGCCGCCAAATGTCGAACTGGGTCTTTGCCCACGATATTTCTGAATCGAGGTGTGTCATGAGAATCCAATAACGCCATACTTGCATTAAGTGAGCGCCAAGGAATCATCGCGTTAAATTGTTGGATTGCAGCCACCGTTTGTTGACCCGTGAATTCTGGAAGACCTTCGGGAAATCCGTAATACTCGGGCTTGGTATCTGGCTTGTGAGCAAACCAGCCCCATAAAACTCGACCAAAGCCGTTGTAATTCATGGTGCCATGCCAACCTAAGCCATCAAGGTCGGTTGGGAAATTATCGGCGTTTTCAGCCACCAGCCAGGCATCAGGATTCACTTCTTCCATAGCGGAGCGGATTCCGCGCATAACTTTCTGATTTATATCTTGATCAAGATATTTTCCAGTCATATTTCCGACATCAATACGCCAGCCCGCCATCGAGAACGGAGGACGCAACCATTTTCTGACGATCGAATTCGTGCCTTCATACATCGCTTTTCGAAGTTGAGGTGATGAGTAATTTAACTTTGGCAATGAAGCCAAACCCCACCAACCTTCGTAGCCATGAGGAGCCCGATCGTGCCAATAGAAATAGGAACCTTCTTTAGAAGTCTTATCGGCAAGACCTTTTGCTAGCCACGGATGTCCTGCACCACAATGATTTGTGGTCAAATCCCCAAGAAGTCGAATTCCTTTCCTTTCAGCCGCTTCGGCAAGAGAAAATAGTGCCTCATTTCCACCTAAAATAGGATCAACGAAATCAAAATTACTCGCGTCGTATCGATGCGTAGAACGAGCTGGAAAAAATGGCGTGAAATAGATGCCATTTGCTCCTAGACCAACAATGTGGTCCAGATGTTCCTGGACTCCTTCCAAGTCTCCCCCAAAATACTCAACGCCCGTCGTAGCATCTTTACCCTTCGGCAAATCATTCCAATTGCGTCGAACATATTGAGGTGGGATTTTTCTCGCTTTTCCAGAGGTTGCGAAACGATCCGGGAAAATTTGATAGAAGACTGATTTGTGAATCCATTTGGGAAATTCAGGTTGAGCAAGCAAGAAAAAATCAGAAGTGCTGGTCACATCATGATCGAAGAGACCGCCTGCGGTTAACCAATATTGTCTTTTGCCTTGAAAAATGAGAAATCGATATCGTTGAGCGGAGTTCGTAGCAACCGCCGTTGAACTCCACCAATCTTCCGAAGGTGAAGACCTCTTAACCTTCAATGGAAAAAGTCTCGGTTCACCATCGACAAAAATTCGAAGATAGATCTTGGAAACCGGAAAGCTCTTGGGTACTCGAACTCTTATCTCAACTTTGTCGCCAATTTTCGGCGCCGCATTACTGACATATAAATCGCTACCGTCGTGATGAGGTATGAGGAAGTCACTCACATTTAACCTTTAGTGGCCCCTTGAGTAAGCCCGCCGATAATAAATCGCTGTAGCGATAAGAAAACGATGACGAGCGGCACGGTGGCGATTAATGAGCCGGCAGCAAATGGTCCCCAGTTCTGACCAAATTGCGCCCCAACGAATTGTTGTAGTCCAACCGCAACGGTTCGCTTATTGACATCTTGCAAGAAGAGCGATGCCAAAACAAACTCATTAAATGTTCCAATAAAGGAGAGCAAGGCTGTTACAGCGAGAACTGGCGCAGC
The DNA here is from genome assembly GCA_903846075.1 of uncultured Actinomycetes bacterium. GTDB lineage: Bacteria > Actinomycetota > Actinomycetes > Nanopelagicales > Nanopelagicaceae > CAIMZW01. The sequence goes on from CAIMZW010000135.1 coordinate 10,649, forward strand.
GAGTGGGAAGAAGATCAACCAGTAGACCTGAACTGTGCTGGCGCCGTCGATACGAGCAGCCTCATCAAGTTCCATAGGAATTGTGTCGATGTAACCCTTCAACAACCAGGCATTTACGCCCATCGAGCCACCGAGATAAATAAGTAGCAAACCTCCAAGGCTGCCAAGACCAATTGCTGGAAAAACCGTGTAGACCCGTTCCATCATGACGTAAATAGCAGCCAATGCTAAAAAGGATGGAAAAACCTGAATGAGCAGGAGAGTTTGAAGACCTGCCTTTCGGCCCTTGAAACGCATACGGCTGAATGCAAAGGCCGATGCGGCTCCGATAAAGACCGAGATCAGAGCATTTGCGCTGGCGATGAGGACAGAATTTCGAATCCAAGCTCCATAAGGAACAGCAGGGTTATTGAAAAGTGCTTTGTAGTTGACCCAGCTAAATTGCTTAGGAATCAGTGAGGACGATGCAAGAGATCCAGTCGGATTGAAAGAGCTTTCAATAACAACATAAATCGGGAAAAGCGTAAATACGATAAGAATCCAAATATAAATATGCTTCCAGAGGTTTTTAGCTTTCATTAAAAACCATCCAATACTTTAGATCGACGAAGGCTCCATAAGGAGAGACTGCCGACAATGAAGAACATGATCATCGAAATCGCGCAAGCTAAACCAAGATTCTGTTCGCTCGAACCAAAAGCCGTCTTGTAGGTGTAGGTAATCAAAATATCTGTCGCACCGGCGGTCTTTCCATGAAGCACATCTGTTGGTCCGCCCGCAGTTAACAAATAAATTAAGTTGAAGTTATTAAAGTTAAAGGCAAAAGATGAGATGAGAAGCGGCGAGAGAATTTGAAGCATCAATGGCAATTTAATGAGACGCAAAATTTTGCGAGGGGAAGCTCCATCGATAGAAGCGGCCTCTTCGAGTTCGGCGGGAATCGCCTGGAGCGCGCCGGTGGAGATGAGGTAGAAATAAGGGAAACCTAGCCAAAGGTTAACCAACAAAATAATGCCTTTTGCTAACCAGGGACTATTGAACCAATCGATATGGGTATGGAAAAGCCCATTAATCGCGCCAAACTGTCTATTAAATAATCCATTCCAAATCAAGATGCTCATGAATGATGGGATGGCATAAGGCAAGATCAAAATCGAGCGATAGAAGCGTCGGAAGGCAATCTTCTTATCGAGGGCAATCGCCAATAAAAATCCGACGCCGAACATCATGATGACAGTCAAGAAGGCAAAGGAGACGGTCCAAACAAAGACGCCGATAAAGGGCCCACGAACCGTTGGATCACTAAATAGGTGGGTGTAATTTCTAAAGTTATTAAATGCTCGCCAACCAGGTAATAATTTCTCGGTTTTATCTTTAACATTTGCAAAATTGCCATCGCCATTATCTTTGTAAGTGCGATTCAGAGCAGTATTCGTCAACGTGTCTGTTTTCGAGTCGTAAACCAAGGATTGAGTCAAAAGTACGGCTACATCGGCTGATTGTGGGGCTATGAACTGTCCATTTCCCAGTGGGAATTTCAGGGCTCCGATGGCGCTATCTGAAGCTGCCGTTTGATCGGCCGTCAGAGGCGTGAAACCAGCAGTTGCTCCCGCAATCGCCAAACTATTTAATGTGTAGCTTCCTTTTTCAAGCTTTGTAGTTCCCTTTAAAGTGCCCAAATAAACCTGGTGTGAAACTTGCTCTGTCAAGAGAGCGGCCCAATCACCGTCTTTTTTTCCCAGAACCATGTCATAAGTCGTATTCGCAGAATCTGGTGCAAGCCCGGTCTGCAGTAACTGAGTTATAGCCTGACCTTTGCTGATTTCATTTCCAGTTTTGTAATTAAATGCAGACATCGAAATTGTGTAAAGAATTGGCACAACAACGAAAACCACAAGGAGCACTAAGCCTGGGAACAAAAATTTGAACGGCAGAGTAAATTTCGCGAAATAAACAAAATTAGCACCGAGGGCTACGAGAGCGATCACAATGGCTAAGGAGGTTGCGTGCTTGTGAGTTGAAGCAAAGAACATGGCAATCAAAATTGCGTCAACGATTGCAATAAAGCAGATCTTAAAGATTTGAGCTGGGAGACCAGTAAAGCCAGCTAATCGATTCAAGCTAACTCCCCTCTCATCGTAGATATGCGCAACTTAGCAAAGATTAAAAGTAGTGAACAGATTTTCTTGCGAAGAAGGCAGTTGATGTGAAGATCACACCAACTGCCTTCGACTTAATTCCTAGTAACTAGGAAGTTGTATTAGAGATTTGCCGAGGCGTCTGCGAAGTTCTTGGAGAGGATTGCGGCAGCAGCATCGAGTGTCGCTGAAACATCCTTACCCTTGGTGAAAATGTCGGTGTAAACCGAACCAAGAACGTCGTACCAGTTGGATCCGCCAGCCTTGTCATCAAGTGCTGGTGAAACCTGTGGGGTTCCAGTCAATGCGGCTGTTGCAACACCGAGAGTATTTGGATCGGTGATCTTGGCAGCAGCAATGCGGTTTGCTGGTGGACGACCTGAGGCAAGGCTCATAGCGGTCTGACCTTCTGGGCTAGCGAACCATCCCATAACAAGCTTCTTTGCACCAAGGTCTACACCGTGTGCTGAAGCGAAGGTAGTGACATATGCACCTGAGTAGTTAACCCATTGTTGTCCGTATGAACCAGCAACGAGACCTGGAACTGCGCCAAGTCCGAAGTTAACGCCTGCAGCCTTGATGCCATCGAAGTTCCATGCACCAGTGTTAGCAAATGGAATCTTTCCGGCCTTGAATGCATCGCCGCAACCATCCCATTGGAAGAATCCATTGGACTTGCCTGAAGCATCAAGAAGGTAGGTCTTGATATTTGCCTTGAGAGCTGCAGAGTTCAAGAGAACCTTGCTGTAATCAGCATTGGATCCCTTTGAAGCCCATGCGCCGCCACCAAGTGCGGTCAAGATTGGGTGAGAGCCCCATGTGCCTTCAAGTGCGCAAATTCCACCGGTCAAACCCTTTGAGGCTTTGTTGGCGTTGTAGTAATCAACCATTGCCTTGAAGGTGGTTGGAGCTGATGCACCGAAAAGTGCCTTGTTCCAAAGGAACGCGGTGGTATCAACATCTAGTGGAACACCGTAGATCTTGCGCTGGAATGACATTGCTGCAATACCGGCGGATGGGATCTGTGACTTGAGAAGAGCACCGTAAGGAAGTGGTGCCAACTTTCCTGACTTTGCACCTTGTGATGCGAAGGAAGCTGGACCGGTAATTACATCTGGGCCGCCAGCAGAAGTGGCTTTATCCCATGCGCTCTGAAGAGCGGTAAGAGCAGAGAAGAACTTGACCTGGATTTTATATCCGGGGGCAATGGTCGTGTTGCCATCGATCAACTTGGTCAGTTGCGGTCCGCGTTGTTCGTCGGCCCATACGATGATGGTCTTAGTAGCTGCATTTGCACTTGGAACAAGGAGTGCAGAAGCCACGAGGGCTGCGGAAGCGATAACGCTAACCGCGCCAAAGCGCTTTTTCATCATTAATTTTCCTCCATGGATTTGTGCTGCCCGAGGGAGGCAACGGGGCTATTACATATGCCAAACCTCGCGAAGGCAAGCGAAAAGTGCGAGGTAGCCCGCATATTTGGAAGTCGTTACAGGATTGTTATCAAATACCTCAAAAATGGCGAAATTCCAACGGTTTTAGCCATTTCTAGGCACCCGAAAATCCTATATTTATTAGGCGGAAAAAGCTGGATCCCAGCCAGTTACTTCCTCAGGTTTACGAGTTCCATGCCCAACATAACGAGAGGAAGGACGAATCAAACGACCAGTTCGCTTCTCTTCCAAGATATGTGCCGACCAACCGGCAGTGCGGGCTGAGGTAAACATTGATGTGAAGAGCGGTGCCTGAACTTGTGCGAAGTCCAAAACAATCGCGGCCCAAAATTCCACGTTGGTTTCAAGAACACGTTCTGGATGGCGTTCGTGAAGTTCAGCAAGTGCAGCCTTTTCCAGTGCCTCTGCAACTGCATAACGAGGGGCTTCAAGTTCGCGAGCAATTCGACGAAGGGTGCGAGCGCGAGGATCTTCAGCGCGATAAACGCGGTGACCAAAGCCCATCAAACGTTCGCCACGATCCATGATGCCTTTTACATAAGCGCGGGCATCGCCAGATTTTTCAACGGCTTCGATCATTCCCAGTACACGTGATGGTGCACCACCGTGAAGCGGACCAGACATCGCACCGATTGCACCAGAGAGTGCGGCCGCTGCATCGGCACCAGTTGAAGCAATAACGCGAGAGGTGAAGGTTGAGGCATTCATTCCGTGTTCGGCGGCTGAAACCAAGTAGGCGTCGATAGCTTTAACGTGCTTTGGATCAGGTTCGCCACGCCAACGAATCATCATGCGTTCTACAGAAGTCTTGCCTTTATTTATTTCAGACTCTGGAACAGGTGGGAGTTCATTGCCGCGAGCAGCTTGAGCAACATAAGAAAGTACTAGCGCTGAAGCGCGAGCAACGTTATCGCGAGCCTCCTCTAGCGTTGAATCGAGAAGTGGCTTAAAACCAAACTTGGGTGCCAGCAATGCGATTGCTGCTTGAACATCGGCCCGAACATCGCCGGAATGAATAGGAAGAAGTTCTGGTTCTGCGGCGGGTAATCCCTTTTCAAAAGAGTCATCAACGAGAAGACCCCAGACTTTGCCGAACTCAACTTTGCCGACGAGGTCCTCGATATCGACACCGCGATAGCGAAGAGAGCTGCCCTCTTTATCTGGTTCAGCAATTACTGATTCAAATGCGATTACGCCCTCTAGTCCAGGCTTGAAATCATCGGCCACAGTTCTCTCCCCGTTAGAAATTAACGTTCGTATTCTGCCCCCTTACGGTGTCCGCGTAAAACCAAAGTGAAGTGGTTAGCACCCAACCATGAAGTGACTTGCGATACACCTAACCCATGCAAAGCAGCACCTTCTGCTCGAGTTAGGACCTGCGACTATCGTTAAGACATGACTGAGATGAGTCGTGAAGCGATTTCGGCAATGCGTCGTTCCTATGGCGCCCAAGGCTTGGCCGATTCCGACCTTGCCGCCGATCCCTACGCCCAGTTCCACAAGTGGCTTTCCGAGGCGGCAGCAAACCCCGTCATCGTGGAAGCAAATGCGATGGTGCTGTCGACTGTTCTCGAAGGACAACCCTCCTCCCGAACCGTCCTCCTTAAAGACCTCACCGAGCGAGGGTTCACCTTCTTCACCAATTATGAGTCTCGAAAAGCCAGTCAGATAGCGATAAACCCACAAGTGAGTCTGCTTTTCCCTTGGTATGCCATGGAACGTCAGATCATCATTCTTGGTCGCGCAGAAAAAGTTCCATCCCAAGAATCCGATGATTACTTCGCAAGTAGACCTTGGAGTAGTCGAATTGGCGCGTGGGCGAGTACTCAGTCAGCCCGATTAGATAGCCGTGAAGCTCTCGAATCTCGGTATGAAGAATTTGCTAAAAAATTTCCGGAGGGAAGCGAAGTTCCACGGCCGCAGCATTGGGGTGGCTATGCAGTCAACCCAGAAAGCTTCGAATTTTGGCAAGGACGATATTCCCGTTTACATGATCGGTTGCGCTATTCGCGAACTGTTGGCGGTTGGGAAGTAAAGCGTCTCTTCCCTTAGGCTCTGCCCTGTGAGTGATATCAAAATCCCAGATAATTTGAAACCAGCAGATGGTCGTTTTGGTTGCGGTCCATCGAAAATTCGTCCCGAGGCGCTTAACGCCTTAGCCGCAAGCGGCTCATCAATTTTAGGTACCAGTCACCGTCAAAAGCCGGTCAAGAACGTTGTGGGCCGGGTTCGATCCGGAATCACCTCGCTATTTAATTTGCCTGAAGGTTATGAAGTTGTTCTTGGAAATGGCGGCTCAACCGCCTTTTGGGATATCGCAACCTTTGGACTTATTGAAAACAAATCCCAGCACTTGGTTTTTGGTGAGTTCTCCTCAAAATTCGCCTCAGCCGCTAAAGAAGCTCCATTTCTCGGCGAACCAACAGTTATCAAATCTGAGCCAGGTAGCCATCCCGTATCTGTCGCAGAAGCTGGCGTAGATGTTTACGCGCTGACTCACAACGAAACTAGCACCGGCGTTTCCATGCCGATTCTGCGCCCATCTGGAACTGATGGTGCGCTAGTCCTTGTTGATGCAACGAGTGCGGCTGGCGGTCTCGATGTAGATATCTCGCAATCAGATGCCTACTACTTTGCTCCACAAAAATCTTTTGCATCAGATGGTGGTCTCTGGATCTCGATCATGAGCCCGGCAGCCATTGCGCGAGTTGAGAAGATCAAATCTTCTGGTCGCTGGACCCCAGC
>CAIMZW010000136.1 GCA_903846075.1 uncultured Actinomycetes bacterium
CCTGATCCAGACACCTTTGCACTATTGCCCTGGCTAGATCGAACTGCATCCATGCATAGCAATTTGCAGGAAAAAGATGGCAGCGAATGGGCTGGCTGCACCCGAACCGTTCTGCGTCGCGCACTTGCCACCTTGGAAGCACAAGGCATCGAGATGATGTCTGCTTTTGAATCAGAGTTCTATCTGGCCGAAAGTACGGAGAACGGTCCCGTCCCTTGGATGAACGGACCTTGTTACTCCAGTTCTGGAATGGACCGGGCTAGTGAAGTAACCGATCGAATGGTCGACAACCTCACTTCGCAGGGGATCATTGTCGAGCAGGCTATTAATGAATATGGACCGGGGCAGCAAGAGATTGCCATTAAATATGGTCCGGCACTGCAATCTGCAGATCGACATCTTCAGTTTCGGGACACCATTCGCGGTACTGCAGAGGTTGAGTTTGGATTACTTGCTTCGCTGGCACCGAAACCATTTAAAGATGGAATTGGTTCTGGTGCTCATCTTCATTTCTCGCTTTGGGATAAAGAAAAGAAACTCAATTTACTTTTCAATGAAAATGACCCGACAACAATTTCTCAATTCGGAGAATCATTCGTCGCTGGAATTCTTGAACATCTTCCAGGTCTACTTGCTTTGACTTGCCCTTCATACGTCTCATTCTTGCGGTTACAACCTCATGCTTGGGCGGGCAACACAATCTCTTGGGGTTATGACAACCGAGAGTGTGCGGTTCGAGTGGCTAGCCCATTTAAAGGTCGAGAGATGCAGTCGATCAATTTGGAATTAAAGGCTTGCGATGGATCGGCCAATCCATATCTCGCTTTGGCCGGAGTCATTCTGGCTGGAATGGATGGGGTTGCTCGTGGTCTCGTTGCGCCAAAGCCAGCTCATCGAGATCCTGCTCTTCTCTCCGACGAGGAAAAGGTTTCTTGTGGAATAAAGCCTTTCCCAGCAACTCAATTGGAAGCCCTCGATGCACTCGAACGCGATGAAGTTTTAACCTCGGGTCTTGGTGACCTTATGACTCGGGCATACCTTGCAACTCGTCGGGCCGAAAATGCCAAGGCATCACTAAAAGGCGATGAATGGGCCAGGTTGGAAACCTTCTCCACCTTTTAAATTACTACTCAGAGTAATTTGATTTTGTGCAATAATTTTCTTGCTTCGCTTTTGGCGGGAAAAATGACCTGAATTTATTCGGGTCATTTTTCTTTCCACACCATTTTTCTTTCCACAATTAATAGTTTATTTCTAAATACATTTCTTACATCCACGAACAATTCGCATGCGGTGTTGTTGTGGTGTAACTGGTAGCACGTGCCTTTTCGCCAAAAGCGAGGTGCGGGTTCAAATCCCGTCAACAACTCCAGCAAAAACCGAACTTAGATTGCTCCTATTGGCACGGACACCGGATTTAAGTTCTAGGAAAGGGCTCTGAGAAATCAGAGCCCTTTTTCTTTTCGAGTAGTGTTGAGTTGAATCAGGAGGGTGCATGAAATTCGAGAGGTTAGTTCTGGCTCAGGTGAAGGATGCGCTGGAGCCGTTGGCGGATTCGTTTCGAGCACAGGGCGCTGAGAGTTACATGAAACATGTGGCTCCTTTCTTGGGCATGTCAGCCCCGGATCGACGGTTAGCCATTCGACCTATTTTTAAAGCTTTGCCGACGCCAAGTTCGGGGGAGTTGGCCAAAGCCAGCCAGTTGCTCTACGCCCAAGAAAAGCGGGAATATGCCTATGCCGCTAATGATCTAATTTCCCATTTCATAGAGATTGCCGATCGAGATTTTCTTGAAGTAACCCTTCCCGAACTGCTGACTACCAAATCTTGGTGGGACACGGTAGATGGGTTGGGCTCCGCGGCGGTTGTTCCGCTCACCAAGAGATACCCCTCGCGGACGCTCATGAAAAAGTGGAACTCAGATTCCAATATGTGGGTGGCACGGGCGGCGTTAGGCCACCAAAGAGGTCGGCGAGGGGAGACCGATGTCCCTTTTGTCCTAGATCTCGCTGCTCGACACACCTACAGCAAAGAGTTCTTCATAGTGAAGGCGATCGGCTGGTTGCTCCGTGACATCACCGCCTTTAATAAGCCAGCGGTACGCCAATTCTTAGCCGACCACCCGGAATTGGGGCGGGTTGCGACTCGGGAAGCCGAGCGCGGTCTTAATCGGTAACTCTTGTCCCAATTTGCCCACATTTAGCCTCAATTTCTCCTCACTGGCGAGCGCTGGTACCCTTAGCCTGCAAAGCGAGTAAGCGTGCCTTCGTGAATTACACCGAGGCCCTCGTGATCAGTCCAAGGAGACGCCCAATGGCATTACAGCCTGCAGAAAAGTTAGAAATTATCGCAAAGTACGGCGCCTCTGCCACTGACACAGGTAGCCCTGAAGCTCAGGTCGCCTTGCTATCTCGTCGTATTGAGCAGATCACTGAGCACCTCAAGACAAACAAGAACGACCACCACAACCGTCGTGGCCTCTTGTTGCTCGTTGGTAAGCGTCGTCGTATTTTGCAATACCTCGCAAAGACAGATATCACCCGCTACCGTGCGATTATCGAAAAGCTCGGTATTCGCCGCTAAATAAGTAC
>CAIMZW010000137.1 GCA_903846075.1 uncultured Actinomycetes bacterium
GTAATTAGGTGCTCGATATTCAATAACGAGAAAATTACATAATTCCTTCATAGATTCTTCAGTGAACAGGTTTTCGTAGAATCCAAAATATAGCTCTGATGGTAAAAAAACCGATTCTAGATTTTGGATAGTGCGGTCGTATCGACCACGGAGGTCGAAGTGTGTTGTTGAGTAAACGCTCTTAATGTAATCAGATTCACTTTCTCCATTGAGTAAATCTGGATTTCGGCGCAACGTGAGTCTGGCAGCAGATATGGCACGCGCGACAGGATCTCGCATCATAAAAACTACTTTTGGTGTGAATTCGCAAGCCAGAAGTTTTTCTCTAATGGTGCGAAAAGCCTCGTCGGGAAGCGCGCTATAAAGGGGAGTGATCTCTCCAGTAAGGCTTTTACCTGGGTTTGCCTTAGTTAAGGCTCTGAAGTGATCGAAGTACAGATCTTGGTTGTGAATGAAGTCCACTCGCTCGATTGCCGATGAGTCAAAGGGCAAGCCCTGGTCGCGACGAGTTTGGTTATCAAGTGATGCAGTCCGGAATTGGTTAATAAAAGTCTCGGATTCGGGAAGGTAAATCGAGTCGAATACGTGATATTCCTTGAATAGTCCAGGTTGGAATTGGGGATGCTGCGTTAAATAGTTATATAACCAAGTTGATCCCGAACGTTGAGCGCCAACGCCTAAGAGGAAATTCGTGCCCACGAACCAATGTTAGTTACGGATATAAATGCCTTGAGTAGTATGAGGTGTGTCTTTAAACATTGTTTTGCCCGATCATGGACCGGGCTGGAGTCGGCTCGGAAACAAGATTTTTCAGGCGATGGTTGCCGAACATTTTTTGGAATTATTGCAAGGTGATGTCCTTGTTCATGGCTGCCAATTACCTGGCTACTTTGCAACTGAATATTTGGCTGAATCCGAAGTTGACTTGGCCGAATTGCAAAGCAAAGGGGTTTGGGTAGATCTCACTTCGCAGAACATCCCATATGACTTATTAGTTCGTCGTTATGAGATGGGACTGTTGGCTGGGGTAACGGTTTCCATGTGGGGGATGAGAATTCAGAATTTGATGAATTCGTTGCCGCGGTTAAAGCAGTATCTGGACGTAATTCTTGCTCCGATTTCGGCGCCAAAAGTTTCTAATCGCGAACTCCTGATAAATATTCGACTCGGGGAACTGGCAACCGACAATCTTTATCATCCTGATTACTATCCACTCCCCATTTCGTACTATCAAAGACTGGTTTCCGACACGGGGCTAAAACCTGTTTTTCTCGGCCAACTGACGGCAAGTGAATACCTCTTGAAATTGAGCACTACATTCCCCAGCGCCGTCTTTCTTGAACCAGATATCTTGCCGGCCTTCAAGGCTATTCGTGAGGCAAAACATAAGGCGCTCGCGGTATCAAGTTTCTCCTTTCTTGCGGGGTGGACAGGATCTGCCGATTCCAATGTGATCATGCCGATCGCGGGACTTTTTAATCCGATTCAGCGCCCGGATGTGAATTTCATTCCGCCTTCGGATTCCAGATTTAGCTATCGGTACTTTGCCCCAGCGAAAAGAATGGAAGGCGAGGGGCTGAGCCCTTTTCTTGAGCGCGTTGAGGCAACCAGCCTGGGATTCCCACCGGCGTAATTCAAGATTGTCGAAGAATGAGGAGTAGCACTCGCTTTCTAGACAGTGGAATTGGAAAAGATTTCTAGGATTGCTGTTCCCCAGCAATTTCTTGAAAGTGACCCCATGACCAAGTTACGCTCCACGGCTTTCGTCCTAGTTCCGTTCATTTTGTTGACGTTGGTGCCTGCGGCTGGGGCTGTGAATTCTTACTCTCCGCCCGGAAACATCATCATCGCCGACGAAGGTAATAATCGGTTGGTCTTGATCAATCCTCAAGGTCAGGTGAAGTGGACTTTCCCGCAAAAGGGCGATTTAAAACCTGGTCAAACTTTCGAAACCCCCGATGATGTTTTCTTTTCGCCGGATGGCACGAAGTTGATTGCGACTGAGTCTGAACATCAGATGGTCAGCATCATTGACATTGCAACCCGAAAAATTATTTTTGAATATGGGGTTGCTGATAAGGGTTCGTCAAAGAAGGGCTCGTTAAACAATCCGGATGATGCGATTATGTTGAAGAGTGGTCGACTCCTCATCGCCGATATTAAAAATTGCAGATTGCTTTTCGTAAATCCCGTGACTAGAGGAACTTCGCAATTGGGCACTACTGGGGTCTGCTCCCACAAGCCACCCAAGTATTTGGGCAGCCCAAATGGCGCCTTCCCGATGAAGGATGGTCGCTTCCTTGTTACTGAGATCAATAACGACTGGATCGATGCAATGACTTTGGCTGGGAAAGTATCCTGGTCCGTTCATGCACCTGGAGTTAGTTATCCATCTGATGCCAATGAAGTCTCCCCAAATGTCTATCTAACAGTTGATTTTGTGAAGCCGGGGCAAATTGTTCTCTTCAATTCGAAGGGTAAGTTGCTCTGGAAATTTAAACCACTTGGCGCACTCGCTTTAAACCATACTTCCCTGGCTCTTCCTTTGGTTCCCGGCAAAATAATCGCCACCGATGATGCTAACCACCGAATAATCATTGTTGATGTTGCCACGAAGAAAATAGTCTGGCAGTACGGACATATGAAGAAGGCAGGTACAGCTGTGGGATATCTCAACAATCCTGATGGACTTGATGTGGTTCCATCCAATTCCCCCTTGGCGAATCTCTAACCTTTAACTTGTTGGAAATGAGAGAACTGATACTGTCGCGAGGTGAGTTTTCAAGAGCATTTTCTTTCCAAAGATAGCGTCAAGTTCTCCTTTTCCAGTGAGCACCAACCCGCACTTTATGTGAATCCTGGAGATCGGATTCGACTCCAAACCTGGGATTGCTACATGGGGCAGGTAACGACACCTGAACATAACGCGAGCACTTACGACCGGGCTTTCATCAACGGTGCGACTGGACCAATCTTCGTTAACGGAGTTCTACCGGGCGATACCATGTCTGTGACTCTGGAAGAGATCAATCCTGGACCGGTAGGGGCAGCGATGCTCTCACTCGGAGAGGGTCAACTCCACGACCTCGTAAAAGCCCCATACACTCGAATAATTCGAGTCGAAGATGGCATGGTTCATTTAAATGAAAATGTTTCGTGGCCTATGGCTCCCATGTTGGGCGTTATTGGGGTGGCTCCGAAAGAGGGCGAAATCGGAACTCTGCCTGCGGGAAAGCATGGCGGCAATCTCGACAACAACATGAATAAGCCTGGTTCGATAGTTCACCTACCGGTATGGCACGAAGGTGGATTGTTGGGCATCGGCGATATGCATGCCTCGATGGGCGATGGGGAAATTTGCGGCACTGGCGTTGAAATCGGTGGCGAAGTTGTGATCACCGTTGACGTCATCAAAGGTCATTTTTCGCAATGGCCGGTGACCGAGACTGAAGACTCGTGGATTACCCATGGTGTGGCGGAAAACGATCTCACTTTGGCTTTAAAGCATGCCTGTGTTGAAGCTGCCAATATTTTGGTGGATCAATGGGGATTTACTTATGAAGATGCCTTTATCTTTTTATCCGTTCGCGGTGATTTGGGTATTGCCCAAGCCGTTCATCCATCCAGCGGAACTGTTATTGCGAAAATGCGCGTGCCAAAGATTGCAGCTTGTCCAAGCCCAGTAAGACGATAACCACATCTATTAACGAAAGAGGTTGAGATGGATTCAGTAACCGGTGAGATGATCTGGCGACCAGGAAAAACTTGGTACAAAGTTATTGGCGATCTCAAGAATGGAAAGACTCCGGTAGTCGTGCTTCACGGTGGTCCCGGCATGGCCCACAACTATTGCATTTCGATTGCCGAACTTATTGCCCAGTCCGGCCGGGCCGCCATTTTGTATGACCAAATTGGTTGTGGACTCTCCACTCATATTCCTGAGGCGCCTGCCGAATTCTGGCAGCCTGAATTATTTATGGAAGAGTTGCAATTATTGGTGGAACATCTGGGGATCTCAGAAAACTATTCGATTATTGGTCAATCCTGGGGCGGCATGTTGGGAATGCAATTCGCAATTACACGTCCCCACGGTTTGAAGTCCCTCGTTGTTGCCGACTCACCTTCCAGCATGAAGGTCTGGGTCTCCGAGGCAAATCGCTTGCGCGATCAATTACCTGCCGATGTTCAAGCGACTTTGTTGAAGCATGAGGCCGCTGAAACCACGACGGATCCAGAATATCTAGAGGCAGTTCAAGTCTTCTATGACCAACATGTCTGTCGAATTCCACTACCTGCTTGGGCTCAAGAGAGCTTTGATCAAGCGGCAATTGACCCAACGGTTTATGGAACGATGAATGGCCCTTCCGAGTTCCATGTGATTGGCTCTCTCAAGGAATGGGATATTACCGATGACCTTCATAAGATCGACGTGCCAACGATGCTGGTTTCCGGCTTCTATGACGAAGCAACACCGGATATGGTCAAGATAATTCACGAGCGAATTCCAGGTGCCACTTGGGAACTCTTTCTCGAGTCCTCACACACCCCCCATATCGAGGAGCCGGCTCGGTTCAAGCGGATTGTGAACGAGTTCTTCGATCGAGTTTCTTAATTTCAGCTGTGGATAGGACCGAAAGCTTTTATTGCTCTGCTAATATTTGTGTTAGCAAAAGCTAATCGCTGCGCGGTCTTAGATCGGGCGGCAAATCCTATGGCCACCTTCGGGTGGCCATAGACGCATCTGGGGGTGCAAATGCTGACGTGCTACGTCGATGAGGCTGGTAATGGCGAGTCACTGCTTTCTACTTCTCCTTCAAATACAACCCCTGTGTTCGTCGTCGCGGGGTTGATTCTAAATAATAAAAAATTGGGGGAACTGACCAAAGAATTCCTCTCGTTAAAGCGTAAATTTTATGGACAGATGAACCCGCACCGACAAGATGATCACTGGGTCCTCCGAGAGGTAAAAGGCGCAACTTTAAGGGGAGCATTTAGAAAAGGAAATCGACAGGCGCGGCGAACAGCAGAAGGCTTCATCAACCACACATTCGATCTCTTGGAAGTTTATCAAGCAAAAGTTATTGGTCGAGTTTGGGTGAAAGAACTCGACAAGCCATGTCACGAAAAGCCGATTTATACTTTTTCAATTCAGGACATATTCGAACACTTTGATAATTATCTTGAATCAACCAGTCATGAAGGGTTGGTGGTATGCGATAGTCGAGGCAGTGAAAATAACTCTGACATATCTCATTCCATTTTTACAAGAAAGAATAGAATTGCGGGCGATCCCTACAGAAACATCGTCGAGATGCCTTTATTTGGGCACAGCATCAATCACATTGGAATTCAATTAACCGACGTTATTGTTTCGGCAATAATATTTCCCATTGCTAGCTTGACCTACTCGGCTTCGACCGTACCTTCTAATGATCATGTGCAACAAAGTTACCAAACCATCAGAGATCTTTACGGTTCTCGACTGAAAGAAATTCAATATCGATATCAAGACCTATTAACCGGAAAGTTTCGCGGCGGAATAGTCGTATCTGATCCAATCGGAAAAAAATCAGCGGCCCATTTATTTGGTTGAGAGTTACGAATAGACCTATTTGCTAAATAGTTGGGAAGTGACAGGCGACCTGTCTGATTCCGATCTGAACTAATGGTGGTTCTTCGCTGCGGCATTTATCTTTCGCAATCGGACACCTTGGGTGGAAGGAGCAACCGCTAGGTCGATTGATGGGGTTGGGAATATCTCCGGTCAGAATAATCCGGGTGCTAGTTTCATCGGTATCCATCCGCGGATTGGCTGAAAGAAGCGCCTGCGAGTAGGGATGTGCTGGTGAGTCGTATAGGGAATCGGCACCTGCCAATTCGACAATCTTTCCCAAATACATAACCGCAATGCGATCGGAGACGTGGCGTACGACGCCAAGGTCGTGAGCAATAAAGATGTAGGTCAGGCCAAACTCTTCTTGCAGATCGTGGAAGAGGTTGAGGATCTGGGCTTGGATAGAGACGTCCAGGGCGCTAACAGGTTCATCCGCGACAACAAGTTCAGGATTGAGGGCGAGGGCTCTGGCAATTACCACGCGCTGACGTTGGCCACCGGAGAACTCGTGCGGGTATTTGGAGTAAGAGTTGGCATCCAAACCAACTTTTTCCAGAAGTTCCATCGCGCGCTTTCTACGTTCCTCTCGAGAAACGCCTTGAATCCGCAGCGGCTCTTCAATAATTTTGCCGATTTGGCGTCGAGGATTGAGGGAGGCATACGGATCCTGGAAAATCATTTGGAATCTTTTGCGCAACGGCCGAATCTTACGAGCGCCCAACTTTCCTAAGTTGTGGCCATCGAAATCAACGGTGCCAGAGGTTATTTCTTCAAGGGAAACCAACATTCTCCCCAAGGTGGATTTACCACAACCAGATTCGCCGACGATGCCCAAAGTCTCACCTTGCATCAGGTGGAAGGAGACATCATTAACCGCATGAACTTTGTCTTTACTTTTATTGCGTAGCTTCGACCCGATTGTGTAGGTCTTAGTCACGTTAACAACATCGAGAAGTATTTTTGTCATGCGAGCTCCAAGAAGCAGGCGCTGCCGTATCCGAGATCATTGAGAACTAGAGGAGGCTTTTCAATGCAGGCTGCGTGAACTTTGGCGCACCGATTGGAGAAGGCGCATCCAGCAGGCAAATTGAGTAATGAGGCAGGTTGCCCTGGAATGGCATCAAGGTGAGTAGTTCTTTTGCGATCGATGCGAGGAACGGAGTTCATCAAACCTTGGGTGTAAGGATGACGAGGATTTTGGAAGATATCGCGCTTGTTATTTCGTTCCACCATTTTCCCGGCATACATAACAAGAACTTCATCTGCAATTTCTGAGACCACGCCCATGTCGTGGGTGATGATGATGATTGAGGATTGGTACTGCGCCTTTAACTTTTCCAACAGATCCAAAATTTGGGCTTGGATGGTTACATCAAGAGCCGTAGTCGGTTCATCGGCGATGAGAAGTTTCGGATTTAAGGCAAGAGCCATCGCGATAATCGCGCGCTGGCGCATTCCACCTGAAAACTCATGGGGGTATTGATCGACGCGACGTTTAGCATCAGGAATTCCAACCTCGTCCAAAATCTCGATAGCTCGATCGCGCGCTTGAGATTTGGTCATGGAAGTATGAAGTCGAATTTGCTCAACGATGTGCCAACCCACGGTGTACACGGGAGTGAGAGCCGTCATTGGATCTTGGAAGACCATTGCGATTTCATTTCCTCGGATGGTGCGCATTTCTTCATCGGATTTAGTGATGAGGTCTTCGCCTTTAAAGAGAACTGAGCCAGAGATGGTGGCGTTGCGATCTCGGATTAATCCCATGACGGCGCTCATGGAGACTGATTTGCCGCTGCCAGATTCTCCGACGATGCCAAGAGTCTCACCAGTTCGAAGGGTGAAGGAGAGGTCATCAACTGCACGTACGACGCCTCGCGATGTTGCAAAATTAACGTGAAGGTTCTTTACCTCGAGAAGATGATCAAGCATTGCGCACCCGTGGGTCCAAGTAGGCGTAGAGAACATCCACTAAGGCATTTGCCATGACAACGAAGAATGAGGCGTAGATGACCGTGGCCATAATGACGGGTAGGTCAAAGTTTTGCAGGGAATTAAAGGTCAGCTTTCCAACGCCTTGAATACCAAATACAACTTCAGTGAGGAGCGCAGAGCCGCCAACGAGCGCGCCAAAGTCCAACCCAAAGAGCGAAACAATGGTGATCAGAGACATGCGGGTCGCATGCTTGAGCAAGATGCGATTCTCACTTGCCCCTTTAGCACGTTCGGTCTTGATGTAATCCTCTTGCATCACACCGATGATTTCGCTTCGCAGAACTCGGATGTAAATACCGGCGTAGAGGATTGCCAAGGTGAACCAAGGAAAAATTAAATGCAGAAACCACTGCCACGGGTCTTGCGAGATACCCACATAACCGAGAGCCGGAACCCACTTAAATACGCTGTTGTGCAATTTGCTCTGAGTGACGAGGTTGACGAGTTCACCTAACCAATAGACCGGCAGGGAAACTCCAACGATGCCAAAGATGGAGATTGCCGGGTCAATCCAGGACTTCCGATTCTTGGCCGCCAACACTCCGAGTCCAATTCCAAGAATCAACCAGATTACTGCGGCCCCGATAACAAGGGAGAGCGTTGCAGGGATTGCCTGCCAGAGTTGTGGCAAAACTTTGGCTCCACGGTTGACGTATGAAGTGAGGTCTTGCGAAATAAAGAGGTGACGCATCATGGAGAGATAGCGAATCGGAATTGGCTTATCAAGTTCGAAGGAGGCTCTTACTTGTTGCAGTGTCTGTTGATCTGCATTTCGTCCCGCAATCCGAGCAGCCGGGTCAACACCTGGCGTGGCAAAGAAAATCAGGAAGACCAAGATGGAAATCGAAGTAAGAACAAAGACCATAGCGGTTAGCCGCTTGAGAATAAAGGAGGTCACAACGCGCCTCGCAATCTCGCCTTGGGATCGAGCGCATCTCGAACGGCATCACCTAGGAGGTTGAGCGCAACAGCGGTCAGCACAATCATGAAACCAGGCGCGAAGGCAACGACTGGGCGAGTGTAAAGAAGACCAAGCCCATCATTGATGATGGTTCCCCATGAGGCGGCTGGAGGTTGAACGCCAATGGAGAGAAAGGAGAGCGCTGATTCAGTCAACATCGAAAGTGCAATCATCAGTGGAACGAATACCAAGACCGAAGGAAAAATGTTAGGCAGAATTTCACGGAAAATAATGGTCGAGTTCTTGGCACCTGATCCAACTGCAGCTCGGACGAATTCACGTTCGCGAAGTGCGAGTACTTGCCCACGAATAGGTCGGGCTACGTAAGGCACATAGACCAATCCAATGATGATGATCGGTAGAGCAAGGGAACCCGCGCCAACATGGATTGGTCCGATGCTCAATCCACTGGTCAATAAAACAACCGAGAGCGAAATTGAGAGCAGGTAAACCGGGAAGGCCCAAATGACATCCAAAATTCGAGAGAGAAATGAATCGATGAAACCGCGCCAGTAACCTGCGACTAGTCCGATAATGATCGAAATGATGATGGTTAATAACGCAGCTAAAGTTCCAATCATCAGAGTATTGCGGCCACCGTAGAGAAGTCGGGCAAAGACATCGCGTCCCTGATTATCCGAACCAAGGAAGTACTTGCTGAAATTCCATGTTGGTCCGATAGGTGTTACACCTAAACCCAAGCCTCCGGTGGACTGTTCGAGGACGGGTACATCTTTGCCATGGAGATGGATAGTGGCATTGAGCGATGAATTAAAGGGATCGGTATGTGCGATGTTGTGGGCGTAGACCGGGGCAAAGATCGCAAGAATCGCGATAAAGATGAGGAAGATAGAAGCGATCCACGAACGTTTGTCGGATACCAGTGTCCGAAGAGCGATTCTGCCTGGAGAGTCAGATTTCTCCGCAGACACTGGTAGACGACGTTTCATTTAGTGATTGGCTGCTTTCGTTATCTGATCTAGTTACTTCAACTGAATCTGGTCAACGAACATCTTGTACTGCAGCGAGAAGTGATAGTTCTTCGTGCTGGAGGAGATGAAGTCGAGATTCTTTGGAGTGAAGGCAACGGCAACTGGAGCATCAGCCATGATGGCTTGATCAATTGCACCCCAAGCCTTGTTGGCTCCGGCCGCATCAGTCGTACCTTGAAGGATTGCCGCCTTCATTTTTGCATCCAGAGTCTTGTTGCAATACCCAGCCATGTTGATGGAAGAGTCAGATCCTGGAGTAAAGGATGCGCAACCTAGAAGTACGTAGAGGAAGTCCGAAGCTGCTGGATAATCCTGATACCACTGGGTTACTGAAATCTGCACCTTGTTCTTGGTGTTCTGAATATAAGTGAATTGAATGTTTCCTGAAATTGGCTTCAATGTTGCCTTGTAACCAATCGCATTGAGAACGCTCTGAACATATTCACCCATTTGCTTGTTCACTTCGTCATCAGAGACAACGACACCAACTGCAGTTCCGGCAGTTCCAGATTCCTTCACCAACTGCTTGGCAAGTGCGAGATCTGCGCTGCCCCATGCCTTGGCAGGCTTGGCTGGGGTAGCACCCTTGGTGTAACCGCAGTAGTCAACGTGTCCTGGGAAGTTTGGTGGTAAGAAGGAACAGACAGGTGCGGCAAGTTGAGAACCACCGAAGATCTTCACCATTGCGGCGCGATCGAGCGCGTAGTTCACTGCTTGACGAGCCTTGACGTTATTAAATGGCGCGATGTTGACGTTCATTGGCAAGTACCACATAGCGGTCAACGGATTGACGTGAACCTGGGACGCGTACTTAGTTCCTAGTTCATTCAAACGGTCGGCTGGGACTGGGTCATACATCCAATTTGCTTGGTTGTTTTCAACTGCAGTTACTTGAGCTTCTGCTGTTAAGCCAAACGTATAGTCGATCTCATCTGGGTATCCAGCAGGCTGTGCTTGGTGATTCCACTCTTTGAAGTATGGGTTACGAACCATGATCAATGACTTATTTGGATCATAGGACTTGAACATATAGGCACCAGTTGTTGGGATGATGGTGGTACCAGCATCCTTTGAAGGAGCGCTCGCTGGGTTGATAACTGCGTGTGGAACAGCCAGCTTGCTGAGGATTGCATCATCTGGAGAAACCAAGTTGATGATGATCGAACCAGTTGCTGCGTTAACGACAATACCTTTATCCAACTTACATGTTGATGGAGCCTTCAAGCAGGCATCTGCTCCGACGATTCCGTTGTAGAAGGAACCAGCAGTCGGCGATGAGACTTTGAAAATTCGCTCGAAAGAAGCCTTTACATCTGCCACTGTGACAGGTGCACCGTTGGAGAACTTAATACCCTTTCGCAACGTGAAGGTGAGGGTCTTTCCACCATTGGAAATCTTTGGCAAAGCGACAGCCAGGTCAGGAACAACATTGAAGGTGTTCTTGCCATCACCATAGGAAAAGGTGAGCAAACCATCATAAGTGGCCTGATACAACTGCCAGTATTGAGCGGTGTAGTTAATCTTTGGATCTAGAGATCCAGCGGCAGCATTGGCTACCAATTTCAAAGTGCCACCAGCGTGTGATGCATCAAATGCGGCTAGTGGGGCATCGGTTCCGGTTGCGGAAGCGGTTTGAGTTGAAGCAAAAATGCCCATAGATAAAGTTGATGCTAGGGCGAGAACTGCGATCGAACGGCGCATAGGCTCCTCCTTGTAGGGAGTGGAATACTCTCACTACTCGGAGTTGAAATCACCTTCGGGTGCTGGAAATCTCACATTTAACATGGTTGTTACTTTCAGAATCCGAAGTCGAAAAAAATTATTCGGAATAGCGCAAAACTTTAGTCAGAGTTTGGCTTTCTTCATCTATCTCCACGAAGTGCGCTTTAAAACCTGGTTTGATTTCACCCACGTGCGAGATCCCCAGCGTTCGGGCAGGCAGAACGGAAGAGGCAACGGATGCGGCCTCGATGGAGAGATCATGTTCGCGAATCAATCGGAAGAATGCTTGATCCATGGTCAAGGTACTTCCGGCAAGCGCTCCATTAGAAAGCAATTCGGCTCGTCCATTATTGATCCGAACGTCAAGGTCTCCAATTTTGTAATTGCCTTCCGGTCCACCGGCACCGGATATCGCATCCGTAATCAATGCAACTCGACCCTTTGCATTTTTCAGGAGTAAATCTACGGCTGGAGGATTTACGTGGTGGCCATCAAGAATTAGTTCAAGAGTAAGGAATTCATCGAGAAGTCCTGCGATAGTGACGGTCGGTTGGCGGTGGCTCATAGGTGGCAAGGCATTGTAAAAATGAGTAATGACGGTAGCCCCAGCATCAATGGCCTTTCGAGCGGTCTCGTAATCAGCATTGGAGTGACCGATTGCCGCAACAATTCCAGAGTCAACAATTAATTCAATCGCCTCAATCGCATTGGGCAATTCAGGTGCAATAGTGATCATGGAAATGGAACCTTCACCAAGGGAAATGAGTTCGGAGAGTTCGACAAGATTTGGAGTTCTCAGGAGGTTCGGGTTGTGGGCCCCGCACTTGTCCTTGGAAAGATACGGACCTTCAAGGTGAATGCCGGCGATTTCACCACGACGAACAAATGTTTTTAGATGTTGAATCTGCTCTTTGATTGCCTCGAGAGGCTGGGAGACAAGGCTTGCTAATTGCGTTGTGGTTCCATGGCTTTGATGTGTAGTGAGAACAGTTCGAATATCTTCATCAAGCAAAGACGAGAAACTTTTCCCACCACCGCCATGGCAATGCATATCTACAAACCCAGGTATCAGAGTTCCAGAGATATTGACGTCTGGGTTGTCTACTAACGAATCAATCTTGGTTATGAAGCCCTGATTAACATGGATTGCGACATTGCTAATCAATTTTCCATCGATTACTGCTTTAGCAGCGTTGATAATCATCCGAGTGCTCGCAGCGCAAAAATTCCTGCACCAATCATTCCCGACGAATCTCCTAATTTAGCCAGAACTATTTTGGGTCTGGGTTGGAAAGTCAGATGAGAATCAATGTATTGATCAATCGGATCGACGAGATGTGATCCTGCCTTTGATAAGCCCCCACCTAAAATAATGATTTCTGGGGCCAGTAAATTAACGGTTGCGGTCAAGACTTGCCCTATTGCTTTAACTGCTGAATTCCAAACCTCGGTAGCAACTAAATCTCCCGAGAGGCTCGCCTCTAGGACTTCGCGACCCCCGAGAAAATTTGCATCGGCACGTTTGTTATATTCACGCGCAATTGATGGACCGGTCGAAATGGATTCCAAACAACCGGTTAACCCACAAGCGCAAGGCAATCCGGACGCTACATCCATGTGACCTACTTCGCCGCCATAGGGGCTATCGAGAAGAACACCTTCGATAATGACTGCGCCGGCAATGCCGGTACCGATCATCATGAAAAACGAGTTCTTGTAACCCTTACCTGCACCATACATAGTTTCTGCTACGCCACCCGCCCGGACATCATGCCCGAAAGCAACGGGTTTGCCCGTCAAATCATGAACCAATTGTTTGAATGGAACATGATCAAAGTAAATATTTTCGGAGTAAATCGCAATGCCGTTTACTGCATCGACCACTCCAGGAACAACTACTCCAATTGCGGCTGCTTCGGGAAATGTTTGGTGCAATGAAGAGGCAGCCAAAAGAACCTGATTGACTGCATGGTCAGCGCCATTTTCGCGACCTGTTGGAAAGCGTTCGGTATAGATGACTTCAGCGCCACGCATAACGCCAGCTTTTATTTCCGTGCCGCCAACGTCTATTCCGATAACTAATTCGGTGGATGGCATGTTAATCAAGAACGATAGAGCGAGAGAGGTTTCGAGGATTATCCGGGTCGAGTCCACGACTCTTAGCGATGGCAATCGCCGTTCGTTGGGCTCGAATTAAGTGCGCCATGGGATCTAAGGTGCTGGTTTCAAGAAGAGCGCCTGTGTGAAGAATGTCCTTTCGAAGATCATCATCAATGGCTCCGAAGGCCCAGACCCCCCTTCCTGGCTGCGCAATGGATATTGGGCCATGTCGATAATCCATAGCGGGATAAGCCTCTGCCCAAAATTGGGACGACTCGCGAGTTTTCAGCGCTGCTTCGTGGGCCAGTCCAATAGTCCACCCTCTACCCAAGAAGGCAATCTGTTCCAGAGAGACCAAGTCACCTAAATCGCTTGCTAGAGCTTCTTCTGCTTGAGGGACCAAGGCACGCAAATCCAACCCAAGTTGAATGCGAAGTAGACCTAGGGCTGCTGTGACCCATCGAGTTTGAAGCACCGAAACCTCATCAGCGAAATCCATGACGATCGATTTGGTAGCCGCTTGGGTTACTGGTGAGCCAGGTACGGCGGTTAGTACTACTGACGGAGCATCTACTTGGTTGAGAACCCGAACAACTTCTGAAGTTGTTCCCGAACGGGAGATAGCCAATACCCGATCGTAGTGGCGCGCGAAATTCATTTCAGATCCGACATAAACGTCGGTCTCGCCAAAGCCTGCCTCTTCACGTAGCCAACCAAAGCATTGCGACATAAACCACGAACTACCGCAACCAACGACGGCTACCTTTTCCCCTTTTGACGGGAGGAGCTCCAACACTGAGGGAGCAAAGTCCGCCACCAAGTTCCACATTGATGGTTGCGATGAAATTTCATCTTCTGCATGAGTGTGGCCGGTAAATGGCGAGCCAACCAAGATGGATTCCATGTCCTCAACGTACGCCTATTGCCGTGATTGATTCAATTG
Source organism: uncultured Actinomycetes bacterium (assembly GCA_903846075.1). Taxonomy (GTDB): domain Bacteria; phylum Actinomycetota; class Actinomycetes; order Nanopelagicales; family Nanopelagicaceae; genus CAIMZW01. The sequence continues at coordinate 14,328 of CAIMZW010000137.1, forward strand.
AATCGCAGATCCAGTTATTTGAAGCGGTCTTCCTAAAGGTGCGGAGTCGCAACATCCAGTGGTGCCGAAACAACAAGGTGCTTATTGGCATCCAAGATTTGGATCGAGGTCACTTTGCCAGTTTTCGGCAGGTTTTGGGAGCAGATTCCAATATAGAGTTTTGACTGATGGGGTTGCAAAGTTAAATCCAATTTTTGACTGCAGAAGTTGTCAGCAAAAGTCGCATTGAGAAGGTCTCCGGGCCCTAGTGACAAATGTGAATCAAATTCCATATAGGGAATCCCCACTAACTTTTGAGGAGTTCCGGTCTTATTTATAATCCGAACCGTTACTTGGCAATATTCTCTTGTGCAAGTAAAGGGTTTGTCAGGTGAATCGACAATCATGTGAAAGATCGGACTTGAGTTGTTATCCGCAATAGCTTTGTGCAAGGTCAGTAAATAACTTCCTCCCGCAACGATCATTGCCAAAGCAACGGCTGACCAACCCAATTTCTGAAACGGCTTAATCATCCAAAATTGGCGAAGCTTGGTTCCGAAGGAGGTATCTTTTTCGCGGGCATCTGGGGCTAGATCTGCCGAAACTAGTGCGCCACATTTCTTGCAATAGTAGGCATCTTCGGCAATGGAGGATTTGCAGGCAACACAGCGCCAGGCTTTTGCTTTCTTAGGCATTTATTCTCTGATCACTTATTTCTTGACCATTCGGCGCCAGTCGATTCGAGTCAGACTGATAACTCCAGCAATGCAGGCGATTTGAAGGATTAATCCGTACGGCGAGAAGAGTGTGTCTTTGACCAGATTGTTCAACTTAGTGTTGGCAAACTTCCCAGCTCCGGTGACATATATGGAATAGCTGATGAGCCGTCCAAAGAAAAACGCGATTGTTAGGCGACGAAGGTTTAGCCCAATAAGCCCAGCCGCTTCAAACATTTGCGCAGAAGGGAAGGGCGATACCGCGAAGAAAGCAAACTCGAATATTGTTGCGCTCTTTTTATATTTCTCGAGAACAACACCGGTACTAGCTAAATTTTCTAATTGTTTTGCCGGAATGTAACTCTTCATTCTCACCGTTATCAGAGCCAAGCAATACCTTCCTAAGGTCGCCATCACTGCCCCAATAATGACCATCGGCAGGGTCATTAAGTGGGAGTTCAATCGGTAGACCACCAGCACCACCCAAGTTGGTGGAGCAAAGGCTGGAAGAAGGTTAAAACCAAAAATGATCAGCGCAAGGATCACATAGTGGGACATGGAAAAAGAGTCTAACTGGTCACTGCCAGAAGATGGGCTTACGAAGCCGTGGCTGAGAGGCGATAACCAACACTGCGCACGGCAGAGATGACATTTGGTCCCCCTGCAGTTCGGATCTTGATACGCAAACGCGATGCGTGAGTATCCAAGAGGTGATCGCTGCCGAAATATTGTGAACCGCCAATTGCTTCAATGATTTGGTCTCGCGTAAAGACCCGCTTTGGTTGCTCCATCAGCAGGCGCAAGAAATCAAATTCGGTGCGAGTCAAGGAGACAACTGCCTCTCCAATGACCAATTCACGAGATTCAAGATTTAACTCCATCGGACCGAAGGAAAGGCGCTCGCGGCTCTCACGAACAGCAGGATTGATATGGCGTAGTTGAGTGGTAACTCGGAGTGCCAAAATTCTCGCCGAAACAGGCTTGGTGATGTAGTCATCGGCACCGGCAGCAAGGCACATCGCCTCATCAAGTTCTTCACTGCGAACGGTCAACATGATGATGGGAACATTGGAGATCTTTCGGATTTCACGGCAGACTTCAAAACCATCCGGCTGACCCATCGTTAAGTCGAGAATGACGACTGCTGGTTTAACCTCATCGAACATTGCCAAAGCTGCACTGCCATCGACTGCCTCGGTGACTTGAAAACCTTCTTGCTCGAGGCTTACTCGAACAAACGATCGGACGTCTTCGTTATCGTCAACTACGAGGATCATGGCATTTTGCATTATTTGGCTCCTTCAGTATGGACTTTATCAAGAGTCGTGCGCAATTCAATCAGGATATTCTCTCGGAGAGCCTCAATTTCTGCCTCTGTGGCCCCTGAATTTCTTTTCAGCCAATGGGAGAAATCTCGCAACTTCTCACCCTCCACCTCAAATGAATACAAGCCAATGGCACCTGCCATTTCGTGGGCGACGGCGGAAAGGGAGTCAAGAGGTGCTTTTTCAAAGCCATCAATTGCTCGCTGAAGTACCCCTTCACGCCGTTCGGCAACAAATGCGTCAATCTTGCTCTGAGAATGAGGTAACTGAACAGACATTTTGGTTCCTTTCCCTAGACGTGATTCAACAAAAACTTTGCCACCATGCAAACGAACGATTCGGTCAACGATTGCCAAGCCCAAACCGGTACCCGGCAATTGTCCCTCAACGGCGTTCTGAGCGCGAAAGAAGCGAGTGAAAAGTTTGTCGAGATCAGCTTCTGGAATACCGATCCCTTTATCTACAACACAAATCTCAATGAATTCCTGACCGGCGTCGTCGAAATGAACTTTTATGTCAATCCTGACTTCAGAATTGGCAGGACTAAATTTCACCGCATTTGAAAGTAAATTAATAAAAACTTGAGAGAGTTGGCCGGAGTCACCCAGCACAATGATCTCACCGCCTTGAGTTGTATCTTGGATTAAAGCTTTGATCCCACGGATATTCATAGTGGGTTCAAGAACAAAAACAGTGTTATCGATGATTTTACGCAAATCGACCCTGCTCGTTTTGAGAATGCGTTCCGAAGAGTCAAGTCTGGAAAGCGAGAGCATGCTCTCAACCAGATCCAAAAGTGCCACGGCGTTGCGGTCCAATGTGTCGAGGAATTTTCGTGCCTGGGTACTGACTGCTGAAGGTGGCAGGTCCTTAAGCAAATCTATATAACCAATGATCGCCGTGAGAGGAGTTCGAAGTTCGTGGTTGACGGTGGAAATAAAATCATTCTTGGCATCATTGAGTCTTTCTAGCTCTTCAACGACTCTTTGAGTCGCAATCAGCTCGCTCTCAACGATGCTGTATGCCAAGTGAGTGGCCACAAATTGCATTGATTGTCTGGCGTATTCATCCCATTGCGGAAATTGATTTGAAGAAGTAATAAAAACGAAGCCAAATGCTTTTGAACCTTCACCGATGGGAATGAGAACCATTTCACTGAAATTATTCTTTCTGAAATAATCATTTACCAGGTCCTTGGTGTCGTCATCAAAATCTTCAGTCATAGAAAGAGCTTCAGAGTCTGATCGGTAAAGAATTGAACTGCTGGTCCACAGGTTGTTGACGGTGTCCGCAAGCACTTCAGCCTTTAAGCCTGGAGCAGGCAACTCTGCAATTTGATTTCTACTGGCCCAGTGGCTTCGAATTCTGGAAACACGTTCATCTGAATAAGTAGCCACGGAAACGTAATCCGCGGCAAAAACTTCCCCGATTCGTTCGCAAAAGTATTCTGACATTTCGTTTAAGTTGGAAAATTCTCGAATCGAGACGGATATTTCTCTGATGACGCTTCGCAGAGTCTCTCGGCTGTTCAGATCGGCAATATCCGCAATTCGCTTCTCTTCCAATGTTTCGCGAAGAATTTCTAACTCCATTTGGGCTGATTCGAGTTCAGCAGATTCATTTTCAATCTTGAGTCGAGCGACTCGATACCTTTTGGTTAACGAAATTCCAACCCAAAAAACTAAGCTGCCCAGCAAAAGGATGAGAGCATAAAGAAGAAATAGATTTCGTTGCGCAGCTGATGCCCGTGATTTTGCATATTGTTGAAGTTGGATATCAATGGCTTGTTGATATTGGAGAACAAAATCGCGTGCAGCCGATATGAAGTCATCAAGAATTTGGCTTACTTCTTTAAATATGCGGTGCTGGTTACTTTCGTTTAAAACTCCGGACGGTGAGCGATCCACGATGGCATCAAGTTTGCGCAAATTCGTCAGATATTGTGGAGTAGCCCTCGAGCCAACCGTAGTTCCGGTGTAGTCAATGACGCTTAACCGTTGTGCCAAAAGAGCGCGGGCAATCTGTACCTCTCTGCGGGAAATTGTTCCTCCCACCCATTCACCTAAGCGGGTTGCGTAGACCAACGATTCGCGCTGCGAAAAAATGAGCGAAGCGGCAGGGGATTCGGCCTCGCGAAGAACACCTGCTTCGCGGAAAGCGGTGCGGCTATTTTGAAAGGTAGATATTGTCAGGAGGGCAAGGACAAAGATAGCCAAAATGGAGAGCGCAATCTGTCCACTGCTCGGCTGATATTGCTCATCCAGGCTGAGAGTCGAAGATCGTTTGGCCATTGTGTTTTACTTTACGGAGATCGAACTTATAGACCAGTTCCAGGCGTTTAAATTGGTTGCCAGGGAAGTATTGTCAGGGAAAATGATTCGGATCGGCCCACCTTGATCATAGGGAATATCTTGCCCTTCACGCGCAAGGGCCAATAGACCATTCGACTTGATAAAGTTTTTTGCCGTATCAACATACTTGTAATCATTAAGAGCGTAGGTGAGGACGGAATCGGTTTCTGAAATTCCGACAAGGTCAAAGAGTTGCTGGAGTGTTACTGCGGTAAACGTTTGACGAGATTTTTGAAATGGTTCAAAGATCGTGTAGTTCTTGGTTCCCAATGCTTTCAACTTTGCCAAAGTCAAACTAATTTTCTTGGAACCTTTAGAGAGGGTAAGAATTGGTTCGTTCGGTCCAGGTGGATCAATGGGTGCCGCGCCATATGGATTTGTAGGGGTTGGCGAGGCGGTAGCGGGAGTAGGGGATGCAGAAGGTTTGGTCGTTGACCCGCATCCGGAAAGTAGTAAGAGTCCGATTAACCCCAACGCAATCGGTAAGACACGTCGATTAATTTTCACGAATAACCTCCGCGGGAGAAGTGAGCGTTTCAGACATTATCGATTCAATTTTCTCTACTAATGCTGCAGGTCGAAAAGGTTTAATCAAATAAGAAGTAGCCCCACTTGCAAGGCCAGTATCGAGATCGGCGAGCTGTGACTTTGCAGTGATGAGCAAGATGGGCAGATGAGCGATCTTTGGATTGGAACTTGCCCGCAACCTAGTCACTACTTCGTATCCTGAAAGTCCTGGCATCATCACATCGAGGAGAAGAAGGTCGGGAATTTTTTTCTCAATCTGATCAAGTGCCGAATAGCCTTCGGCGGCAGTTGCGATTGCAAATCCACGGGGCTCGAGAATGTGCGTGAGCAGATCGCGAATATCTTGATTGTCATCGACAATTAAGACGGAAAGATTTCCTTCACTCAATCGCTTGCCTCGCACTTCGTTTCAGGTTTGTATCAAATATGTGAGGTTTCTAGCCTACTTCCTCTTTTTTATCGTTATTGACACTCGACCATGAATTTTTTCTCGCTATTTAGTTATGTTAAAACGATGTTGTTTTGAGGTGAAAGTGATGTATCCGCGGAGTACCCTTCGACCATGCTTGCTCACCCAGTAGACAGTCTTCGGTTATTTCTTCACGTTGTAGGCGCTTTGATCTGGGTCGGAGGGCAATTTACCCTTGCTGCCTTGGTCCCAGTACTTAAAGCTAAAGATCCGGCATTGCCAGGAATAGTTGCCCGCGCCTTCAACAAGATTGCTTGGCCCGCCTTTGCACTCCTTGTTGTGACTGGAGCGTGGAACATGGCACAAGTTCCCAAGACTGCTACTAACAATTACCACATGGTTCTCGGCGTAAAAATGACGGTAGTGCTCTTTTCTGGTGTCGCTGCTTTCATGCACACCAAATCACATGACACCAAACGGATTGCTTTCTGGGGATCCATTAGTGGCTTGATGGCAATTGCGGCGACCTACATCGGAATCTTGCTAACAGGCTGATTTTTATGAGCTCCGCCACGCGCCGAACTTTCCAGCGAACGGTGAAGTTATTTACTGATAGAAAAATTTGGGTTCGCCAAATTATTGTGGCTGCTGTTGCTGCGGCGACAGCATGGGAAATTGGCGACCTAGTTCAAAAGAAAGGTGGCTTGGTTGCCGCCATCGTTTGTTCGCTTAGCGTTCGAATCTCGCTACATAAATCTGTCCGTGAAGGATTTGGGCAAATTGTTGGAACTGCTATTGGCGCCGGAGTTGCACTACTGAGCATTTGGTTATTTCATTTTGGTTTTATTGCGGTAGGCGCCACTGTCATTCTTTGTTCGGTGGTGGCTCGAGGTCTGCATCTCGGTGAAGTTGCTTCAGTTAATGTTCCAGTCACGGCACTTATTGTCATTGGTCCTGGCTTAAGTGAGAGCACTGCGTGGCATCGCTTGCTCTCCACGCTCATTGGCGCAGGAGTCGCCATGGTCTTCTCCTATTTCTCGCATCCAAATACCCCAGCCGATCGCGCTCTGGATCAGATTGCATCCCTAGGAACCAAAGCCGCACAGTTACTTGGCGAAATGTCAGAAGGTGTTGCCGCAGGATTTAATCAAGAAGATGCCGGATCATGGTTGGCACGTGGCCGATTGTTAGTGGAGGAGATTCCCAGCATTCGAGCTCAAGCCTTAGAAGCTCGAGGATTTGCCAAATGGTTTCCGACGGCAGAGCAAGATGTTGCCGAAGAGTTGTACACCCGTGGTGTTGCGGTGGAGCACACCGTGGTTCAGGTTCGAACTATCGCTCGAACTCTTTTCGACACCGCGGTCGATGGCGTAATCACGGATGGCGCGCAACGACAAATCGCGCAGGCGCTTTCCACTGCAAGTTATGCAATCAGTGCCAAAGTCGAACAGATGCAAGAAGATGTAAATATCGTGAGTGAAGATTTTCTTAGTGATGAAGTTCGCCAAGCCGGAGCAAATCTCGCGGAATCACTTATCGACGGTGCAGATGATTCTGACCACGAGCAATTAGTTCGAAATATTTCTCTCGTCACCAATCTTGAGCGCATCGCTGATTCGCTGGATGAGAGTTCACCTGCCCTTAAGGAGGTCGATACGCCGGATGAACCAGCCGGAAATCGAGTACTTAAAGTGTCGCCAATCGAACAAACCAAGCGATTGAATTCAAGAATCAAACGGCGAGTGCCAGCGAAACTTCGTAAGTACTTTTAACTATTTGAGAATATTTACAGCTCTAGCAATAACAAGGCCGACGGTAATGAGTGACGTCGCGGATTGAACCATCATCAACATCTTCGCCCATCTGGTTAGAGGCATGACATCGGTAGGGCTAAATGCGCTGGCATTGGTAAAGGAAATATAAAGGTAATCAAAGTAGGTAGGGTTCCAATTCTCCGCCGCATATTCACGCGAAGTCATCTGCGGAAAGAGAAAGTCAGGATAAGGATCGAGAGCTTGCGCTCTGGCTCCTGGGCCACCCCGATCGAATTCCCAATACCAGAGACTAAAGACCACAATGTTGGTCAACCAGATGGAACCACCAAAAGCCAGGAGACTATTTGCGTTTTTAACGGTCCCATCGATCAACGCCTGAATGAGTCGAACAGCAGATGCAATATTGGAGATAGTCATTACTGCAGTGAGTGCAATTCCCAATATCCATCGCTGAGAACGATGCGCCTTTATTCGGCCCGGGTTTATAGCGAAGAGTGCAAATGCAATCACTGCTTCTACGATGGAGATGTATGGCTGGGATTTAAGGGAGAGGTGTTTCGGCAACAGGAATTGAAGGGTAATGACTATGACCGTTACGAAAGTAACGGGCCATCTAGGTTCGCCATGATGAGGGCGATGCCAATGAGGCAATTCGGGCAAGTGGTAGTCACTTGGCCTGCTCATCCGCAACTGCCTTCAGGAATCATTTGAGAAGTTTGCCAACTGCCTTGGTCTGCCACAGCGTTAATACTTGCTTAGTAATGCTCTGGAGGGAAGCGCGAGAAGTTTTATCCATCGTAGATATTTGACATGATGGAAGAAGTTCACACGGCCATAGAGTTACTCCGGCATTGAAAACGGCAGAACCAGATGGAGTCGTGAACCAGACTGTATGGGCAATTGGGATTCGATCTTTTACCTTTGAAGGGGATCGCAATTGGAATTTCCCAGAGAAGATGACATGAATACCTGGCGGAGTCGCCTTGCTCTTGTATGCCCCTTCAATCTCCGAATCTGATGCCCAACCTCTTAATTCAGTGGTAGCAGGAATATGAAGCCACGTGGGGATCTTTACCGGGAGAAGATTTCCGTAGGCATGAACTCCATCCGTATAGCCGCCAGTGAAAAGCACGCTGGGTGTATGGACTCGAGGGTCATTGAATTGAACGGTAACGGCGCTTGGGGTTGTGATGGGATCTTCGGTTGCCACGCGATACATGACGAGGTGACGATCAGGTCCGACGGGTGATGGCTCGAGTCTCATCTGCCAGTAAGCCGTATTTGCGCCAAAAAAAGCCAAGTTGATTCCCTCATTGCGAGCTGCCAACACGGTATCGAATTCGCGGCGAGTAAAATATTCAGCATGGCCACTGAAAACTATCGCGGAGTAATGACGGGCGATTGATGGCCACTGGTCAAGGTCTGTATCGGCAATCTGATCGACCGAGAGACCTTCTTTTTCCAGGAATTGAATGAAAGAAATTGCGTCACGTTGGATATGAACAGCGCCAGAACCAACGATTGGTCGATCCATGGAAGCGATACGACTTCGTTCGGCCATCGCCTTTGCTGAAGTAGATCCGGGTCCGAAATACATCGAACGTCCACCGAAGAAGTTATAGGCATTCCAGGTCAGTGTTGAATTAACAAGGAGCAACTTCGACGTTCCTAATGGTGCTCGAACAATGAGGGGGGCGATCCCTTCGATCTTTCCGTGAGGCGAGATCGTGGTCAGCAAATAAAAGCCAGGAGTCCAGTCAGCGCCAACAGTAAATTCGGTGGTGACCGGCCAATTCGTTTCAATCATTCGGACTGCAGTTGTTGCAAAAGGAATTCGCTGAGATTTGAGTTTGACTTTGCCTGAGTTCCAGACGGATCTGGCGCCAGTTCCGCCATACCAACCGATGCGAAGGGCGAGGATCTGCCTTGGCCCCTTATCAAAGTTATAGTTTCTTGCTTCATATAAGGAGGCATGAACCTTTACCGTCTCACCGCAGGAAACGGAAGTCTTATCGAGCCAGAGAACGCTTCCCGTAGGAGCCGCCACATCGATGCGAGACCACTCTGATGTCGTCATTGTCACGCCTGTGAGTGAGTTCTCCTTCGCCACCCAATCTTGGGCAAGTGGGTGGCACGTTGAATTCTGATAAACAGAGGAATCTGCCGGCGGACCAGCCAATAAGGAGCTCTTGTAATTCAAGAGAGAGGTTGCCGGAATGTCCGAGTGAACGGCGAGAGGAGCCAATTTCGGTTCGATATTTTCGGAATTCCGTTGATAGAAAAGCCCGATTGCGATGACGAGAGCCAGCACGATCGCATTTAGCCAAATCGAACGCTTACTAAATCTGAACCGCTTCATCTCGCTCCTAGTGTAGACCTTCCAAGATGGGTTGCATTGTGATGATTTCGTTATCAAAAGAAGGTAGTAAGTCACACGTGTCTGAACTACTTTAGGTACTTCCTTGGATCCCGTTCGAGGATTTTGTCTTCTAATGAAGAGAAATGGGTAAACATGTCAGACATGATCAATGAGGAGGGCGTTTCCCGCCGCTCCGTCCTAAAGGGTGCTGCCGCAGGTGCCGCAGTAGTTGCCGCAGGTGGCCTTCTAGGCGCAACCGCTGGTTCAACTGCAGCTAACGCAGCAAACGTCACCGCCAGCTTCGGCTCAAACAACAGTAATCCCCCTGGACCAAAGGAAGATGCAGCCTGGGTTGCTGCCGCTGCGGCCGCTGGAATTGATGTGAAGCTGAACGTTGTGGATCACAACACCTTCCAAAATCAAATTAACACCTACCTTCAAGGCACCCCCGATGATGTCTTCGACTGGTTCGCTGGATATCGCATGCAGTTCTTTGCCAAGAAGGGCTTGCTGACTCCAGCAACCGCCGTTTGGGCAAAGATCAATGCAGATTTCGCACCAGGTTTTAAGGCCGCTTCAACCGGTCTCGATGGAAAGCAATACTTGGTTCCAACTGACTGGTATCCATGGGCACTGCACTATCGCAAGTCTGTTTGGAAGGCTGCTGGAGTTAATCCACAGTCCATCAAGACATTCGCTGATCTCGTTGCTGCTTGTAAGGTCTTCAAGTCAAAGGGTTACATCCCAATGGCGATGGCTGACAAGGGTGGCTGGGAAGCAATGGGTACCTTTGACATCATCAACATGCGTACCAACGGCTACCAATTCCACGTCGACCTCATGGCCGGTCGCGCAAAGTGGACTGACCCACGCGTTCAGAAGACTTTCGCAAACTGGAAGACCTTGATTCCATTCCAGAACAAGAGCCCACTCAATGAGACCGACCAAACTGCAGGAACCATGGTCCTTCAGAAGAAGGCCGCAATGATCATGATGGGTTCCTTCACCAGTGGTCTCTACACAAACAAGGCTGATTACAACGACCTTGCTTTGATTCCATTCCCATCAATCAATCCTGCTTACGGCACTGACTCCATCGATGCTCCTATCGACGGCGTTTTGATGTCCAATGCCGCAGCAAAGAACTTGCCTGCAGCAGAAGCACTGATGGAGTTCATCGCTTCAACAAAGTTCAGCGATACCATCACTGCAATTGCACCAGGATTGTTTGCTAACAAGCATGCCAAGGTTTCTTCAGATCCATTTATCCAATCACAGGTTAAATTGGTCAACGCAACCAAGCATGTTGCTCAGTTCTTGGATCGCGATACTCGTCCAGACTTCGCTTATCCAATCGTTTCCGCAGCAATCCAGAAGTTCTTGACCGGTGGCGACTCTGTTGCAATTGCAAAGAATCTTCAAGCTCAATGGGATGCTCTTCCACCTGCCTAAATAGCTGTTAAATAGGAGAAAAATCCATTGTCAAATGATGTTGCAACAAGAAAAGAAGTAAAGATTGCGAAGGCGGGCCGAAAGGCCCGCCGACGTAACCACAATTTTTCTGGTGGCGATCGGGCAACCATCGCCACTTTTGTCGGTGTACCGACACTCATCCACATCTTCATGGTGTGGATTCCTGCAATCTGTACCGTCTTGCTCTCATTTACTTTTTGGGATGGCATCGGCGGACTCAAGAACATCAAATGGGTAGGTTTCACCAACTACCGACAGATCATTCAACTTGATGCGGACTTTGGTCCTGCGATTCGCAATAACCTTTATTGGTTAGCGGTCTTCGCCCTCATTGCCACTCCGCTCGGTATTTTGCTCGCTTATTACATCGACAAGAACCTCAAAGGAACGAAGTTCTATCAAACTTCCTTCTATATGCCACTTGTTATTTCGTTGGCAGTAACCGGAATTATTTGGGATTACATCTTTAATTCTGATGGCTTGATTAACTCTCTTCTCGGTAATAACACCAATGACAGCGCCATCGACTTCTGGGGCGATCCCAATAAGAATATTTGGGTAGTTCTCTTTATCGCTTCTTGGCGCCACATCGGTTACATCATGTTGCTCTATTTAGCAGGTATGAAGTCCGTTGATCCTTCATTGCGTGAAGCTGCCGCAATTGATGGGGCAACAGAATGGTCCACCTTCCGTAAAGTTGTTGTTCCCTCACTTCGCCCTGTAAACGTCATCATTATTGTGGTCACGATTATTGAATCGCTTCGCGCCTTCGACCTGGTTTACATTATTAACCGAGGTACAAATGGTCTGCAGTTATTAGGCGTATTGGTCTATGACAATATTCTCGGGTCGTCGATGCGTATTGGATGGGGTGCGGCTTACGCCACCTTGCTCTTCATACTTTGTATAGGACCGATCATCGTTTATCTCTATCAAAACTTTAGTAGGGAAGATTAATGGTTACCGGTAAAACTTCTAAAGTTGGATTACGAGTAACGATTGGTCTTTTGATCGTTTTCTCCATTGTCTGGGTTTTCCCGATCATCTTTACGATCTTGGAATCTTTCCGCCCTTACGGTGATGTTTTGAAATACGGTGCTGCCTCTTGGCCACAGCACTTGACCTTCAGCAATTACATCAACGCCTTGGTGCAGTCACATATGTGGTCCTTCTTCCTGAACTCAGTTGAGGTTGCAGTTCCCGCAGTCTTCTTAACTCTCTTCTTAGCTTCCATGATCGCATTCGTTCTCAGCCGTTATGAATCACGTTGGAATGTTGCGTTATTGATGGTCTTCACCGCAGGAAACTTGCTGCCACCACAATTGCTCTTTATTCCACTCTTCCGCCTTTACTTAAAGATTCCGGTCCCGCATTTCCTCAATGAAAATGGGGTTTTGTACGACACTCAATTGGGCTTGGTCTTGGTTCATGTGGCAGTGCAGTTAGGTTTTGCGACCTTCGTATTGACCAACTTCCTGCGCACAATTCCGAAAGAGATTTCCGAATCCGCTCTCGTAGATGGTGCAAATGTTTGGCAGCACTACTGGAAGATCATCTTCCCGCTGTTGCGTCCTGCTTTGGCATCCCTTGGCGTATTGATGACAACTTGGATTTACAACGACTTCTTCTGGTCGGTTGTTCTTCTTAAGAGCGGGGCGAAGCGGCCTATCACCGCGGCGCTGAGCAATTTGCAAGGCCTCTACAACACCGACTACAACTTGCTTGCAGCCGGCGCCGTACTTGCCTTCCTGCCAACCCTCTTCGTCTTCTTCTCCATGCGCAAGCACTTCGTTGCTGGTCTGACTCTCGGTTCTACAAAGGGTTAATCACTCACTTTGGACTAGCCTTAGGCCATGAAAGCAATTCAAATTCAGCAATTTGGCGGACCGGAAGTTATGCAATTAGTAGAACTTCCGGATCCCGTTGCCTCGGTTGGCCAAACTCTGATTACGGTCGACGCCGTTGGTATCAACTATGCCGATACTCATCAGACTGAAAACTCATACCTTTCACCCCAACAGGTACCTATGGTTCCTGGTCTGGAGGTTGTTGGACGAACTCCTGAAGGTGTTCGAGTCCTTGCCCCCGTTAATGGGGGCTACGCCCAACTTGCAATTGCTGCAACTAATTCTTTAATGCCCATCCCTGACGGCGTCTCTGATGGTGCTGCTCTTGCGATGATGGTTCAAGGAAGTACGGCTTATCACATCCTCAAAACGGTAGGTCACCTCAAGGCAGGCGAGACGGTAGTTGTTCATGCTGGCGCTGGCGGCGTTGGTTCGATTGCTATCCAATTAGCAAAGCGGTGGGGCGCATTCGTGATTGCCGTGGTCTCGGCTGGAAAAGAGGAGCTCGCCCTCTCATTAGGGGCCGACGTTGTTGTTGATGCCCGAGCCGCTGATCTGGCATCGGAACTCATCAAAGCTAACGATGGGAAAAACGTTGATCTTGTCTTGGAAATGGTCGGCGGAAAGACATTTGAGGATTCCTTGGCTGCCTTGGCACCATTCGGTCGCCTCGTGGTTTATGGCATGGCTTCACGTGTAGCGCCACGTCCCATCACCGGTGGCGAACTGATGCATGGCAGCAAAACGGTCTCGGGCTTCTGGCTCTCGCACTGCTTTGGATCGAAAGCCCTCATGCATGATGTCATCCTCGAACTCTTCGCCATGATTGCCGCGGGGGAGCTCAAGCCCATTATTGGGGCAACATACCCACTTTCGCAGGCGGGTCAGGCTCATCAGGATATGTTGGATCGCAAAACGACGGGCAAAATCGTCCTCGATCCCTCTCGGTGAAAAAGGGCTGATTTCGCAACACTCGGGGGCAGGTTGTACGCTCAGCCTTCGATAAATGCCCCCCTAGCTCAGTCGGTAGAGCGTTTCCATGGTAAGGAAAAGGTCAACGGTTCGATTCCGTTGGGGGGCTCGGCGGGGTAGCTCAGCTTGGTAGAGCAAGCGGCTCATAATCGCTGTGTCGCCGGTTCAAATCCGGCCTCCGCTAC
>CAIMZW010000138.1 GCA_903846075.1 uncultured Actinomycetes bacterium
ATTGCCAGGATCTTGAATTTCCCAGAAATAGGCGAGTCGCTTTGGCTGTAGCTGGGCCAACTTATACAAAGTGAATTCGGTGTACGAGCAGAGCGCCAAGATTCCTTGAGGGTTCTCTGTCTCCGCCATCGCATTCATCACCGCATCGGTCACGGAAAATATCTCAACCTTTTCCAGAATTGAAGGAGCAACTTCAGCGGTCAATTTTGCCAAACCAGATTCGGTTACATATAACTTTTCCATCTTTGGCGCTTGAACAAATTTAGGATCCAATGCCTCGCGAACCGATTGCAATCCATCAGCCACGAAGGTCTTACTCGCTTGGCGGTACTTCTTCCCTCTACTACCCAAAAGAGCCTTCACTGCCTCTATATGAGGCGAATGAAGGCTCGTAATTTGAGAATTTGTCATGCCGAAGTTGGGCACAAAAAATTAAGCATTGACGAGATGCTGGCGCGCAATCTCAACAAGGGCTGCAAATGCTGCTGGATCGTTGGTTGCGAGTTCTGAAAGAACGCGACGATCTACTTCGATTCCAGCGCCTTTGAGGCCTTGGATAAATCGATTGTAGGTAAGTCCATTTGCCCGGGCACCAGCGTTAATGCGCTGAATCCACAGTTGACGGAAATCGCCTTTTCGATCTTTTCGATCATTGAAAGCATAAACAAGTGAGTGGGTAACTTGTTCTTTAGCTTTGGAAAAGAGGCGGGAACGTTGTCCGCGATAGCCAGATGCTCGCTCTAAAGTTGTGCGACGCTTCTTGGCGGCATGTACGCCACGTTTTACTCTTGCCATGGTCTATTCCTCCCCTATCCTTATTTCAAACCGAGCATACGTTTTGCGGTGAATGATGAAGGTGCCTTGGCAACGCCATCTTTGCTCAAGCGACGAGTTACTCGAGAAGACTTGTGCTCCAAGAGGTGGCGCTTTCCAGCGCGCTCGTGCATGACTTTGCCAGTGCCAGTAAGACGGAATGTCTTTTTAGCACCACTGTGTGTCTTCATCTTTGGCATTTTTATGCTCCCTAACTTTGATTACGTGTAAAAACTATTCTTGAACTGCAGCTTCCACCGGTACAGCAGATGCCTTCTCAGATGCACCAGTAGCCTCGGCGCTTTTCTTGGCGCGCTGGCCTGCAATGGAGTGACTCTTTTTAACCAGAGGTGCAAAGACCATGGTCATATTTCGTCCCTCTTTTTTAGGTGCAAACTCGACGAATGCGAACTCGGCAAGTTCCTCAGCTAACTTCTGCAACAAGCGATAGCCCATCTCTGGACGAGCTTGTTCACGACCTCGGAATTGAACGGTTACCTTGACCTTGTCGCCGCCTTTGAGAAAGCGCTCGATATGAGATTTCTTCGTCTCATAATCATGAGGCTCAATCTTGAGTCCCAAACGCATTTCCTTGACCACAATATGGGTCTGGTTCTGTCTGGCTTCTCTAGCTTTCTGGGCGATCTCGTACTTGTACTTTCCGAAATCCATTACCTTGCATACTGGCGGTTTCGCGTCAGGTGCAATTTCAACGAGGTCAAGACCTACCTCTTCGGCAATGCGAAGCGCGGTATCGATGTCGACAACGCCTATTTGTTCTCCAGTAAAACCAATCAGACGAACTTCCGGTGTGCGGATGCGATCGTTGATGCGTGGCTCGGTGCTGATAACTGCCCCTTCCTTGTTTAACACCTGCGATAAGAGTTCTTATGCAGGGCAAAAGGAGGCAGCCGCAAATGTTCAAGGTTCAATTACATGAACCGAACGAAAACCTGTTCGCCGGAAGCGAGAAAGGTGGGAGCGGCAAGCTCCTCTTGGTTGGGTAAGAGTACCTGACTTCAAGCAAACTAGGAAAACGAGGATTTAGCCGCCGATTGCGTGAACTCCGCCATCGACATGAATGATCTCTCCTGTGGTCTTGGGAAACCACGGTGAGAGAAGAGCGATCGTAGCTTGGGCCGTTGGGACCGGATCAGTGACATCCCAGCCGAGGGGGGCTCTGGAGTCCCAGATGTGCTCAAACTCTTCAAAACCTGGGATTGATTTGGCGGCCATGGTCTTAATTGGACCTGCCGCGATGAGGTTGGTTCGGATGTTCTCCTTGCCCAAATCTCGAGCCAGGTAGCGCGATGTCGATTCCAGAGCAGCCTTGGCTACCCCCATCCAGTCATATTTTGGCCAGGCAACGGTCGCATCAAAGGTCAATCCGACGACGCTGGCGCCCGTTGATTGCGTGAAAAGAGGTCTGGCGGCCATTGTCAGCGCCTTGAGTGAGTAGGCCGAAACATGGACAGCCGTGGCGACATCAGCCCATTCGGTGTTGAGGAAATTGCCCCCAAGAGCTGACTCCGGAGCGAAGCCAATGGAGTGGACTACGCCATCGAGATGAGGCAAATGTTTCCGCACTCGCTCGGCGAGAGCTGCTAAATCCGTCTCTGAAGTGACATCTAGTTCGATAACGGGTACCTGTATCGGTAGACGTGCCGAGATGCGAGTCGTCAGGCTAAATGCTCGACCGAACGAGGTGAGAACGACATTAGCCCCCTCTTCCTGTGCCAATCTGGCAATATGGAAGGCAATCGAGGACTCAATGAGCACGCCAGTAACAAGAATATTCTTTCCTTCAAGCAGGCCCATTTTCAATGTCCCATCCCTAATCCACCATCTACTGGAATAACTGCCCCCGTAATGTAACTTGCTGCGGGTGAAGCGAGGAAGGTGACCACGCCAGCAACTTCCTCTGGGGTACAAAAACGTGCAAGGGGAACCGAGCCAATAATTTCACTTCGCCGTTCTGGGGCTAGCACCGCCGTCATATCGGTCTCAACAAAGCCGGGCGCCACCACGTTCGCCGTTATCCCCCGAGAGCCCAATTCGCGAGCAAACGATCGAGCCATTCCGATCAAACCTGATTTGGTGGCGGCGTAATTAACCTGCCCAGCAGATCCCAACATTCCAACAACTGAACCTACAAAGATAATCCGGCCGGAACGCTTTTTCATCATAGAACGTGTCACGGCCCTAGCCACTCGAAATGCACCCGTCAGATTAGTACCCAAAACACTTTCAAAGTCTTCATCACTCATCCGCATAACAAGTCCATCACGAGTAATTCCGGCATTTGCGACCAGAACGTCAATTGTGCCAAACGTGGATTCAATTTCGGCAAAAGCGGCGTTCACACTTGTCGAGTCAGAGACATCCATCTGAATTCCAATTAGTCCATCGGGTGCCCCTCCAGATCTATAGGTAACGATCACCTGATCCCCGGCATCGACGAATGCCCTGGCAATCGCCAATCCAATTCCTCGGTTGCCTCCGGTAACGAGTATGCGCCGAACTTCGGGTTTTTCTAGATTTGCCTCTGTCATAGCGCAAGAACTTACCCGTTACTGATGCGTACTTAAACTCTGACAGGGCGGTTCCTCTCCATATTCAATAGAGTTCACACATGAGAGGTGCACCCGAACATCGAATAACTTCGGCTGGGCTCGCTCTGTCTGAGGAACAGGTTTCGCGCCAACGCAAATATTTCATTTCGATGATGATTCGCACAGCCTGCTTTATATTAACTATCGTTTTACCCAGCCCTTATCGCTGGGTCGCGCTCTTTGGAGCAGTGACTCTTCCTTATATCGCGGTTGTCATTGCCAATGCAGGTCGCGAGAATGTCACTGGAAATCCTTCTGTGTATACGGAAGAAGTGAAGTCGATCGAAGGCTCTTGATCGGTGAAACGGTTTTTCTCCTTTCGCGAATTGACCCAAACCGGAATTGCACTGATTTTAATCCTCCTGTGTCTAGTTGCTGGCCAGTGGCAATGGAACAAAGGCCGTACCAGATCACATCAAAATTCGATTATCAAAGTCAATCAAGCGTTGCCTTCGCTCCCGGAAATTGATTTGGCCACCGCGGACCCGATCAAAATTCAATGGCGAACCGTGACGATGATCGGAAAATTCGATAACACACATCAACTTCTGCTGCGCAATCGCTACTACCAAGGCCAATATGGATTTGAAGTGCTCACGTTATTTCGCGCCAATTCCCATTCGAATTACTGGCTAGATAGAGGGTGGGTCAAAGCTGGTGCCAATGCCCAAACTCCCCCGCAAGTTTCGGCGCCGAGCACTGAAGTTGTGACCGTTCTGGCTCGAGTGCGCTCAGATGACATTAGCCGTCAAATCGAAGGAACTCTCTTCGCCCTGCCTGGTACTCACCGTCCAGCAACAGACCTCTCCCGCGTCCAGGGAATTAGCGCAGCCCCGTTCTATTTAGATTTACTCTCCGGAAGTGATGCAAAAGCAGAGCCCATCAATCAAATTACCTTGCCGGAACTCAGTAATGGACCGCACTTCGCCTATGCAATTCAATGGTTGGCGTTTGCATTACTGATTGTTGTTGGGCGCGTCTTGCTATTCCGCGAAACCCAAAGATTGCCGTTGGTATAAATCAAAGTACAACCCTTTTGCGGCAACCAATTGCTCGTGAGTTCCTCGCTCTGCAATCAGACCATTTTCCAGAACCAATATCTGATCAGCAGATTGAATAGTCGAAAGACGGTGAGCAATGACAATGCTCGTTCGATTGACCAGAGCGCTCTTCAGCGCTTCTTGAACCAGCGCTTCATTTTCGGAATCTAAATGTGCGGTTGCTTCATCCAAAATAACGATGCTGGGAGCTTTTAATAGAAGTCGCGCAATGGCTAATCTCTGCTTCTCGCCGCCAGAAAGTCGATGTCCACGTTCGCCTACAACAGTATCGAACCCATTCGGCAGGGCTTTAATAAACTCCCATATTTGGGCTGCTTCACATGCATGCTGCATTTCTTCTTCAGTTGCATCTGACTTGGCATATCGCAAATTCGCTGCAATCGAATCATGAAACATGTGGGAATCTTGAGTAACTACACCAATATGTGCTCTGAGCGATTTGATCGAAAAGTCCCGAATGTCGATCCCGTCTATCGCGATCGTCCCTGAGGTGACGTCATAGAGTCTTGGAATCAAACCGGAAATAGTGCTCTTGCCGGCACCAGAAGGGCCAACAATCGCAGTTAAAGTTCCAGCAGCCACTTCAAAGGAGACGCCTTTTAGGATGGTTCCGGTTTCAACAATTTCGGGCTTGGCCACTGCTTCTAGCGAAGCTAACGAGATATCCGTGGCTTTTGGATAGGAAAAAAATACGTTGTCAAAATTGATTTTAGGGCGATGAGCCGTGAGTGAAGTGGCACTATTTTTATCTTTGACCATGGGTTCTAAATCAAGAACTTCAAAAACTCGTTCAAAGGAGACGAGAGCGCTCAAGATGTCCACGCGAACATTCGATAGCGCCGTCAAGGGTCCATATAACCGGGCCAGTAGTGCAGTAATAGCAAGAAGCGTTCCCACTGTGATCCCGCCAGTTATTGCAAGATGACCTCCGACTCCATACGCCACCGCGGTCGCAATCGCGGCGACGGAAGTCAGTGAGAGAAAGAAGATGCGATTGAGCATTGCCATCGAAATTCCCATATCAGCGACTCGTCTTGCCTTCTTAGCGAAATTCTGATGTTCGACTTGTGAGTCACCATAGAGAGCTACGAGTAGGGCACCTGAAACATTGAATCTCTCAGTCATCGTGGAAGACATATCGGCATTGAGATTGAAGGATTCCCTCGTATAACTTTGAATCTTTTTTCCTACCCATTTCGTTGGGAAGAGGAAGAGCGGTAATAGAGCCAAAGATATGACTGTGATTTGCCAAGAGAGGGTGATCATTGTTCCGGCAACGAGAATAAGGCTGAGCACATTGCTGACAACGCTGGAAAGAGTTGCAGTAAACGCTTGTTGGGCACCAATGACGTCCGAGTTAAGTCGGGAGATGAGGGCACCGGTTTGAGTCCGGGTAAAGAAGGCGATCGATTGTTTCTGAACGTGTTCGAAGACCTTGGAACGCAGATCATAAATTAAGCCCTCGCCAATTCGACTCGAGTACCAGCGACCGGCCAACTGAAAGAGTGCATCCGCAATTGCTAAGACCCCAACCAAAATTGCCAATCGAGTAACAAGAGCCCCGTTGTGCGGGATCACGCCTTTATCGATCAAAGTACGCAGAAGCAGCGGTGTCGCAACCACTAACCCAGCATCTATGACAACCGTGAAGAGGAATGCACCCAGCCAAAGTTTGTATGGTTTGGCGAATTCAACGATTCGAGCAAAGGTCCCGGATTTAAGTTTTTGATGCTTAATCGATTGATCTTGGGCAAATGACCTCATGACCATTCGATTTCCGTGTACTGACATCTACAACCTAGTTTCCGTGGGAGGGAATTAAACAGTAAAACCTATGGCTCTTAATTGCTCTCGGCCATCATCGGTAATCTTGTTTGGACCCCATGGTGGCATCCAAACCCAATTGATCTTTACATCGCTAGTGATGTCCTGGAGGACCTGGCGAGTTTGATCTTCAATGACATCTTGAAGTGGGCAAGCCGCTGATGTCAGGGTCATGTCCAAGATGGCGACATTTGATTCATCAACTCTTAAGTCATAGACCAATCCCAAGTCAATGACATTTATGCCAAGTTCGGGATCGATGACGTCTTTCATTGCTTCGGTGATGTCTTCTAGCGCGGCTTGATTAGTACTCATTTTTCTCCCTTTACTTGCTGGCTTAATCCTTGTGATGCTGCATCCTTGAAGGCCATCCAACCTAAAAGAGCGCACTTGATTCGAGCAGGAAATTTGGAGACCCCGGCAAAGGCCACCGCATCTTCCAAAACTTCTTCATTACCTAAAATTGAACCTTTTGACTGCATTAGTTCAGTAAATTCTTCCACCACCTTAAAGGCATCATCTACGCTTTTGCCTATCAACAACTCCGACATAATTGAGACACTCGCTTGGGAAATTGAGCAGCCAACGCCATCCCAATTCACATCCCGAATGAGATCGCCATCAAGTTCAATGTTCAACGTAATTTCGTCACCACAACTTGGATTGACATGATGTACCTGTTTTGTTGGTGTCCCACTAAGTCCTTTATGAAAAGGGCGTTTGTAGTGATCCAAGATTACTTCTTGGTAGAGGGAGTCGAGTTCCATCATCACACCTTAAAATAACTTTGAACTGACTTAACACCATCGACTAGAGATTCCACATCCTCCGGGGTGTTGTAAAGATAGAACGAAGCACGAGTGGTTCCAACAACTCCGAGTTTGCGCATAAGTGGCCAGGCACAATGGTGGCCAGTTCGCACTGCTATTCCATGCTGATCTAGAACTTGTCCCACATCATGAGGATGAACGCCGTCGATAGTGAAGGAAACAACTCCCCCGCGATCCAGTAAGTCAGTGGGGCCGACTATCGAAACTCCTGGAATTTCACTTAAGAAACCGAGAGCTAGTCGTGTCAATTCCAATTCATGCTGGTGAATTCTTTCCAATCCCACTGCATCTAGATACTTTAAGGCTGCAGAGAGTCCGACGGCTTGCGCCATGTTCGGAACTCCGGCCTCGAATCTTCGAGGTAGAGGCGCCCATGTCGAATCTGTCATAGTGACTGTTTCAATCATGGAACCGCCGACTAAAAATGGCTCCATGATCTCCAGTAAGGCTTCGCGTCCCCAGAGCACTCCAATCCCAGTTGGACCAAGTGCCTTATGCCCAGAGAAAGCAAGAAAATCTATGTCTAGTTCCTTCACATCAATATCAAAGTGAGGCACGGATTGGCAGGCATCGAGAACAAACACCGCTCCGACTTCATGAGTTCGAGCTATCAATTCGGAAAGGGGGTTAATCGTCCCTAAAACATTAGATTGATGAGTGATGGCAACAATCTTGGTCCGGTCATTGATCAAAGTATTAATCTCCGACTGATCAAGCCGGCCTTCACTTGTTATCGGAAACCAGGCTAACTCGGCGCCGGTTCGCTTTGCCAGTTGTTGCCATGGGATTAAATTCGCATGGTGTTCCATTTCGGAAACCACGATTCGATCTCCAGGTTGAAGAAAGAAACGATCTCCGTGAGGAGAATTTCCGAAAGAGTAGGCCAGCAAATTCAGGGCTTCGGTCGCACTTTTAGTAAATATCGTCTCTTCAAATTTACCGCCTAAGAAAGTAGCAACCACCTGGCGAGCATTGTCGTAACTCTCGTTAGCCTCTTCAGCCAGCAAATACGATCCACGATGAACGGCCGCATTGTGCTGGGTGTAGAACTGCCGTTCGGCATCCAAGACAGTTAAAGGTTTTTGGCTGGTCGCTCCACTATCTAGGTAAACCAATTGATTTCCACCACGCATCACCCGATCAAATATAGGAAAGTCCTTTTTGATCAGGTGCGCATCTAGGAGAGGAAATGTCATATTAGGCCGTTACGTATTCCGCATATCCATTCTCTTCCAACTTATCAGCGAGTTCTGGACCGCCTTCTTCGACGATTCGCCCTTGAGCGAAAACGTGTACAAAATCAGGTTTGATGTAGCGAAGAATTCGGGTGTAGTGGGTGATCAACATGATTCCCAGATCACTATTTTCTTTAACCCGATTGACGCCTTCGGAGACGATACGCAGGGCATCAACATCAAGTCCTGAATCGGTCTCATCTAAGATTGCGATTTTTGGCTTGAGAAGTTCCAACTGCAAAATTTCATGGCGCTTCTTTTCCCCGCCGGAGAAACCCTCATTGACATTGCGCTCGGCGAAAGCGGCATCCATATTCAAAGCCTTCATAGCTTCTCGTACTTCGCCTACCCAGGTTCGAACCTTAGGGGCTTCCCCACGAACAGCGGTTACCGCGGTTCTGAGAAAGTTAGTAACTGAAACGCCAGGAACTTCGACCGGATATTGCATGGCGAGGAAAAGCCCAGCGCGGGCACGTTCATCGACCGTCATTGCCAAGACATCTACACCATCCAGTGTGACTGAACCACCAGTAACTGTGTATTTTGGATGGCCGGCAACAGAGTAGGCCAAGGTGGACTTTCCAGATCCATTGGGTCCCATGATGGCGTGAGTCTCGCCAGAGCGGATAGTTAAATCCACGCCCTTGAGAATCTCGGTGAACCCACCTTCTACGGCGACGGACACTTGCAGGTTCTTGATTTCTAAGGTGCTCATTTTCTCTCCTCGACTCGGCTCTTAATAGTTATCTGGTCGCCTGATTCGACGATTTCATATCGGGGCACGCTGGCTGATGCAGGTGGCGTTACGGCTTCGCCAGTTCTGAGATCAAACTCTGCGCCATGCAACCAACATTCAATTTTGTATCCGGATACTTCACCTTCAGAGAGCGATGCATCAGAATGGGAACAGGTATCACCCAAAGCAAAATACTCGTCTTTGATCTGCACAACGCAAACCGGGTGTCCATCAACTATGACTTTCTTTGGTTTTCCATCTTGAAGGGAGGAACGGTCCAGCGTCGCCAATTACTCACCAACCTTTTCAAGTTCCGTATCTATGCGATCCATTAGGCGTTCAGAAATTGAAGGAATTCCGATGAGATTGAGGATCTCGGAAAAATATCCTCGAATCACCAGTTTTCGGGCAATATCGGCAGGCACGCCTCTCGACTGTAAATAGAAAAGTTGTTCATCATCGAAGCGACCAGTCGTGCTTGCGTGTCCGGCCCCGACAATCTCCCCGGTTTCAATCTCTAAATTTGGCACTGAGTCAGCACGTGCGCCATCTGAGAGAAGTAGATTTCGATTTAGTTCGTAGGTATCTGTTCCCTCTGCGGCAGCACGAATATAAACATCACCAATCCAGACTGAACGAGCATTTTCGCCAGCGAGTGCGCCTTTGTAATTTACTCGTGATTTTGCAAGAGGCACGTTGTGATCTACATGAATGCGATTTTCCAGGTGTTGACCATTCGTTGCGAAATAAAGACCATTTAACTGGGCCGAAGATCCTGGTCCGGAGTACTCCACGGTCGGAAGTAACCGAACCAGAGAGCCACCTACGCTGATTTCGAAGGAGGTCAATGCGGCATCTTTTCCGATGATCGCATGATGACCTGCCATATGAATGGCATCCCGCTCCCACTCTTGCAGGGAAATGAAGGTGAGATTTGAGCCTGCAGAAAGGCGAATCTCAATCTCTTCGCCTAAAGTCACGCTTCCTTGATTTTCTATGACAACAGTCGCTCGGGAATGAGGTTCGAGGGAGATCACTAATCGCGAGAAGGAAGGCGAGTTTTCGCCACCTTGACGTTGCAAGAAGATCGGGTCACTGACTTCAATTTCTTTTCCAACTTTGAGAAGTGAAATCTGCGAAACCACTTCTCGTCCGCGTATGACTGCTGCATCACTGGGTTGATATTCAGACTCAAATCCATCTGCCGCTATAGCGGAAAAGGTAACTCCTGCGGGCAAAGAGTTAGTTGGCGCGAGTGACTGACCTTCGATAACCGCAACGTCGAAATCGAGCAAACCACCTAAGCGATGAAGTGGAGTAAATCTCCAGGCCTCTTCGCGACCGGTGGGAGTTAGATAATTGGTAGTTAAGGTTGACATTACCCAACAGCGCCTTCCATTTGGAGTTCAATAAGTCGGTTGAGCTCTAGGGCATATTCCATAGGCAATTCCCGCGCGATTGGTTCAATGAATCCACGAACAATCATTGCCATGGCTTCATCCTCGGTCAATCCGCGAGACATCAGGTAGAAGAGTTGATCATCACTAATCTTCGAGACCGTTGCTTCATGACCCATCGAAACATCGTCTTCACGAATGTCTACATAGGGATAAGTATCGGAACGCGAAATTGTGTCTACGAGAAGTGCATCACATTTAACGGTGGACTTTGAATGATGAGCGCCTTCTTGAATTTGCACCAAACCACGGTAAGAGGTTCGACCACCACCACGAGCAACTGATTTGGAGATAATCGTCGAAGATGTATATGGCGCAGCGTGGACCATCTTGGCTCCAGCATCTTGATGCTGTCCCTCTCCGGCGAATGCAATCGAAAGAGTCTCACCCTTGGCGTGTGGACCCATCAGGAAGACGGCTGGGTATTTCATGGTCACCTTCGAACCGATATTTCCATCGATCCACTCCATGGTTGCACCCTCGGCGCAAGTGGCGCGCTTGGTGACTAAGTTGTAAACATTGTTCGACCAATTTTGAATTGTGGTATATCGAACGCGTGCATTCTTCTTCACAATGATCTCGACAACTGCGGAATGAAGAGAGTCTGAACTGTAAATCGGGGCGGTGCAACCTTCTACATAGTGCACATATGAATCTTCGTCTGCGATTATCAGAGTTCGTTCGAACTGACCCATATTTTCCGTGTTAATTCGGAAATATGCCTGCAGTGGAATGTCGACGTGGACGCCTTTAGGAACATATATAAATGAGCCACCCGACCAGACTGAGGTGTTGAGTGCGGCGAATTTATTATCTCCGACAGGGATTACTGTTCCAAAATATTCTCTAAACAATTCTTCATGCTGACGAAGCCCTGAATCGGTATCTACGAAGATAACGCCCAGCTTTTCGAGGTCTTCGCGGATTGAATGGTAGACAACTTCGGATTCATATTGAGCAGCGACTCCTGCAACCAATCGGTTTTTTTCAGCATCTGGAATGCCCAAGCGGTCATAGGTATTTCTGATGTCCTCAGGTAGGTCTTCCCATGAAGTAGCTTGCTTTTCGGTAGAACGAACAAAATACTTAATGGTGTCGAAGAAAATTCCCGTCAAATCCGATCCCCATGTAGGCATTGGCTTCTTCTCAAAGAGACTAAGTCCTTTTAGCCGTAAATTCAGCATCCATTCTGGCTCACTCTTTTTAGAAGAGATGTCTCGAACAACTTCTTCATTGAGGCCGCGACGAACTCCAGTTCCCGCGACATCGCTATCAGACCAACCATATTCATAAGTGCCGATGCCGGCTAGTTCAGGATGGGTGTCAGGTGTGAGAGTGGTATCGCTCATTGAGTTATTCCGCTTTCCATTTTAGTTGTGGCTTTTTTAGTTGTGGCATCGTGAAGAGTGGGTTGACGAGAAATGTGCACCGAGGAGTTAATGCGCTCGGAGAGCGCGGGGATGAAAGTTGTGCAAACGCCATCTCCATGGGCAATCGTGGCAAGACGTTGCACGTGTGTTCCAAGCACTTGAGCAAATGCTGCTGTTTCCGCCTCGCAAAGTTCGGGGAATTCTGCTGCTACATGTGCAATCGGGCAATGGTTTTGGCAAATCTCCTCACCCATTCCCTGCGAGTGCGCATTAGATGCAAAACCTTCGTCAGTAAGAAAATCCGCCAGCGCAATCGACTTTTGCTGGAGCGTCATATCCGAGGAAATAAATTGTGAACTTCGACGAACTATGTCTGCCGAACGCATCGCAGCAAATTCAGCAACCAAGTCAGAACCTGATTTTGTAGCCATAAACTTCAGCGCCGAAACCGCAAGATCGTCATAAGAATGTTCGAACCGTTCCCGACCAAGATCGGTCATGACAAAGACTTTGGAAGGTCGTCCGCGACCACGCAGATTTGGTGAGGTTTGATAGGGATCTCGAGCGGTCAATACCCCTTCGCCAAGCAGGGAATCCAGATGGCGTCGGATACCCGCCGGCGTAATATTGAGCTTCTCCGACAGTTCAACTGCAGTGGCAGGACCAGATTCAAGAATCATCCGAGCAACTTGATCACGGGTGCGATCTGGCTCGTTGTTTTTCACAACATAAGTGTTGCGTAATTCGCCAAAAGTTGCCAATCGAGCGCACGGCTGAGCGTGGCGGTGGAATGGTAGAGAACCGAATAGGCTTGCCTCCATGAGCCTTATAGGCGTGATTTTCTCAGCTTTGGTAGTACTCCAGGCCGGAATTATTGTCACCGGTGGCGCCGTCCGTCTCACTGGCTCAGGTCTTGGGTGTCCTACCTGGCCGCAGTGCACAAAGGGCTCCTTCACCCCAGTCCCCCACCAAGCGCAAGGCAAACTTCACTCCTGGATCGAATTTAGCAATCGCCTCCTCACCTTTCTGCTCATCGTTATCGCGATTGCGGCGTTGATTGCGGCAGTGAAGTACTCAAAAGGCAGATTGGATCGCCGGCGGGTAATTTGGCTAGCCATTTGGCAGGTCCTAGGCATCTTCGGTCAGGGCATTTTGGGTGGGATTACCGTCTTAACCCACCTCAATCCCTTGCCAGTTTCCGGACATTTTCTCCTCTCCATCCCGCTGATTGCTGGTGCGCTCTCCTTGCGTCAGATAATGCTCAATAAAGAGCAAGTCGCCATTTCCGCCACAACTCGAAGTTTGAGTCAGGTAATTCTCGCGTTAACCATTTTGGTCATTACTTTGGGAACCGTAGTTACCGGCAGCGGTCCTCACGCCGGAGATATTCAGGCTAAGCGCTACGGGATTGATCCTCGCACTATCTCGTGGATTCATGCCGATTCAGTTATTGCCCTGATTTCCCTCGCAATAGGTCTTTTCTTCGTGGTCAAGGTTGCCGATTCACAAGAGGCCAAGGAGTTATTCGGCAGAAAGCTCAATATTTTCCTGCTTGTAGCACTATCTCAAGGAGTGATTGGTTACATCCAATACTTCACACATCTTCCAGAGTTAATCGTGGGTATTCACCTGATCGGCGCATGCCTCGTCTGGATATCCATGTGGAACTTATGTTTGACAGGTAATGTTGCAAAGAGATTATCCCGCCTTTAATTTTCACGTATATCGGACCGAAAGAATGGAATAGAGAATGCGCGCTCCGTGGACCTCACTCGATGATCAAGCCGTTGTGGTTAGTAGAACCTTGGCTATGGACGCAGTTCAGAAGGTAGGAAATGGTCACCCAGGTACCGCGATGGCGTTGGCGCCTGTTGCCTATACCTTGTTTCAACGGTTTTTGCGGCACGACCCCAATGATGCAAGTTGGTTGGGTCGAGATCGCTTCGTTCTCTCATGTGGGCACTCATCGCTCACTCTCTATATTCAGCTCTTTCTTTCGGGATATGGACTTGAACTTTCCGATCTGGAGAAATTCCGAACTCATGGTTCGTTGACTCCAGGGCATCCGGAATACGGTCACACCTTAGGAGTAGAGACCACAACTGGACCATTAGGCGCTGGTATATCCAATGCCGTAGGGATGGCGATGGCTGCGCGTTACGAGAAGGGATTACTGGATCCAAAGAATGAGACAGATCTCTTCGACCACAACATTTGGGTCATTTGTTCAGACGGTGATCTCCAAGAAGGAGTGAGCGCAGAGGCATCCTCCATTGCTGGAACTCAAGCGCTAGGAAATCTCAAAGTAATTTACGATGACAATCGGATCTCAATTGAAGGAGATACTCATGTCTCGTTCACAGAAGATGTTGGAGCAAGGTATCGGGCATACGGCTGGCACGTCATTGACGTTGCAACTCTGCCTGATGGAAATGTTGATCGCGAGCACTTGGAAAGCGCGATGATCGAGGCGCAGGATCAAACCGATAAACCAACCTTGATTCGTTTAAAGAGTGTTATCGCTTGGCCTGCCCCACATGCCAAAGGCACATCCAAATCACATGGCTCAGCGTTAGGGGCCGATGAGGTAGCAGCAACCAAGGAATTCCTAGGGCTAGATCCGCAAGCATCTTTCGTGGTTCCCGCTGATGTTCTAGCACACGCACGTAACGTTGCCGATCGCGGTGCGCAGTTACACGAGAAATGGCTCGCCGATTTTCAAGCTTGGTCAATCCAAAACCCAGATGGAGCGAACCTACTTTCCAGGCTCCGATCTCACGAATTGCCAGAAAATTGGGAGCACGTTATTCCCGTTTTTCCAACAGGAAAAGATGTAGCAACCCGTGCTGCCTCCGGCAAGATCATCAACGAGATCGCCAAAGTTCTGCCCGAGTTCTGGGGCGGGTCGGCAGACCTTGCCGATAGCAATAACACCACCATCGAAGGCGGCGAATCCTTTCTACCTCTCACCAGCGAAATGGCAGGGGCAAATCCGTTTGGGCGAATCATCCACTTTGGAATTCGCGAGCATGCGATGGGTGGGATTCTTAACGGAATCGCTCTCCATGGTTTATCAAAGCCATTTGGCGGAACATTTCTTGTCTTCAGCGATTACATGCGCGGGGCGGTTAGGTTGGCAGCTTTAATGAATCTTCCGGTCACTTTTGTCTGGAGCCATGATTCCATCGGATTAGGTGAAGATGGGCCTACCCATCAGCCAGTAGAACATCTAGCAGCCCTTCGAGCCATTCCCAATCTCGCCGTCATACGTCCCGCGGATGCCAATGAAACCGCTATCGCTTGGCGCGAAGTTATCAAGCGAGCCAAACCCGCCGGTTTCGCACTCTCCCGGCAAAATCTTCCCACCCTTGATCGAACCCTCTTCGCAAGCGCTGAAGGGGTTTCCAGCGGGGCCTACATTCTTGCTGAGCCCGCCACCTCTCCGGATGTCATCCTGATCGCAACAGGATCTGAAGTATCGGTCGCGCTCGCAGCAGCAGAGTTATTGGCGCAAGAGTCCATCTCTGCCAGAGTAGTTAGTGCACCTTGCTTGGAATGGTTTAACGAGCAACCGGAAAGCTATCGCGAAAGCGTTCTCCCTTCCGACATCAAAGCCAGAGTTAGCATTGAGGCTGGTGTTGCTCAAGGTTGGCGAGAATATGTCGGTGATTACGGATCCATAGTTTCATTGGATCATTTCGGCGCCTCTGCCAGTGCAGCAACGCTCTTCACTGAATTTGGCTTTACTGCCTCTAATGTTGTCGCCGCAGCAAAGGGATCTTTGGCCAAGTCGAAGCAGAGGAAGTAAATATGAAAACCATTCTTCAGGAAGTCTCCGATGCCGGAGTTTCCATTTGGCTCGATGACCTATCGCGAGACCGGTTAGAGAATGGTTCTCTCCTCGATCTCATCGCCAAAAGTTCTGTCGTAGGAGTAACTACTAATCCCAGCATTTTTTCGGCAGCGATAGCGAATTCAAACCGGTATCAAGAAGATATTTCGGCGATGGCACAACAAGGCGCAACAATTCAAGAGATCGTCACCCAACTTACGACTGATGATGTACGCACCGCTTGCGATCTCTTTTTGCCAACTTATCTGGAAACTTTTGGCGTCGATGGTCGAGTGAGTATTGAAGTGGATCCCCGATTAGCCCATGAAACATCAGCCACTGTGGAACAAGCCAAAACTCTTCACGCCATTGTTAATCGTCCGAATGTCTTGATTAAAGTTCCCGCGACCTTAGAGGGTTTGCCGGCAATTGAAGAGTTAACCGCACAAGGAATCAGCGTCAATGTCACTCTCATCTTTTCGGTTGATCGCTATGAGAAGGTGGTGGATGCATACCTGAGAGGGTTGGAGCGACGGGTCGCTAATGAATTGGGCCTCTCCGAGATCCACTCAGTCGCTTCCTTCTTCGTTAGCAGAATCGACACTGAAATTGATAAGCGCTTGGTTGAGAGCAATGCCGACCTTTCTTTGAAAGGTAAGGCGGCAATCGCCAACGCTCATTTAGCTTACGAAAGTTTTGTGAAAATAATCGCCTCACCTCGCTGGCAGAAGTTAGAGAGTCATAGAGCTAATCTGCAACGTCCGCTTTGGGCTTCAACTGGCGTTAAAGATAAAAGTTATGACAGCACGCGTTATGTCATCGAACTCATTGCTCCCCATTGTGTAAATACGATGCCAGAGGCAACTATGAACGAGGTGCGCGAACATGGTCTGGTGCGAGGTAACACGATCTCGGATAATTTTATGAAGGCCAGAGAAATCTTCAAAGATCTCGAGAATGCCGGAATTGATTTTGCAGATGTCATTCGCTTTTTAGAAGATGATGGTGTTGCGAAATTTGAAAAAGCCTGGATGGAACTCTTGGATAATCTGGCGAATGCTGCCCAACGTGGAAAGGTAAGTGAATGACCATTCGAATCTCAGGAGTCGCATTAAGTAAAGTGGAGAAAGAATCTCAGAGCTATCGCGACTTAATAGACATTGCACCACGTTTGGCTTCGAAGGATGCAACTCTGTGGGGCGAAGAGGCGATTGCCGAAGCGAAAGTTCGGTTAAATTGGATTAACTTGCCACGTACTTCGCGCGAACTTCTTCCTGAACTCGATGCCCTCAGCGCTTGGGCAAGATCACAGGGCTTGAACAATATTGTCCTTTGTGGCATGGGTGGATCCTCACTGGCGCCAGAAGTTATCGCTAAGACGTATGGCAAGAAATTATCAGTTCTGGACTCGACAGATCCTGCCCAAATTCTGGCTGCCGTTCCTGCTGATTTAACTGCGACAGTAGTTGTTGTAGGTTCAAAGTCCGGCTCCACCATTGAGACTGCCTCTCAGCGCGCACTTTTCACCTCACTCTTTTTAGATGCCGGTCTTGCCCCTGCCGACCACATTGTCATTGTTACCGATCCTGGTTCGCCACTAGATATAGATGCAAGAAGTGCTGGATTGCGCACAATTAATGCCGATCCAAATGTTGGCGGACGCTACAGCGCATTGAGTGCTTTCGGATTGGTGCCAGCAGCTCTCATGGGAGTGGATGTCTCACTTCTGTTGGATGACGCCTTTGCGGCCAGCGAAACTTTTCCACTGCCGAACTCCCCTGCAATTGAGATTGCAGAAATTCTCTTTGCCCAAAGTGAACAGTCTGTCTCGTTCTTTGACGCTGGATCTTCGTTGCCAGGAATCTCTGACTGGATCGAGCAACTCGTTGCCGAGTCCACAGGTAAGAATCAGACTGGACGATTGCCTGTTGTCATTGAAAGCGCTTCGGCTCCAACTGCTGGAAAATCACTAACTGTTGGATTTTCGACAACAGAAAGCGCTGATTTAATTGTGGAAGGAACTCTGGGCGAGCAATTCATTCTTTGGGAGTGGGTTACCGCTCTTTTAGGACGAGCTCTAGGTGTTGATCCATTTAATCAGCCAAATGTGACCGAAGCAAAAGAGCGCACTGGTGCGCTGCTTGCGCAGTGGAGTGATGGCGAGGTTCATGCTCCGCAACCAGCTTGGGAGAACGAGGTATTAGCCGTTTATTCCAGTTCCTCTGGCAAGAGCTTGGCTGAACAACTTGCTGATTTTTTTCGCGCACCATCTCACTACCTCGCGATTATGGCTTATTTGTCACGAGGAATTGATGACGAGATCACCCAGTTACGGTCGCTACTAGCGAATCACTTTCAACGGGCGACAACATTTGGCTGGGGACCACGTTTTCTCCACTCGACCGGGCAATTCCACAAAGGCGGTCAACATAATGGAGCATTCATTCAAATTACTGGAGAGAGCGCAATTGATCTCGGAATTCCAGGGCGAGAGTTCGGATTTCATACCTTGCTTATGGCGCAAGCTCTCGGTGACGCGCAAGCGCTAGCTAGCCGAGAATTCCCAGTAATCCGCATTCATCTTAAAGATCGCCAAGCAGGCATTGCCACGCTCTTGGCGGCAATAAAAGAGTTATGAGAGATCTACTCTTCACCACGAAGTCGATTTAAAGCATCCGAAAGAATCTTCTCCGCTTCGGCTTCCGTTCGGCGTTCCTTCACGTATGCCAAGTGAGTTTTATATGGCTCGTTCTTGATTGGCATCGGTGGATTTTCTTTATCCAGACCTGCAGGAAAACCACAACGTGGACAATCCCACTCTTCTGGAACTACAACTGTGCCATCTTCGGCAAATGAGGGACGAGTTTCGTGGCCATTGGCACACCAATAGGAAACACGAAAACGTGGAATCGCTTCGCCACGTTCGGCCTCGCCCATTGGTCCAGCGCCAACTCTACTTCCGCGGATTGCGCTACCCATAGTTGAACTCCTCTAAATCTAGTTAACGTGCATTTCCCATCTGGTTAAACTAAAACTTACTTCTTTAACACCAAACTTAGGGCAATTACTCCCGCGAACCAGAGTCCACCGACCACGATGGTGATTCGGTCCAAGTTCCGCTCGACGACCGAAGAGCCGCCATAATTTGATGAAATTCCACCACCAAAGAGGTCAGATAGGCCGCTGCCCTTGCCCTTGTGGAGTAGAACCAACAAAATCATCAACACACTTGTCACTACGAGCAAAATTGAAAGCCCAATAATCACTTTATCTCCCAGTCAAATCTGCCACATGTTCGCTACTAGATAGTAGGCGCAAGTGGTTAAGGATACACGTCCAGCGATGAGAAGTTTGAACCTTAGTTATGCGCGGACCTTGTGAAACTGCACAATCTTGGCAAATTCCTCAGGATCTAGGCTGGCTCCCCCTACCAACGCTCCATCGACATCTTCTTCTCGCATAATTTCGACGATATTTGAGGATTTTACCGACCCGCCGTAAAGAATTCGGGCCGCCTCAGCGATTTCAGGAGTAGCAAGTTGTGCCAGTTCCATTCGGATGGCCGCACACACTTCCTGGGCATTCTCAGGTGTGGCAGTCTTTCCGGTGCCGATGGCCCAAACCGGCTCGTAGGCCAGAACAACTTTCTTAATTTCGGCCGAGGTGAATCCCTTTAAACCATTTCTCACTTGCTCGAGAACATAGTTCACATGATTTCCGGATTCGCGAATTTCGAGCTCTTCACCGATACAAAAAATCGGGGTAATTTCATTGGCAAGTGCCGCTTTGATCTTCTGATTTACCAGTTCATCACTTTCGTGGTGGATTGCGCGGCGCTCAGAGTGACCTAAGACGACGTAAGTGCACCCTAACTTGGCAAGCATTGAACCTGAGATATCTCCAGTGTAAGCACCGGATACGGCAGGCGAAAGATCTTGGGCCCCATATGTCAATCGCAATCTGTCACCATCGATAAGAGTTTGAACTGAACGTAAATCTGTAAATGGTGGAATGACTGCCACATCCACGGCATCGTAATCAGAGTCATCTAAGGAGTAGGAGAGCTTTTGCGTAACTGCGATCGCCTCAAGGTGATTGAGGTTCATTTTCCAGTTTCCGGTAATTAATGGCTTGCGCATCATGCTCTCCTAAATATCCTTGTGACGTAAATGAACGAGATTCAACGTGATTGAGTTAGTTTTGCAAGGCAATCAGTCCTGGAAGTTCTTTACCCTCCAAGTATTCAAGCGATGCTCCGCCACCCGTAGAGATATAACCGAAATCGGAATCATTGAATCCGAGCTTTCGAACTGCAGCGGCGGAATCACCACCGCCAACCACTGAAATTCCAGGAACCTCAGTCAAGGCTTGCGCCACGGTCTTAGTCCCCGCAGCGAAAGCGGCAAACTCAAATACTCCCATCGGTCCATTCCAGAACACGGTTTGGCAAGACTTGATAGCGCTAGCAAAAGCGGCTGCACTTTCTGGTCCGATGTCTAAGCCCATTTGATCGTGTGGAATCGCATCAGCGGAAACAAGTGTCGCGGGAGATTCGGCAGAAAATGCTGGTGCCACCACGATGTCAGTTGGCAACAAAATATCTACGCCCAACTCTTTTGCTCGACCCAGTAGTTCTAACACGGTTGGGATCGATTCCACCTCAACGAGGGAGGTACCGATCTCTTTGCCCTGAGCTGCGAGAAAGGTAAAGAGCATTCCGCCACCAATAGCGAGAACGTTGACCTTGTCCAAAAGGTTGGAGATAACCCCTATTTTGTCCGAGACTTTTGCCCCGCCAAGAACAACCCCGTAGGGTCTTTCAGGATTATCGGTCAACTTCTTTAATACCTCTACCTCTGCAGCAACAAGATATCCCGCCGCGTGGGGCAATAATTTGGCAACATCATAAACCGAAGCATGTTTGCGGTGAACGGCGCCAAAACCATCGCTGACGAAAACATCAGCGTAGCTAGCGAGTGCAGTGGCAAGTACTAAACGCTCAGACTCATCTTTGCTTGTCTCGGCGGCTTCGTAGCGAATGTTCTCAAGTAGGAGCACTTCCCCAGCGGTTAGAGCTTGAGCCTGGGCTAGAACCGATTCGCCAACAATCTCAGGTGAAAATTTAACGGATTGGCCTAGTAGTTCGGAAAGACGAATAGCGATCGGCGCCAACGAGAGTTCTGGCTTTCGTTCACCCTTAGGCCGGCCAAGGTGCGCGGTGATTACAACACTGGCACCTTGTTCGACTAAATATGAAATCGTGGGAAGAGAAGCGCGAATTCGCCCATCATCAGTAATGACACCATCTTTCAGTGGCACATTGAGATCGCAGCGAAGAAGTACTTGCTTCCCACGAACGTCAAGAGATTCAAGGGTAGGAATGTTCATTAGAGTGATGAACCGACGAGACCGATCAGATCGACTAAACGGTTTGAGTAGCCCCACTCGTTGTCATACCAACCAACGACCTTTGCGGTTGTGCCGATGACCTTTGTTAGTCCAGCATCGAAGATGCATGAACTTGGGTCGGTCACGATATCTGCCGAAACAATTGGGTCGGTGGTGTAACTGAGGTAGCCCTTGAGGGAACCTTCGCTGGCCTTCTTGATTGCTTCATTTATTTCCGCAGCAGTCACTTCACGAGAAAGTTCAACGGTCAGGTCAGTCGCAGAACCTGTTGGAACTGGAACGCGCATTGCATAACCATCTAACTTACCTTTCAACTCAGGCAAGACGAGGCTGATGGCCTTTGCAGCACCTGTTGAGGTAGGAATCATGGAGAGGGCCGCAGCGCGAGCGCGACGAAGATCCTTGTGAGGAAAGTCCAAGATAACTTGATCGTTGGTGTAAGCGTGGATCGTTGTCATCAAACCACGAACAATTCCGAATTCATCATTGAGAACTTTGGCCATGGGAGCCAAGCAGTTGGTTGTGCATGATGCGTTGGAAATAATGTGGTGGTTGGCAGGGTCATAGCTGCCGTGGTTTACGCCCATTACGATGGTGACATCTTCATCCGTCGCAGGAGCCGAAATGATAACTTTCTTCGCACCAGCAGCGATGTGCTTCTTGGCATCTGCAGCTTTGGTGAAATGACCGGTCGATTCGAGAACGATATCGGCGCCAACTTCACCCCAAGGAAGGGCAGCAGGGTCACGCTCAGCAAAAACGCGAATGGTTTTATCTCCAACGGTGATTGAATCTTCGGTATGTGAAACTGGAAGACCAAGTCGACCCAGGATGGAGTCGTACTTTAAAAGGTGTGCCAAAGTTGCGTTATCGGTGAGATCGTTAATTCCTACAATCTCGACGTCGGCGCCAGAAACCAAAACTGCGCGGAAAAAGTTGCGACCAATACGTCCAAAACCATTAATTCCAACACGAACCACGATAATCCTCGCTTCATCAAATGTGCCCACTCTGGGCGGAAAAGTACGGGGGGGTTGCGACTACATCATTGTGTCTAGATGAGTCTATCAGGAGTACTAATTGAGTAAATCGGGGCTGAGACCAGCCTCGGTATCAGGAATTCCCAAGTCGTGCGCCCGCTTATCGGCCATCGCAAGTAAGCGGCGAATTCGTCCGGCAATTGCATCCTTGGTCATGGGAGGTGAGGCAAGCGAGCCGAGTTCTTCCAGGCTTGCTTGACCGTGATTTATCCGCAGCTCCCCCGCCTCTTTGAGATGATCGGGGATTTCCTGACCCAAAATCTCCATCGCACGTTGAACTCGAGCAGAAGCGGCAACCGCCGCCCGAGCAGAGCGCCGTAAATTCGCATCATCAAAATTAGCCAGCCGATTTGCGGTGGCTCGAACCTCGCGACGCATCCGACGCTCTTCCCACGCCAAAACGCTCTCATGAGCTCCGAGGCGAGTAAGTAGCGCACCAATGGCATCGCCATCTCGAATGACTATCCGATCGACATTTCGGACCTCTCGAGCTTTGGCAGAGATTCCTAAACGACGGGCAGCCCCCACCAAGGCCAATGCTGCTTCAGGTCCAGGGCAGGTAATTTCCAGAGCGGATGAACGTCCCGGCTCGGTCAGTGAGCCATGCGCCAAAAACGCACCCCGCCAGGCGGCTTCAGCATCGCAAATTCCAGCCGAAACAACCTGCGGTGGCAATCCTCGGATAGGGCGATTATTAGAATCTATGAGTCCGGTTTGACGTGCCAGAGCATCTCCATCGGAGGTAACGCGGATTACGTATCGACTTCCCTTTCGCAGTCCGCTTGGTGAAAGCACTGCTAACTCGCTTTCATGGCCAAAAACTTCTGCAATATCTTTTCGAAGTCTGCGAGCAGTCTGAGCCGTATCCAACTCCACTTCAATGACAATCTTTCCGGCAGAAATATGCAATCCGCCTGCGAAGCGAAGAAGCGAAGAGACTTCCGCTTTTCGACAGCATGGTTTAGTGACTGAAAGACGGCTCAACTCATCTTTAACGGAGGCGGTCATCGCCATGAGGAACCCCTTTCCTAAGTAATTTCGCTACGAACTTCGATACTGAAAATTGCTGTTGCGCTAAGGCTATCTAAGCCAGTGAAAAAATGTGCCGAAAAACTGTGGTCAATTTTTCTGGATCGTGGTGCAAACTTCCGGGTGACGTTGTCAAATTTTCGATAATGAGTTCTCCACCACATTTTTGAATTAAGTTTTCAAGTTCGGTGAGTTTACCTCGCGAATTTTCGGCAGAAATCACTGCCGGATCTGCTACGGCATAATCAATAGTTAATGCGGGAAGGTGCGCAAGCACTAATTCCAAATGCTCGGTTGCACTTGCTCCAGCAAATTCATTTCCAGAACTTGATTCAGCTAAATTGAGAATAAAAATTTTCTTTGCCGAAGTCATTTCAATCGCACGAGCCTGTTCGCGCAATAAAAAGTGGGGCATGACACTGGAAAACCACGAACCAGGTCCAAAGGTTAAGAAATCAGCCGAAAAAATTGTTTCTAGCGCCTCCGGCGTTGATCGAGGTTGCTCGGGAATAAGTCGCAACATCTGTAGTTCACCTAGCGCGGTAGCAACCTCTACCTGACCTTGAACTATTTCCATTCCAGATGGAGTTAGGAATGTTCCTTCAATATCCAGTGGTTCAAGGGCCATTGGTAAAACTCGTCCAACTACTTTGAGCAGTTCACCCACTTTATCCAAACCTCGAACTGGGTCTTCGCCTTTATCCCAGAGTGCGGCTAGGAGAAGATTTCCCAAGGCATGACCACCCATAGTTCCGGCGCCAGAGAATCGATATTGCATGATCTCTGCCCAACCACGTCCCCAAGCATCATCGCCACAGAGCGCTGCAAGTGCCATTCGAAGATCTCCTGGTGGCAGAGAATTAAATTCACTCCGCAACCGACCGCTCGAACCGCCATTGTCTGCGACGGTTACTATCGCGGTAATCTCATCGGTGAGTGGACGAAGTGATGACAAGGTGACCGCAAGCCCATGTCCACCACCCATGGAGACAACTCTTGGTGAAATCACAACTCCCGGCCTAAATCCCGGTGGATTGCTTGGGCAGAAATACTTTTCCCTGAGGGGTGTGCGGTGCCATTGAGACGCTGACTCAATTCTTCCGCGATGGCAACGCTACGGTGTTTACCCCCGGTACATCCGACTGCAAGAGTTAAATACTTTCTCCCCTCCGTTATAAATCCAGTCGACATGGTTTCAAAAAGTGATTGATAGCGGGTCAAAAACTCTTGAACATTTTGAGAACCCAGGACATTGGCTTTCACCGCTGGATCTAGACCGGTTAATGGACGTAGTTCTGATATCCAATGCGGATTTGCAATGAAGCGACAGTCCATGACCAAATCGGCATCAACGGGAATTCCGTACTTATATCCAAAACTCAATATATTGACTCGAAGATCGGCGTCCTCTTCCTTGTCAAAAATATCGGCGATCTTCTGTTCCAATTGATGGATATTCAAAGCTGACGAATCAATAACGAGGTCGGCGACAGAACGAACCGCCTGTAACCTCTCCCTCTCCTTTGCAATCCCGTCAACTATCCGATCATTTCCTTGGAGTGGATGGGGCCGACGCGTCGATTCGAATCGACGCACGAGAACATCATCCGCAGCATCAACGAAAAGAACCTGACGACTGATGCCGCGATCGGAAAGTTCGGCAAGGGCGCGATTTAAATCATCGAAAAATTGTCGCCCTCGAACATCGATAACTACCGCAATCGAGGAAACGGTCGTAGCCGCCATATCGCAAAGATTGGCCAGCAAGGATGGTGGCAAATTATCGACGACATACCAACCCAAATCCTCCATGGCATGAGCCACCGTTGAACGGCCAGCTCCACTCATCCCTGTTACAACTACGACTTCGCTCGACATGTTGCCATCCTGCCGTATCTGTCAAGAATCTAAAATTTCACCGGTAGTGAGATTGACCTGAGGAACTGGCGCGGGCAAATGTTCCAGAACAAGCAAAGCTATCTTTTCACCAATACCGGGAACTGCCGATATCTCTTCAAGAGTTGCTTTGCGCAGGGCTGATATGGAACCGAAATGTTCCATAATCGCCGTTCGTCGGCTTTGACCAAGTTGCGGGATTTCATCAAGGAGTGATTCAAGCATCATCTTTGATCGTTTGCTTCGATGGAAAGTGATGGCGAATCGATGCGCCTCATCTCTTACTCGTTGCAAGAGATAGAGGCCTTCGCTATGACGAGGAAAAATCACCGGATCTTGATTTCCCGGCAACCAAACTTCCTCTAACCGTTTAGCCAATCCACAAAGAGCGATATCCGTTATCCCTAATTCGTCCAACGCCCTGGCGGCGGCGGCCACTTGTGGCGCACCACCATCCACAACGATGAGATGAGGACGATAAGCGAACTTAGGCCGGACGCCACCAGCCATCGCCACTTCCTCTAAATCAATATCTCGCTCACTTAAATAGCGCTTTAATCGTCGCGTCAAGACATGGTGCATCGCTCGGGTATCGTCAAACTCTTGCGTTTCAGAGATCGCAAAACGTCGATATTCATTTTTTTTCGGTTGGCCATCTTCAAAGACGACCATTGAGGCGACCATATTGGTTCCTTGAATATTGGAAATATCGAAACATTCAATGCGTAGTGGAACCTCAACTAAATCGAGAGCATCAGCGATCTCGGCTAACGCCTTTCCAGTCACCGCTGTGTCATTCGAACGTTTGCTTAAATACTGAATCAAGGATTGATAAGCATTTCGCTTTACCGTTCGTATGAGATCCACTTTCTCGCCACGTTGTGGCGAGGTAAGTAGTACTCGATGGCCAGCGACTTGCGAGAGCCATTCGGCAAGAGGTTCGGAAAACTCCGGAAGTGATTCAACAATTACTTCCCCTGGCGGGGACGAATCGGAATAAATCTTTGGCAGAGCGGATTCGATAATGCTCTCTTCTTCTAAAACTTGGGATCGGTCAATGATCCATGACCGAGACCCAACGACCCGACCATGTCGAACGGAAAACATGGAAACTGCCGCATGAGTTATCTCCTCATGAGTGGCTAAAACATCTGCATTGAGATTCTCATTAAGTGCAGTTTCGGTTGATTCACTTGCTTTGAGAAGTGCGGTGAGTTGGTCACGTAACTTTGCTGCGCGCTCAAACTCTTCAGCCTCGGCTGCCAGAAGCATCTGACTCTCAATTTGGCTAGCAACATCAGTGGGATTGGTCTCAAGAAATCGCACCAAATTCGTGGCAAGTTCTCGATGTGCTTTTTCGTCTACCCAGCCAACACAGGGGGCTGCACATTTGCCGATATCTCCGAGCAGACATTGTCTACCTGTCCTTTGAGCACGTTGAAAATTACTATCACTGCAGCTTCGAATGGGATAAAGCGAGAGGAGCAATTCAAAGGTGCTTCGTAAAGCCCAGGTGTGGGCGAACGGACCAAAATATTTAACGCCTGGACGCTTTTTTGCTCGAGAAATAAATATCCGAGGAAATTCCTCCTTTAGTGAGACTGCCAAGAAAGGGTAGGACTTATCATCTCGAAATTGAATATTGAATCTAGGGTTCTCACTTTTTATCCACGTGAATTCCAGTTGCAGGGCTTCAACTTCGGTATTAACAATGGTCCAATCAACGCGAACTGCAGTGTGGACCATCCGGTAGGTCTTCTCCGCGAGATTGCTTTGAAAATAACTGCTCAAGCGAGAGCGAAGATTTCGGGCTTTTCCGACATAGATGACTGTTCCCGTCTCATCGTAAAACCGATAGACCCCAGGGTCGGTCGGGATCGACTGAGGTCGGTAACTTGCCGGATCGCTCATGGTTAAGAGCGTAGAACCTCGGCGAGGAAAGAACCTGTGTAACTTGCGCTATTGCGAGCAACCTCTTCTGGAGTTCCCTCAGCAACGACGACTCCCCCGCGAGCTCCACCTTCCGGGCCGAGATCAATAACCCAGTCAGCAGACTTGATTACATCCAGATTGTGTTCGATAACCACAACCGTGTTACCAGTATCAACAAGACGATTGAGAACCAAAAGTAGTTTACGAACATCCTCGAAATGAAGACCAGTTGTAGGTTCATCTAATACGTAGATTGTTCGACCTGTGGACCTTCGTTGCAATTCAGTCGCCAGTTTGACTCGTTGGGCTTCTCCGCCGGAGAGAGTGGGTGCAGATTGGCCAAGTCGCACATAACCCAAACCAACATCGTTGAGAGTCTTGAGATAGCGAGCAATGGCGGGAACGGATTCGAAGAAGTGGCTCGCCTCTTCGATTGGCATATTGAGAACTTCCGCAATCGTTTTACCTTTGTAATGAACTTCCAGCGTCTCGCGGTTATATCGAGCGCCATGGCAGACCTCACAGGGGACATAGACATCGGGCAAGAAGTTCATCTCAATCGTGATGGTTCCATCGCCCGAACAGTTCTCGCAGCGACCGCCTTTGACGTTGAAGGAGAACCGTCCTTGTAAATAACCGCGGATCTTTGCCTCAGTCGTTTCAGCAAAGAGGGCACGAATTTTGTCGAATACTCCGGTGTATGTTGCCGGGTTAGAACGAGGGGTCCGCCCGATCGGAGATTGATCTACGTGAACAACTTTGTCGAGCAATTCCAATCCAGTAACAGTTCGATGGCGACCCGGTACCAAAGGTGCCCCGTTGAGTTTGTTAGCCAATGTCGTATAAAGAATGTCGTTGACCAAGGTTGACTTACCGGAACCACTGACACCGGTGACGGCAACGAAGGCTCCTAACGGAAAACTCACATCAATGTTGTGAAGATTATTCTCTTTCGCACCTTTAACATGAAGCGCACGTGATTTGTCCAGAGGTCTACGAACCTCAGGAACCGCTATTGAACTTCTCCCGGAGAGGTAGGCACCAGTTATTGAATCTTTAGCTTTAATTAAATCTTCATAGCTTCCCGAAGAGACAACATGACCGCCGTGCTCACCAGCACCTGGACCAATATCTACAATCCAGTCTGCAGTTCGGATTGTGTCCTCATCGTGCTCGACAACGATCAAGGTATTTCCCAAATCGCGCAATCTGGTCAAAGTCTCGATAAGTCGCCGATTATCTCGTTGGTGCAGTCCGATGCTCGGTTCGTCAAGGACATAGAGCACTCCAACCAGTCCAGAACCGATTTGGGTTGCAAGGCGAATGCGTTGCGCTTCGCCGCCAGAGAGAGTCGCAGCAGGTCTTTCCAATGAAAGATAATCCAAACCTACATCGAGTAGGAATCCCATTCGGGCATGAACCTCTTTAAGAACGCGTTCGGCAATTTTCCGCTCTCGGGCGTTGAGCGAGATTTTCTTGAGAAATTCTGCACAATCAGAAATCGAGAGTTCGCAGATTTGGGCAATATTTTTTCCACCAAGAGTTACGGCTAGAACTTCTGGTTTAAGCCGGGCACCTTTACAGGCAGGACAGGGAACTTCCCGCATATACGACTCGTACTTTTCCCGACTGAAGTCGCTATCTGTTTCGGCATGCTTACGATGAATGAAAGGAATAACCCCTTCGAATCCGGTGGAGTAGTTGCGCTGGCGACCATAACGGTTTTTGTACTTCACATGGACTTCGTAATCCCAGCCGTGGAGAATCGCTTCTTTCGATTTCGCCGAAAGCTTCTTCCATGGATTATCCAGCGAAAACTTTAACTCTTCCCCGAGACCAGCCAAGAGACGAGTGAAATATTCTGAAAAATGGCCAGATGACCAAGGCGCAATTGCACCTTCATGGATCGAGAGATTGTCATCAGGAATAATTAATTCTTCATCAACTTCGAGTTGGGTGCCTATTCCGGAACATTCTGAGCAGGCGCCAAATGGCGAATTAAAAGAGAATGAGCGAGGTTCCATCTCTTCGAAGGAGAGACCGCAATCATGGCAAGCCATGTGTTCGCTATAAGTTCGCTCTTTATCTTCAGAGCCTTCGGGCAAATCGACAAAATCTAAAATAACCAAGCCACTAGCGAGCTTAAGAGCAGTTTCAATTGAATCAGTTAACCGGGTCTTGGAATCTGCCTTGGCAGTCAGTCGATCCACGACCACTTCTATGGTGTGTTTCTCCTGCTTTTTCAATTTTGGTACCTCTGCCAAGGCATAGACAGTTCCATCGACTTTTACCCGCGAAAAGCCTTGAATGGTGAACTCTTTAAAGAGATCAACAAACTCACCCTTGCGGGCTCTTACAACGGGAGCAAGAACCTGAAACCTAGTGGAGGCAGGCATCTCCAAGATTTGGTCCACAATATTTTGCGGAGTCTGCTTCGCAATGGCTTTTCCGCAATTAGGACAGTGAGGCCTACCTGCCCGGGCGAAGAGAAGGCGAAGGTAGTCGTAAACCTCAGTAATTGTTCCGACAGTTGAACGTGGATTACGGTTAGTTGATTTTTGGTCAATCGAAACCGCTGGTGAGAGACCTTCAATGAAATCAACATCTGGCTTATCCATTTGACCAAGAAATTGGCGAGCATAGGCTGAGAGAGACTCCACATATCTGCGTTGACCTTCGGCGAAGATAGTGTCGAATGCCAATGAGGACTTGCCCGATCCCGAGAGACCAGTGAAGACGATCAAAGAATTTCTCGGTAGATCCAGATTTATATTCTTGAGGTTATGCTCGCGGGCACCTCTAATAATCAACCGATCTGAATTCACGTACCAGCCTCTTCCATTCCTCGTAACTCCCGCTTTAACTCCCGGATTTCATCTCGAAGTCGGGCAGCAAGTTCAAAATGAAGTTCGGCGGCTGCAGATTTCATTTGATCAGTAAGCGATTCTATAAGAGCCAGTAATTCTTGGCGCGGCAAGGAAGCCAATTCCTTGGCGTGGACTCCGATTGCCACCGTTTTGGCAGAACGCGAATTTCTTCCGGCACTTCCAGAGAGAGTTTCGGTATCCTCAACTTCACGCGTGATCAGATCTGTTATGTCAGCAATCTTCTTTCGAAGCGGTTGTGGGTCAATTCCGTTCGCAAGATTGTAGGCAATTTGCTTATCTCGCCGGCGATTTGTCTCATCAATCGCTTGCGCCATCGACTTTGTCAGATTATCGGCATACATATGGACTTCACCAGAAACATTTCGGGCTGCACGGCCAATAGTCTGAATGAGCGAGGTTGCCGAGCGAAGGAAACCCTCTTTGTCTGCATCGAGAATAGCAACTAACGAAACCTCAGGAAGGTCTAACCCTTCCCGCAAAAGGTTGATTCCAATTAATACGTCATACTCCCCTGAACGAAGTTCTCGTAGTAACTCAACTCGACGCAGAGTATCGACTTCGGAGTGCAGGTATCGAACTCGAATTCCTAACCCCAATAAATAATCGGTGAGATCTTCGGACATCTTTTTGGTAAGGGTGGTGACGAGAACTCTTTCATTTTTCTCCGCCCGAATCCGAATCTCTTTCACCAAATCATCAATCTGACCTTTTATCGGCTTGAGGACAATCTGTGGGTCGATCAATCCAGTTGGCCGAATCACTTGTTCGACAACATCGCCATCTACCTTCGCCATTTCATATTTACCCGGAGTTGCGGAGAGATAGACGGTTTGGCCTTTTCGTTCAAGAAATTCATCAAATCTCAATGGTCGGTTGTCCATAGCGCTGGGCAGACGAAAACCATGTTCCACCAGCGTACGTTTTCGCGAAGCATCGCCTTCATGCATTGCGCCAATTTGTGGAACGGTCACGTGGGATTCATCGATAACGACGAGGAAGTCCTCTGGGAAATAGTCGAGAAGGCAA
This sequence comes from uncultured Actinomycetes bacterium, assembly GCA_903846075.1. Classification (GTDB taxonomy): domain Bacteria; phylum Actinomycetota; class Actinomycetes; order Nanopelagicales; family Nanopelagicaceae; genus CAIMZW01. The sequence continues at coordinate 30,991 of CAIMZW010000138.1, forward strand.
TTTGGCGCAGAGCCTGCGCTGCGACCATCAATATGGCGAGAGTAATTTTCAATTCCAGAACAGAACCCAAGTTGGCGCATCATTTCGATATCAAAGGTGGTGCGCATGCGAAGTCTCTGCGCTTCCAGCAATTTATTTTGCCGTTCGAATTCCGCGACCTTTACCTCCATCTCCGCCTCGATAGCAGAGATAGCTCGTTCCATCGTCGCAGGGCCTGCCGAATAATGGCTGGCAGGGAAGATATACATCTCCGTCTCTTCCCGGACTATCTCCCCGGTCAAGGGATGTAAGGTCATAATTCGTTCAATCTCGTCGCCAAACATTTCAATTCGAAGAGCGAGCTCTTCATACATCGGAATAATCTCGATGGTGTCGCCACGTACTCGAAAAGTCCCACGTTCGAAAGCCATATCGTTGCGTTTATATTGAATATCGACGAACTTTCGAAGGAGTTGATTTCGTTCGATCGAATCGCCAACTTTTAAGCGAATCATTCGATCGACATATTCCTGGGGAGTTCCCAATCCATAGATACAAGAGACAGTCGCCACAACCACGACGTCTCTACGGGTTAACAAAGAGTTAGTCGCCGAGTGACGCAGCCGTTCAACCTCACTATTTACAGAACTATCTTTTTCAATAAAAGTGTCTGTTTGAGGAACGTAGGCTTCAGGTTGGTAGTAGTCGTAATAAGAAACAAAATACTCGACCGCATTATTAGGCAAAAGTTCTTTAAATTCATTGGCAAGTTGGGCCGCTAAAGTTTTATTCGGTGCAAGAACCAAAGTTGGTCGTTGTAGCCGCTCGATGAGCCATGCGGTAGTCGCCGACTTTCCAGTTCCGGTGGCACCGAGGAGAACTACATCCGGCTCACCTGCATTAATTCGGTTAGCTAGCTCTTCGATCGCAGTCGGCTGGTCGCCGGAAGGAATGTAATCGCTGATGACTTGAAAGGGGTTGACCTTTCGTTCGAGATCGGTGACTGGTCTCATTCGCCGCCGCGAATCTCGAGCAACTTCTCCCAGAGATTTTCCACTTGGCGCAACAAGTGGTCGGTATCCCCATCGTTGGTGATGGCGTAATCGGCTATCGCAAGTCGATCTTCATCGCTGGCCTGAGCAGAGATACGTTTCTCAATCTCATAACTTTTCATACCACGATCAAGTAAGCGAGTTCGGCGCAACCCATTAGGCGCGGTAATCACAATGACCGCATCAAATCTATCTTTCCCGGAAGTTTCTAGAAGCAGCGGTATCAGATTGATGATGACGGATTCTTCCGGCGCGGTGTCTACGATTTCTTGAAAGGCAGAACGAATTCGAGGGTGAGTGATCGCCTCAAGATCCAATCGTGCTTGGGGATCGGCAAATACAACTTCTCCTAACGCCTTTCGATTGATTGCCCCGTCACGCAAAATGGAATCGCCAAATCGGCGCACAATCTCATCAAAACCTGGTGTGCCTCGTTCAACAACATCGCGAGCGAGCTGATCTGAGTCGACGACGATGGCGCCAAGATCAGAGAAGTACTGACCTGCTAGAGACTTACCAGATCCGATTCCTCCGGTGAGAGCGACTAAAAGCACCTCGCCACTCTAGCGAACCTCACTGACAACTGAGAGCCGGTCCCGCGAAACGTAAAAAGGCCCCGACCGAAGTCGGGACCTTATGAACGAGTAGTTCGAGCAGAACTGGGGGCTTAGGCCTCGACTTCAACCTCAGGAGTTGAAGAAGTGTGCATGACCTCGGCTGCTGCATCGGCGGCCTTCGCTTCTTCCTTCTGCTTCTTGTGAGCCAAGAAACGAGCCTGGGCTTCTGCGTACTGACGCTCCCATGCTTCGCGCTGGGCTTCAAAGCCTGGCTTCCACTCTTGGGAATCAGCATCAAAGCCTTCTGGGTAAATGAAGTTGCCTTCAGCATCGTAGCGAGCTGGCATTCCATACTGGGTTGGATCGAAAGCTTCGATCTCCACTTCATGGCCTTCATTTGCTTGCTTGAGAGAAAGTGAGATCCGGCGACGCTCGAGGTCGATGTCGATGATCTTTACGAAGAGCTCATCGCCCACCTGGACAACTTGCTCCGGAATCTCGACATGGCGTTCAGCCAATTCCGAGATGTGAACGAGGCCTTCGATACCTTCGAAGACGCGAACGAATGCACCGAACGGAACCAACTTGGTAACTTCGCCAGGAACAACCTGGTTAATGGTGTGGGTTCGGGCAAATGCTTGCCAAGGATCTTCTTGAGTTGCCTTGAGGGAGAGGGAAACGCGCTCGCGCTCGAAATCTACTTCGAGGACTTCAACCGTTACCTCATCGCCAACTTCAACAACTTCACTTGGGTGATCAATATGCTTCCAAGAAAGTTCGGAAACGTGAACCAAGCCATCAACGCCACCTAGGTCTACGAAAGCACCAAAGTTAACGATGGAGGAGACAACACCAGTGCGAACTTGACCTTTTTGAAGTTGATTCAAGAAGGTGGTTCGTGATTCAGATTGGGTCTGCTCGAGGTATGCGCGACGAGAGAGAACAACATTGTTGCGGTTCTTGTCGAGTTCGATAATGCGAGCTTCAACAGTCTTGCCAATATAAGGGGTGAGGTCGCGAACGCGGCGCATCTCAACGAGGGATGCAGGAAGGAAGCCGCGAAGTCCGATATCAACGATCAGACCACCCTTAACAACTTCGATGACTACACCAGTAACAACTTCATCGCGCTCTTTTTTGCCTTCAATTTCGCCCCAGGCACGCTCGTACTGAGCACGCTTCTTGGAGAGAATGAGACGACCTTCTTTATCTTCCTTCTGGAGAACGAGTGCCTCAACGCGATCGCCAACTTTGACGATCTCAGATGGATCAATGTCGTGACGAATGGAAAGTTCACGGGAAGGGATAACACCTTCAGTTTTGTAGCCGATATCGAGAAGGACTTCTTCGCGGTCTACTTGTACGACGATTCCGGAAACTAAATCTCCGTCATTAAAATTCTTGATTGTGCCTTCAATTGCTGCAAGAAAATCTTCTGCTGATCCAATATCGTTTACTGCGATTTGTGAGTTACTCAAGATGCTCCAGTTGGGATAGAAGTAGTTGGGATAGAAGTAGTAGGGATAGGACAGATAAGGGTACCTTCGCGCGGAAATAATGGTCAAACCAGCCATTTCTGCAAACCTATATGATTTGCGAATGCGTGCTTATTTCGAGGTTTTACGGTTGAGATCGGCGCAAATGTTGATGCTGAGCGCTTTTCCAGCCCGATTGGCCTACTCGATGATTGGTCTGGGCATCTATTTCAAAGTTCAACATTCAACACATTCCATCTCGGCTGCAGGGGTCGCTGTCGGACTCAATGGCTTGGCTGGCGCCCTAACGGCCGGTGTCCGAGGCACGATTATGGACACCTGGGGTCTGAAATGGCCGCTTCGACTCTTTGTTCCCGCCTACGGCTCCTTGATTCTTCTCTTTAACCACGGGCATAGCCGAAATTCCCTCGTCCTTACCGCCTTCATTTTGGGTTTCACTGCTCCCCCAATAAATCTTTCGGTCCGCCCTATGTGGAAAATTACTGTGGCACCGGAGCAAATTAGAACTGCCTACGCCATTGATACCGCAGTCATGAACTTCGTTGGAGTCGTTGGGCCGGTACTCGCAACATATGTCGCGCTATCGAGCCACCCGGAACGAACCTTGCAAATATGTGCCGGAGCGATGTTTTTGGGCGGCGGAGCACTTGCGCTCTTGCCGGCAACCAAGAAGTGGAAGCCTGAATCGAAAGATAAAGATGAACTTCCGATTTGGCGGGTCCCAGCGCTTCGTCTTCTCATGTTGGAAGGTGCCTTTATTGGTTTGGGTTGGGGAGCATTTGCCATCGGAGTCCCAGCATTTGCGACGATCGCAAAAGTGCCACACCGGACCGGAACTATCTTGGCGATCATGGCGGGCTTTACCGTTATCGGCAGTTTGCTAGCCGGACTCATCTCCAGAAAGACCTCCTCCCTCCAAGCATTTCGACGCCTCTATTTGGGATGGTTTATTGCCAGCTTGCCCTTGGCATTTTCCTTTCCTGATTGGCGGTTGATGATTCTCTGCGCCTTCCTTGGATTAATGAATGGTGGGATGCAAACTTTCTATTGGGAGATTACCGATGCGGTTCGACCTCGTGGTTCCGCTGTTGCTGCCCTTGGTTGGCTCTGGACTGTCGAGGGAACTTGTGCCTCTATTGGAACTTCGTTGGGTGGAGTCATCTCCGATAAATTTTCGCCACGTTGGTGTTTGGCCAGCACCACAATTGCTGTTGGTGCTGGACTGTTAATTATCACTTTGGGAAAGAATGTGCTGAGCGCCGCCGATCGAATACCAACTGATGAAGAGGATACCGAAGCACTTGGAGATGTCATTGCTTCTGGTGACAGACTTTTCGTCGACAATCAGTGAGCCGCTAAATCCCAACTCTTTCCAATTCCAATATTGACTGCCAACGGAACTGAAAGGGAAAAGGCGCTACCCATTTCTCGGCGAACAAGTTCCGTCAGTACTTCTTCTTCGCCAGGTGCAATTTCAAATATCAGTTCATCATGTACTTGCAAAAGTAATCTCGACTTCAACCCCTGATTCCTCATGGCACTTCTGCAGTTGATCATCGCAACTTTGATGACATCGGCCGCAGAGCCTTGGATCGGAGCGTTCAAAGCCATTCGTTCTGCAATTTCTCGTCGTTGTCGATTTTCGGCGTTCAGATCGGGAAGATATCGTCGGCGCCCGAGAATGGTCTCGGTGTAACCCACTTTTCGAGCAGCCTCAACAACAGTTTGCAAATAATCGCGAATTCCGCCGAAACGTTGGAAATAGCGCTCCATCAGCGAAGACGCCTCCGGAGGGGTGAGGTTGAGTTGCGCCGCTAAACCATAAGCCGAGAGACCATAGGCCAATCCATAGGACATGGCTTTGATCTGCCTGCGCATTTCAGGCGTAACTTCGGAGGCTGGAACTCCAAATACCTCTGACGCGACAGTTGAATGCAAATCCTCACCTGATGCGAATGCTTTTGTAAGAAGCTCATCGTGAGAGAGATGAGCCATTATTCGCATTTCAATTTGACTGTAATCAGCAGTCAGAAGGTTTTCGAATTCTGAGCCAGCGATAAAGCAATCTCGAATTCTTCGACCCTCCTCAGTACGAACTGGGATATTTTGTAAATTCGGATCAGTAGATGAGAGTCGACCAGTGGCCGCAACCGTCTGTTGAAAGTTAGTATGAATCCGGCCATCTCGGGCGACTGCAGTTAGTAATCCTTCAATCGTCGTCAGCAATTTGCTGGTCTCGCGGATGCGAAGCAAATGTTTGAGAAGGGGATGTTCGGTCTTCTCGAAGAGCCAAGCTAAGGCATCAGCATCCGTTGTGTATCCTGTTTTAATCTTCTTCGTTTTCGGTAATTTTAAATCATCAAAGAGAATCGCTTGTAATTGTTTCGGAGAACCAACATTAAAAGGCTTGCCCGCGCTGGCGTGAGCTGCCTGCGTCTCTCGATCAACTTCTCCTCGGAAAAAACTTGCCAGGCCGACAAGTTTCTCCTGATCTACTTCGACGCCAGTTGATTCCATTTCGGCCAAATCAATCATCACTGGAATCTCTAGATCTCCCAGCAAGGAGTTCATTGAGTGGCGCGACAACTCTTGAGAAAGAATGTTGGCCAATGCATAGATAGCTGGAGCGCCAGAACCCGTAAAAGAGGAAAATAAATCTTCCGGTTGTTCAGCATTAACAATGCCTAGATATTTCTCAGTCAAATCCGTTAAAGTTAAATTCCGACTTCCAGGGTTGAGCAAATAGGCCGCAAGCTCAGTATCAAAGACAATACCTTTGCACGGAAAAGATCGGAGAAGTTCTTTTCCAGCATGAACGATTTTTGGAATAGATGGTTCATAAAACCAATTTCCCACTCGAGAGTCGCGAACGATGAAATTTGAATTCTCATCAAGGGCAATGGCATATTCGACTATCTTGCCATCGGAAATAATAATTTCGAGGGCGATAGGCTCGGTGCGCCCGACTAGAAGTGAATCGATATCCGAGGCACTTCGCTCAAAGGATGCGGTAGGTGTGGCCGCCGGTGCCTGCCCACTGCTCTCCTGACTCTCCTGGTTCAATAACGGTTTCACCCGCTCCTTAAGTGCTTTAATCTCCAGCAAATCAAGCAACTGATTTACATGTGCTGAGTCGGCGCCATTCCATTGCAAATCTGATATCTGAACGTCCATCGTCAAACCTCGTTCAAGTTGAGTAAGTTCGCGATTAAGCAGTACTTCAGCAACATGAGACCGAACGGACTCTCCCGCCTTTCCAGGTATCTCATCGATCCTGGCTACCAAATTTTTCAAACTTCCAAAATCTTGAATCCACTTAGTTGCGGTCTTTTCGCCAACTCCGGGTACTGATGGAAGGTTGTCGCTCGGATCACCGCGCAAGGCTGCAAAGTCCGGATATTGAGCCGGCGTCAAACCATATTTTGATTCCACTTCATCGGGAGTCATTCGAGCCAAGTCAGTCACTCCACGTTTGGGATAAAGCACCGTCGTAGATTTAGAGACCAATTGAAAAGAATCCCGATCGCCAGTGCAGATCAGTACATCAAAACCTTCTGCCTCCGCTCGAGTGGTGAGGGTTGCAATGATGTCATCGGCTTCAAATCCTTCGAGTGCAAAATGCTGGATCCCCATTGCAGTGACCATCTCCACGAGATAGCCCATCTGAGAGCGAAAAGTATCGGGAGTGGCACTTCTATTTGCCTTGTATTCTGGAAACTTCTCCCTTCGAAAAGTCTTTCGGGAAACATCAAAAGCTGTGGCAATGTGCGTCGGTTTTTCATCTCGAATTAAGTTGATAAGCATTGAGGTAAAACCATAGATAGCGTTGGTCGGTTGCCCAGTAACGGTCGCAAAATTCTCGACCGGAAGGGCGTAGAAAGCTCGGTATGCCAAAGAGTGTCCGTCAATGAGAAGCAATCGTTTGGTCATTTACGGATTCTAAGGGTCATGGCCGGTCTCGCCTGGCTTAGAATTAAGGTATGGATGAATTTCTCGAGCAACTTCGGGTTCGCGGTAGCGGCGCCCTAGATACCAAAATGGGCATTGTTATCACAGAGGCAAGCCCCGCACGAATGGTCGGGACCATGCCGGTTGAGGGAAATACCCAACCTCTTGGACTCCTTCATGGCGGTGCGAATGTAGTCTTGGCTGAGAGTCTAGGTTCCATCGGCACTCAACTCCATGCTGGCGCAGATCGTCGAATCGTCGGCGTCGATATCAATGCCAC
>CAIMZW010000139.1 GCA_903846075.1 uncultured Actinomycetes bacterium
CTCCGGTTGCAGCCCTGGCTCAGGGGTTAGTCCATTTTGATGGTGATCCACGATCGCATGAGAGGCCTCTTGGTCCAGTGATCAGCGCTTTGGAAGACCTCGGCGTCACTATCGAACATGGCGCGGCTTATCGATTGCCCTTGACCATAAACGGTTCGGGGAAATTGCGCGGTGGAAAGTTGGAGATTGATGCCAGCTCTTCAAGTCAATTTATCTCAGCATTGATGCTTATCGGCCCTGCTACCGAAACTGGAATCACGATTCGACATGTTGGTGGCCAACTTCCTTCGGCCCCTCATATTGAAATGACGGTAAAAATGTTGCGCGATTTTGGCGCAACGGTGACAACCTCGAACTTCGGAGCCACTGGGATTCATGAATGGCGGGTCGAACCGGGCGTTCTTCATGGCCAAGACCTGACCATCGAACCAGATTTATCGAACGCAGCTCCATTTATGGGCGCCGCAATGATCTGTGGAGGGACCGTCAGGATTTTCGATTGGCCGGCGAAAACCACCCAACCCGGTGATCAGCTTCGAGGTTTATTTTCACGCATGGGTGCCAAGGTTGAAATCCATCTTGCTAACTCGGAGGGATCTGATCGAAGTCCTTCCGAAAATTATTTAGAGATAACCGGCGGAACCGAAATTCTTGGCATCGACGTTGACCTTCATGATGTCGGAGAACTCACCCCATCTATAGCGGCCGTATGTGCCTTGGCTACCTCCCCTTCGACCTTGCGTGGGATTGGTCATTTGCGCCTGCATGAGACTGACCGACTCTCCGCCTTGGCGACCGAGATAAATAGTTTGGGTGGTGATGTTGATGAGGAGGTGAGCGCACTGCACATAAACCCGCAACCGCTGCATTCCGGAGTCTTCCACACCTACGATGATCATCGCCTAGCGACGGCAGGTGCAATGTTGGGCTTGGCCGTCAACGGAATCGAAGTGGAGAACATCGCTACCACCCGCAAAACCCTGCCAGATTTTCCCGGCGCCTGGGCAGAGCTTCTGGCAAATAATTAATGGCAAACGATCTATGGTAAATAATCGTGATTTAGACGAGGAAGATGTTCGTTCTCGTCCGCCTCGCAGTTCTAGACCTCGTACTAAAGATCGCCCCGATTACTCCCAAGCTGAGCAAGCAATGGTCGTTGCAGTAGATAGAGGACGAGCCACATGCGTCTTTGGCGATGTGATCGTTACTGCAATGAAAGCCCGTGAATTAGGGAAGAAATCCGTAGTTGTTGGAGATCAAGTACGAATCGTTGGAGACCTCAGCGGAAACGTGGGCTCACTAGCCCGAATAGTTTCCGTGATGCCGAGAACAAATGCCTTGACGCGAACCGTGGATAACAATCCATCGGAGGAGCGAATGATTGTGGCTAACGTAGATCAATTGGCCATCGTCATTGCCGCTGCGAATCCTGAACCTCGCCATGGCTTCGTAGATCGAGCCCTCGTTGTCGCATTTGATCAAGGGATTCGACCGCTGATCTTTCTTACCAAGCGAGATCTCGCAGACGCCGCCGACTTCCTCTCGATGTACCGAGACCTCAACATCCCCACTTTCGAGATTCAACGAGGTGGTGATTTAGGACCCGTTCGCCAGGTTCTGATGGGCAAACGTACTGTGCTTCTTGGTCATTCTGGCGTAGGTAAATCAACGCTGGTTAATGCTCTTGTCGAGAGCGCCGATCGAATGACGGGCATTGTTAACGACGTGACGGGTCGAGGTAGACATACTTCTTCGAGTGCTATCGCACTCAAGCTTGATCGATGGGTTAATGCAGATGGTTTAGGCGAAGTCGCTGGTACTCATGATCCGACGGGTTGGATAATCGACACTCCTGGCGTTCGATCCTTTGGTTTAGGACATATCGAAATTCAACGGGTTATTAGTGCATTTCCTGAATTCGCGACCGCGCTGGAACACTGCCCCCGAAATTGCTCACACGATGAAGAGAGTTGTGCACTCAACCATTGGGAGGGTTTTGATGATTCCACAAAATCAAGACTTGAGAGCCTTCGACGACTACTCAAATCCTAAAAAACTTATCAGGTAACCTCTACCACTATGAGCCAAACTAGCGCCGAGCAATTACAAAAGGACTTTCAACTCGTTCATCAACTTGCCGATCTCGCCGACGCTATAACAATGAAGCGTTACCAATCACTCGATTTAATCATCGAAACTAAACCGGATGCCACTCCAGTTACTGATGCCGATAAAGCGACCGAAGAGGCGATTCGCGAATTTCTCGCACGGGAACGACCAAATGATTTAGTTGCAGGAGAGGAGTTCGGTGTCCCGGATCTCACAGGTGACCAACGCTATTGGATCATAGATCCGATTGATGGGACGAAAAATTTCGTTCGCGGCGTTCCAACCTGGGCAACTTTGATTGCACTTGCCGAACCTAACGGGGAAATTATTGTAGGAATGGTCAGCTCCCCCGCACTCTTTCGCCGCTGGTTCGCTGCGAAAGGCGAAGGAGCATTTGTCAGCGTCAATGGCGAAGAAGCAAAGAGAATTCGAACGTCACAAGTTAAGAATTTAAGCGATGCCTCCATTTCGTATTCGGATTTAATTGGATGGGGTGAACGACTGAATGCCTTCATCGATCTTCAATCGAAAATTTGGCGAACTCGTGGAATCGGTGATTTCTGGTCCCATATGTTGGTTGCGGAGGGCTCTGTGGATTTGGCTGTTGAACCACAACTGGCTCTCTGGGATATGGCAGCTCTCGACATCATTGTTCGGGAAGCAGGGGGTCAATTTACCAATATCGATGGCCAGCCTGGCCCGCATGGTAAAAGCGCAATATCGAGCAATGGTCTCTTGCATGATCAATTCCTCGAGGCCATCAATCCTGCAATGCGAAACTAAGAGCATATGAAACATTCAATGCTCGCGGTTTCAATAATCGCCGGAGTTCTTGTTATCGCACTGGTATTGATAGTGCTTAAAATTGTGCGAAGTCGAAAAAAGGCGTCCTCGATAGTTCCCACAAAATCAAATGCCAATTTTGAAATTAGCGCAGCCGATGAACCCGTTCTAGCCGAGAAAATTGCACCCGAGGAAAAGTCATCGGTTAATTCCCAAACGCAACTGCGAGCTCATATTTCCTTGGTAACTGACCCGTTGCAAGAACTTGAA
>CAIMZW010000140.1 GCA_903846075.1 uncultured Actinomycetes bacterium
TATGGAATTAATATCAACACGATTGATACTCAGAGCATCGGACCTTCATGGGGTAAGGAAATTACTCATAAGGCTCTGTACGGTTTGATCGGATTTATCATTGTGGTTATGGCTTATCTTGCTCTGGCTTTCGAACCAAAAATGGCAATTGCGGCGATCGTTGCAGTTATTCACGACCTTTTCATTACGGTTGGAATTTATGCCCTCGTGGGATTCGATGTGACGCCGGCAACAGTCATCGGGTTCTTAACCATTCTTGGTTATTCTCTCTATGACACCGTTGTTGTCTTCGACAAGGTCCGCGAGAACACTCGTTCCATCACCAGCAATGCAAAGTGGACCTATTCCCAAGCAGCAAACCGTGCTGTTAACCAAACTCTGGTTCGTTCCATGAACACTTCTTTGATTGCGCTCTTACCAGTTGCATCAATCCTTTTCGTAGGTGCTGGACTTCTCGGAGCTGGAACTTTGAAGGACCTTTCACTCGCTCTCTTCATTGGTTTAGCAACCGGAACATATTCTTCGATCTTCGTTGCAACACCAATCCTGGCTACTTTGCGTGAGCGCGAGCCTGCAATGCAAGCCCTTGCCAAGCGCGTAGCAGTTCGCACCGCTGCGATGGCTGGCAATGAAACAGCAGCTGCCTCCGTTTCAGTTTCTGGCGAGCCTGCCGCACCTCGAGCAGTTCGAGAACGCGGTCCTCGCAATCAGCCAAAACGTAAACCTCGACGCCGGTAATTATGGATGTGATGATTGAGCAGCTGGCTAAGCGCCTGCATGCCAATCATCCTTCGGCCTCGCTCGAAGAGTTAGAGGCTGCTTTCCATGCAGCGCAGAGCGCCCACGAAGGCCAACTGCGGAAATCCGGTGAGGCATACATCACCCACCCCGTTGCTGTGGCAGAGATTCTTGCCGAACTTGGTTTAGATGCGGCAACGTTGAAGGCAGCGTTATTACATGACACGGTTGAAGATACAAAAATAACGTTAGAGACGATTCGCCATGACTTCGGAAATGAAGTTGCAGATCTTGTCGACGGGGTTACAAAACTAGACAAACTTACCTACGGTCCAACAGCAGAAGCTGAAACACTGCGCAAGATGGTGGTGGCGATGTCTCGGGATATCCGAGTCCTTGTCATAAAACTAGCCGATCGACTTCACAATGCCAGAACCTGGCAATATGTTTCGCCGGATACAGCGCATCGAAAGGCACAAGAGACCCTAGATATTTATGCGCCATTGGCCCATCGATTAGGTATGAATGCCATTAAATGGGAATTAGAAGATCTCTCTTTCCAAGTACTTGAACCTAAGAAGTACGAAGAGATTGAACGGTTGGTCGCAGATCGTTCGCCTTCACGTTCGAAATTAACCTCCGAAGTTGTCACAGCTATTGAAGAGGACCTGACTACTGATGGCATAGTCGGTGCGAAAGTTATGGGAAGACAGAAGCATCTTTATAGCGTTTATCAAAAAATGGTGGTTCGCGGCCGTGACTTCAATGAAATTTACGATCTTGTTGGCATCCGAGTTTTAGTCGAGAACGTCAGAGATTGTTACGGTGTTCTTGGCGCGATTCATGCCAGGTGGAGCCCGATCCCTGGTCGATTTAAAGATTACATTGCAATGCCAAAATTCAATCTCTATCAATCACTCCACACCACGGTGATTGGACCTACTGGCAAGGCCGTAGAAATCCAGATCCGTACCTTTGATATGCATGCCAGAGCTGAATATGGAATTGCTGCGCACTGGAAATATAAACTCAAAGGTGATTCAGATTCGGCCTCTACTAAAGGCACCGATATGGCGTGGCTGCGACAATTGCATGAGTGGCAGCAAGAGACCGAAGATGTCAGCGAATTCCTCGACACCTTGCGTTATGACCTCAGAACTCCGGAGGTATTTGTCTTTACTCCGAAAGGCAGTGTCATCGCATTACCAGCTGGCTCCACTCCAGTGGATTTCGCCTATGCAGTTCATACTGAAGTAGGCAATCGATGCGTCGGAGCGAAGGTAAATGGAAAATTAAGTCCCCTTGAATCTGTCTTGAGCAACGGCGATGTGATTGAGGTCGTGACCAACAAACATGAAAATGCCGGTCCTAGTCGCGATTGGCTCAACTTTGTAAAGTCGCCTCGAGCGCGTTCGAAAATAAAAGCATGGTTCTCGAAGGAACGACGCGAAGAGGCCATCGAAGCCGGTCGTGAATCCATTGGCCGACAAATGCGCAAAGCCGGTTTACCACTTCAAAAGATTTTCGCAGGTCAAGCCATCTTGCAACTCAGTCACGATCTTCGATATCCAGATATTGAAAGCATGTATGCCGCAGTCGGAAATGGTTATATATCTGCCCAATTTGTTATCGAAAAAATCACCGCCAATTTGGGCGAGGACGAAGACTCGCAAGTTGAGTCAAGTATCGAGCATCTTTTAGCTTCTCCGTCGGCTAGCCAATCAAGAAAGGGAACGTCCGGCGTCGATGTTGAAGGCGCTGATGATCTTCTCGTGAAGTTAGCCCGATGTTGCGCGCCGGTGCCCGGTGATGAAATTGTCGGTTTTGTTACGCGGGGAAGTGGTGTTTCTATCCACCGAACGGACTGTGTAAATATTTCTGATTTGCGCGAACATCAAGGCGATCGCATCGTTGCCGTGAAATGGAACTTGAGCGCCAAGACACTTTTCTTGGTCAATATCCAACTAGAAGCTCTTGACCGAAATCGTCTGCTCTCCGATGTGACCAGAACTCTTTCCGATCAACATGTAAATATTCTGAACGCGGCGGTGAGTACATCCAAAGATCGGACTGCGGTTCTACGATTTACCTTTGAAATGGCAGACGCCTCGCATCTGGATGCCGTTCTTTCAGCAGTCCGAAATGTCGAAGGCGTCTATGACGTCTATCGCGTAACTAATAACTGAGAAAGATTACTTCTTAAATTCGCTCAGGCCCTTTTGGGCCTCGGCCAACCAAACTTTACGAGCCTCAGCGGCCTCGCGAGCGACCTTTGCTTTTGCAGCATTTCCAGCGGCCTCAGCCTTTGTGGCCTGAAGTTCGTAGTTTGCAATCGCGTCGATTAAACCTTGGACGACATCATTCGCACGGGCGATCGCAGTCGGATCAGTTCGACGGTAATGATCTTGTTCCAAGGTGTCCAAAGCATCTTCAACCTTTGCCAACCGAGCATCTAGCGCAGCACGCTTGCTACGTTCGGTCATGCCGATTTTCTGCCATTGATCCATGAGATCTCGAAATGCTCGCTTGCCAGAAGAGAGATCCTTAAACGGAAGCAAGGCTTCGAATTTCACAATCAGCTCTTCGCGCTTAGCTAAGTTCGCGGTCATGGTCTCTTGTCGCTTATTCAAATCTGCATTTTTAGCAGCAAAAAATTGATCTTGGGCGGCCTTGAACTTTGCCCACATCTTGGCATCGACAGATGGCTTGCCTCGACCGGTTGCCTTCCAGGCATCCATAAGCTCCTTAAATTTGCGCGCTGTTGGGAGCCAATCTGTTGAGGTCGCTAACGCTTCCGCCTCTTTAACGATGGCATCCTTCTTGGCTTGCACTTCACTGTGGGTCGCCTCTAACGAAGCGAAATGAGTTCGACGTCGCTTATCGAATTTATTTCGAGAAGAAGAGAAGCGCTTCCAAAGATCGGCATCTGTTTTCTTATCTAAACGAGGTGCAACTTTCCACTCATCCAACAAAACTTTGAGGCGTTCACTCGTGCTCTTCCAATTTTCGGAAAGGGCAAGTGATTCTGCTTCAACGACTAATTTTTCTTTTAATTCGACGGTTTGAGCACGCTTTGCCTCTTTGACTGCGTTCTCAATTTCTTTGCGCTCTTGATACGCGGCCTGGTGGTCTTCGATCAGAGAAGGAATCTGCTCGACTGCCGCGGCTAAAGTGACGAGATCGCCAACTCCGTTGAGGGTTGCAACTTGTTCGCGTAATTTTGAAACTGCTACTGCGGCATCGGATGGAACCATTGCGCCGCTTTTGATTCGCGCTGCAAGTAGTGCAACTTCGGAGGCTAAGGCTTCAAATTTGCGAACGAAGTAGGCGAGAGCCTCTTCGGCAGTTTTACCAGGATACGAACCGACAGCGCGTTCGCCTTCTGCGGTCTTTACATAAACAGTGCCATCTTCTGCGACACGACCAAAGGCCGATGGGTCACCAACCAAAGCTGATGCTGCGGAAACTGCTGCAGGTTGAACGGTTTCTGCTGGGTTGATCTCCATGATTACTCCTTTAGTTGCGCGTCACTCGCTATCCGCGAGCTTCGTTATCGTCATTCTGATGGGGCGAAATGAAATAAAACGAGGTCTAAAGGTACCCTGAACCCTGTTATTGGAGAAAATCGGATTTTGGTAAGCATTTATTGCAGTTCCCTAGATCTTGAGGTGAGGATTCATGCTGGTTGAGGTCGTGGTCGCCCCATATTTTGAGACCAATTGCTGGATTCTCGCAGTTGGTCCACACTCTGAGGCGATAATCATTGATCCAGGTATCGGTGCGGTTCCGAGCATGCCCGAGCGCATAAAAGCCGTTCTTGTGAACCATAAATTGAAGCCGATTGCCGCGATTCTGACCCACGGCCATTTGGACCACACCTTTTCCGTTAAACCATTGGCCGATGGATATTCGATTCCGGCACTGATTCATCCGCAAGATCGAATTCTCTTGACGCAACCGGGTCGAGCGCTGACTCCGGGAGGGGAGAGTGAGAAGTTGATGGCCTCCTTTGGCGTCTCGGAATTCAAAGAACCAGAGAGTGTTCGCGAAGTCATTGATGGCGAAAAATTTTCTATTGCAGGCCTCGACTTGGTGGTACGCCAAGCGCCAGGCCATACCAAAGGTTCGATTGTTGTTGAGGTTAACTCGGAAATTCTTCTCTCGGGCGATGTTCTCTTCGCCGGGTCAATCGGGAGAACCGACTTGCCCACTGGTTCGGCCAACTCGATGGTGACAACTCTTACCGAGAAGATTTTGCCCTTGGCGGATGAAGTAATCGTTCTCCCAGGTCACGGGCGGCAAACTACAATTGGTCGAGAGAGAAGAAGCAACCCATACCTTCAAGAGCGATTTCTGAACGGAAAGCAGCGATGAAATTCCAAGCCCCGAAAGGCGTGAGCGAGTACTACCCACCGAGGTCGAGCGCTTTTGAACTAGTACGAGATGAATTAATTGCTGCCGCCAAAGTTTCCGGCTTTTCGTTAATTGAATTGCCAGTATTTGAAGATACCGAACTTTTCACTCGAGGTGTCGGCGCATCCACCGATGTAGTAACAAAGGAGATGTACACCTTTGAAGATCGTGGTGGTCGTTCGATAACGCTTCGCCCAGAAGGAACTGCTGGCGCGATGCGGGCTGTTATTGAACATGGCCTAGATAAAGGGCAACTTCCCGTCAAGATTTGGTACTCCGGACAATTCTTTCGGGCGGAGCGTCCCCAAGCTGGGCGTTATCGTCAGTTCTATCAAGTAGGCGTAGAGGCAATTGGATTACAGGATCCTGAGATTGACGTCGAGGTAATTGCCGCCGCAGATCGAGGATTTAAAAACTTGGGTCTTAAGCGCTATCGATTGGAGATCACATCTCTCGGTGATGCGGCTTCCAGATCAGCCCATCGTAAAGAACTCGACCTCTTTCTCGCCGGTCTTGATTTGGATGAGGCGACAAGAGTGAGAGCGCAACTAAACCCACTCCGACTTTTTGATGACAAACGCGATTCCATCCGCAGCCAGATGGCGAGTGCACCCCTACTTCTCGATTTTCTCACCGAGTCAAGCCGCTCCCATTTTCATAAGGTTCAAGAACTTCTTACTGAATTAGGAATTGCATTCACTATTAACGAGCGAATGGTTCGCGGTCTTGATTACTACACCGGCACAACTTTCGAGTTTGTTCATCCCGACCTTGGCTCGCAATCAGGAATCGGCGGCGGTGGCCGCTATGACGGATTAATGGGTGAACTTGGCGGTGCCGACTTATCAGGCATTGGATACGGCATAGGAGTTGATCGCGTACTTCTGGCTTGTGAAGCCGAAGGGGTATTTGGCGCTGAGAAGGCTCTTGATTCTCTTGATTTATTCCTTGTTCCACTCGGGCCAGCGACTAAGCGATTTGGTGTTGTCATGATGCAGGGCTTGCGAGCCAGTGGCGTAAAAGTGGATATGGCGTATGGCGATAGATCTCTCAAAGGTGGAATGAAAGCCGCCGATCGAAGCGGTGCCCGCTTTAGCCTAGTTATTGGCGACGAAGAGTCCAGCAGTGGCCAGGCTCAAGTAAAAAATATGAAAACTGGCGAGGTGCAATCAATTAAGATTGACCCTTCAGACAATTATCTGCAGCTTTCCAGATTCATTTTCGATTCCAAGGTTAGGTAGTGCTTTCATGTTAAGAACCCATACAGCGGGGTCACTTCGTATAAGTGATGTCGGCACCCGCGTCACTTTGGCTGGTTGGGTAGCCAGACGTCGCGACCATGGCGGGGTTGCCTTTATTGATCTGCGGGATTCTTCCGGTGCTGTTCAGGCCGTGATTCACGATGAAACTCTTGCCGGATCGCTGCGAGCTGAATGGTGTGTTTTATTGACAGGTACCGTCGCGGCCCGCCCAGCAGGAAATGAAAACCTTGCCATTCCTACTGGGGAAATTGAAATTATTTGTGAAAGTCTAGAAGTTCTGAGCGAATCTATTGCTCTACCTTTTCCGGTCGATAGTGGCGATCTCAACACAATTAGCGAAGAGGTTCGGCTGAAGTATCGCTACCTCGATCTTCGCCGGGAGGGACCTGCGAAGAATCTCCGACTTCGATCGAAAGTCACATCCGCAATTCGATCAGTTATGGATGATTTAGATTTTCATGAGATCGAAACTCCTTATTTGACTCGTTCGACTCCAGAAGGAGCGCGAGACTTTTTGGTTCCGGTTCGATTGCAACCTGGCAGTTGGTATGCCTTACCTCAATCACCACAACTCTTTAAACAACTTTTGATGGTCGCCGGCATGGAGCGTTACTACCAAATCGCACGATGTTTTCGAGATGAAGATTTCCGTGCCGATCGCCAACCAGAATTTACACAACTTGATATCGAGATGTCCTTTATTGATCAGTCCGACATCATTGAAGTTGCCGAAAAGATTTTGTCGAAAGTATTCAAGAAGGTAGTGGATTTCGATATCCCATTACCTATCGATCACATGACTTACCACGAGGCGATGCGTCGTTACGGATCCGATAAACCTGATCTTCGTTTTGGTAATGAATTAACCGATGTCACTCAATATTTCGCTGCGACCACCTTCCGCGTCTTTCAGGCAGATTATGTAGGTGCAGTTGTGATGCCGGGTGGTTCAGCTTCACCTCGACGTGAACTTGATGCTTGGCAAGATTGGGCAAAAGCTCGGGGAGCCAAAGGTTTGGCCTACATCTTGGTGCAAGAGGATGGCTCACTCACCGGACCAGTTGTAAAGAATCTTTCTGAGGTCGAATCTGCGGGTATCGCAGGAGCGGTCGGAGCAAAACCTGGCGATGCGATTTTCTTTGCCGCCGGGGAGCGCAGCACTTCGCAAAATCTCTTAGGTGCAGTCCGCCTGGAGATTGGCAAGCGTTGTGGCCTCATCGATGAGGAGGCTTGGAAATTTCTTTGGGTAGTAGATGCCCCGATGTTTGAAAAAGTTGATGCCCAGAATCCAGATAGTGGGTGGACCGCAGTTCATCACCCATTCACTGGACCTAAGCCAGAATTTGCGGAAAGTTTTGACACGAATCCTGGCGAAGCACTGGCTTACGCCTATGACATTGTCCTTAACGGAAGTGAGATTGGCGGTGGATCCATTCGTATTCACCAACGACAGATGCAATCTCGAGTCTTCGATGTCATTGGATTAACCCCAGAAGAGGCCAACAGCAAATTCGGCTTCCTCTTGGAGGCTTTTAATTATGGACCGCCACCACATGGTGGAATCGCGCTTGGACTGGACCGCCTCTGCGCCCTCTTGGCTGGAGCCGATTCAATCCGCGAGGTCATCGCCTTTCCCAAAACAGCCAGCGGTGGTGACCCGCTAACAGGGGCTCCAACTCCCATCACTACCGCGCAACGAAAAGAAGCGGGAATTGATGCGCTTTTGCAGGCGCAGAAAACCGACAAGTAGGGCAGAATCGCGCGGGTGAAATTAGCCAAACAATTCCCGATCCTGGCGATCTCCCTCGCTATGGTTTTATCGGGTTGTGCGCAGCCGAGCCAGAAATATGCTGCAGATAAGAAGGATGGGGTTTATTTCACCGTCCCTCGGGATTGGAAATTAATTCCACAATCTGCAATTAGTGCTCGCGAAGCTCTTTCCACGGCAACAGGTGCTGCTGACCGACTTGCTGCGGTGAAGTGGCAAGAAGCATATTCACCCAGTACTTCTATTACCGCCAAAGATGTGCTGAGTTTGGCAACCACAAAAGTTCCCGTCGTCTATGTCCGAGTACGTTCTCTTCTTGCCGAAGAAATCAATGCCGTTTCCTACAACTCACTTCGTGACATCATCGTTCCGTTGACCACTTGGGCTTCGGGGACTGATGCAACGGCTCCGATTTTTACGGTCGCCGATGATTCGGAAGATGTTCAAAAGATAGCTCGAGGAGTGCATACCCAATTTACCTTCACAAACACAGTTGGGAAAACATCCACTTCGCAGACCATTGATCAGACTGCACTTGTCTCCAACGATCGCTCCACAATCTATGTGTTGATTGTTAGATGCTCCAGCACCTGTTTTGAAAAGAATCGTAAAGTCCTGACAAAGATTTCCCAATCCTTCACCGTAAGGGGCACTAAATGACGCAGAGTCGGCCACGAGACACGGACCGAAAGACCAGGATTCATTTAACGGTTTATGACCGAGTGAAATTTCTGCTCTTGCTCTCCCTAGTCTTTGTCATTTTGATGTGGGCAGCAATGGCTGACAACCCATTGCTTAATGTGCATGATGCCTTTGCAAATGAACTTCATCAGCGATGGTGGATCGTTGCCCTGATTGGCGTCGAGATTATTCGCCAGTTGCACTTCGGTCTCGCTGAATTGATGGCCCCCTATCATGGGCTTTGGCAACGCTATTTCGGTGCGGTAGATAAAGTCATTCACAAATTTAGTGATTGGACCAGATACCGAATTTCGCGAGTTGTTAAAGCGCTTCTCTTTCTTGCTTTACTCTCCGTTGTTTTAGGCGCCATCTATAAAGAGACTCCAATACGTGCGCTATTTTTCGCACCGAAGGCTCTCTGGAGTGCGCTTCCGCTTTTGGGCCAACTTCTCTTTGGTGTCTTCTTCGTCGTCATTCAATTTGTTGCAATGTTTTGGTTCCTTAGCAAAGGTGGCATCGATACCTATTTCCCGGATGACATCAGGACTCGATTCTCCGACGTGTGGGGACAAGATCACGTTCTCAACCGAATCCGGGAAAACTTGCTTTTTTTGGAATCCCCAGAAGAGATTGAAAAACACGGTGGTTATGTTCCTGGCGGTCTCTTGTTGTGGGGACCCCCTGGAACTGGTAAAACTTTGATGGCTGAATCGATGGCTGGTGAGACGGGAAAGCCGTTCGTATTTGTCGATCCAGGCGCATTTAATAATATGTTTTTTGGTGTTGGAGTTTTGAAAGTGAAATCGCTCTTTCGCAAACTTCGAAAATTAGCTCTTCGATATGGTGGAGTTGTTGTCTTTTTTGATGAAGCCGACTCGCTGGGCAATCGCGGTATTTCAAGCGGTGGTGCCGGGAGATTTTCCAAGGAGTCACCTTCCGTGCTCGAAGCGCCATGCCACGGGGGAACTTATCTCTCTGACGTTTCGCAAAACTTGGTCGCGAAATCTGCGATTGAATCCTTCGTTGCTAACTCGGCGATGGGTGGCGGCAATTCGGGTATGGGAACCCTCCAAGCTCTCCTTACTGAACTATCCGGATTGAAAAAGCCACGTGGGTTTTTCAACCGAATCATTCGGCGAACTCTTGGACTTCGGCCAAAGAATCCACCAAAATATCGAATCCTGGTGGTCATGGCGACCAACATGCCAGAGGCGTTAGATGAAGCGCTGCTTCGACCGGGACGAATTGACCGTATGTATCGAGTGGGGTATCCGAGTAAGGCCGGTCGGATCCGCACCTATGAGGGATACCTAGCAAAGGTCTCACATTCGTTGACGGCCGAAGAGATCGAAAAACTGGCAACGATCACTCCCTATGCCACCGGCGCCACGATCAAAGACACAATCAATGAAGCGCTCATTATGGCCATCCGGCACGGTCGCACCTCCATCACCTGGAGCGATGTGATTCGTGCGAAGCAATTGAAAGAGCTCGGACCCGCCGAGGACGTGGAATACATTGAACGCGAACGCCATGCGGTTGCCGTTCATGAGGCCTGTCATGCAGTTATGGCATATCTCGTTCGCCACCACATGTCGATCGATCTTGCCACCATTGAAAAAGGTTCTGATTATCTTGGAATGGTCGCAAGCATTCCGCCCGATGACCAATTCACACGCTGGCGAACGGAATATGAAGCAGACATCTTGGTTTCCCTCGCATCCCTTGCTGGTGAGCGACTTTTCTTCGATGGCGACAATTCAAGCGGGGTCTCTGGAGATTTGGAGAGTGCGACCACGGTTGCAAGTTTTATGGAAGGTCATTGGGGGATGGGAATGACCGTTTCTTCTCACGCCTCGAATCGACAATTTGAGGTTGGCTCTCCCGGGGGCGGGAAGGCCAAGGAAGACGGAAAGGAACTACGTCGTGCGTTAGGCGATCGAATCGAAGACAAACTTTCCGGACTGCTGGAAAAATCTGAGGAGATCTTGTCTTCCAATCGCCGGAAAGTACTTTCGTTGGCCCATGCGTTAGAAATTCATAAGACGATGTCTGGCGAAGATGTTGTAGCGGTCATGGAAGGCGGCGTTGGCCCGTTGGTGGATGGTCGTCCCTACCTCGAGGATTCGAATATTGAAAAGATCGAGATTTATCATGCGGCGGCTGTTCGGGCACATAAGGCTCATCAGAAGCCAGATGTGATCATCCCTAACTTTGCGCCACTGCAGGGGTGAGTTCAGGTAGGCTTTCACTCATGGGTCCTGGAGGAATAGCAACCATCATTGCGGCATCGGCGTTGGCCGTCATTGCCATAGCTATCGCTTATGCCATCGTCCGACTAGGTCGTTTGGTTGATGAAGCCAGCGATTCTCTGAAGTCGATAGTTGCTGAAACTACCCCTTTGTTGGAAGAAGTCACTACGACTGTGGAATTGATCAATGGTCCACTCCAGAGCATCAATAAGGTGACCAAATCTGTTGAGGACCTTTCGGAGAAAATCACCAATGCATCGTCCTCATTCCTTGATAAGAACAATATGGCCATGAAGGCTGCTGGAGTTTTGCTGACCGCAGCGCAGATGAAGAAGGGTGCCACCAAAGGTAAGGGCGCTAAGAAGCGCACTGCCGGAGAGCAAGAGTAAATAGAGTGAATTCTGCGGAAATACGTGAACGTTGGCTGCGCTTTTTTGAATCTGGTAATAGCCAAGGACTGACTCACACGGTCGTTCCATCGGCCTCTCTTATCGCCGATGACCCCAACCTATTGCTCGTTAATGCCGGAATGGTGCCTTTCAAGCCATTCTTCTTAGGTGAGGTGACTCCGCCCTACAAGCGGGCTACCTCAGTTCAGAAATGTGTGCGAACTCTAGATATCGATGAGGTTGGCAAAACGACTCGTCATGCCTCATTTTTCCAAATGTGCGGAAATTTTTCCTTCGGAGATTACTTCAAAGAGGGTGCGATCGCCATGGCATGGGAGCTTTTAACTAAGCCCATCAGCCAAGGTGGGTATGGATTTGATGAGAGCCGATTGTGGATCACGGTTTATCTCAATGATGATGAGGCTGCCGATATCTGGCATCACAAAGTGGGAGTCCCGCGCGAGCGCATTCAGCGTCGCGGCATGGCAGATAACTTCTGGTCGATGGGTGTTCCGGGACCTTGTGGTCCCTGCTCGGAGATTTTCTATGACCGTGGACCTGCATACGGTAAAGATGGCGGTCCAATTGCGGATGAGGATCGTTACATTGAGGTCTGGAATTTAGTTTTCATGCAAAATGTTCGCGGCCAAGGCGGCACGAAAGATGATTTCCCAGTTGTCGGCGAACTTCCCGCAAAGAGTATTGACACCGGCCTTGGCCTCGAGCGAATGGCAGCATTTTTACAGGGCGTAGAAAATATTTATGAGATCGACACCACGATGCAGATTTTGTCTAAAGCTGTTGAACTGACGGGTGTTACTTATGGTTCTCAAGTCAAAAGCGATGTCAGTTTACGAGTGATCGCCGATCATGCTCGCACGGCAATGATGCTCATCGGTGATGGAGTCCTCCCAGGAAATGAAGGTCGAGGGTATGTTCTTCGTCGAATGATGCGACGAACTATTCGAAATATGCGAATTCTTGGATCTCATGAACCAATCATCGCTGAGTTGATTACCGCTTCAATTGAGGCAATGGGACCACAGTACCCAGAGTTGATTTCTGGGCAAGATCGCATTCTTGCGATTGCAATTGCGGAAGAAGAGTCATTTCTCCAGACCCTTAAAAGTGGAACTCAAATCTTCGATCTTGCAGCAGATGAAGTAAAGGTAACCAAGAGCGCCCAGTTGACTGGTGACACCGCATTCAAGTTGCACGACACTTATGGTTTCCCATTTGATCTCACTTTGGAGATGGCCTCTGAAATCGGTTTAGCCGTCGATGAAGAAGGCTTTCGTCGTTTGATGAAAGAGCAGAAGGATCGCGCTAAGGCTGATGCCCGGGCAAAGAAGACTGGCCATACCGATCTCAGCGAGTACCGAACGATCATTGATTCGATTGGTGCGACAACTTTCTTGGGGTACGAACAGAACGAATCCGAATCTAAAGTTCGAGCCATTGTTTTAGATGGAAAATCCGTTAGCGAAGCCACGATCGACCAAGAGGTCGAAGTCATTCTCGATCGCACTCCGTTCTATGCCGAAGGTGGCGGTCAGCTGCCAGATGCTGGATTGATTCGCTTGTCCAATGGCGCGGTTGTCGAAGTGGACGAAGTCCAAACTCCAGTGCCAGGACTTTATGTGCACCGTGGTCGAGTTGTCGAAGGAGTTGTCGAACTCGATCTTTCAGCTTTTGCCTCCATTAATGACGAACGACGAAAAGCAATATCTCGCGCGCATACCGCGACTCACATGGTTCATAAGGCTTTTCGCGAAGCACTGGGCGAGAGCGCAACTCAAGCTGGCTCTGAAAATGCTCCAGGACGTTTCCGTTTCGATTTTCCAGCAGCTGGCGCAGTTCCTGCAAGTGTTCTCATTGATGTTGAACATCGAGTTAATTCACTGCTTCTAGAAAATCTCTCAGTTCATGCTCAAGTTATGAGCCAACCGGAAGCAAAAGCGATGGGTGCGATGGCGCTCTTCGGTGAAAAGTATGGCGATCGAGTTCGAGTAGTAAGTGTCGGAGATTGGGCCCACGAACTATGCGGTGGTACGCACGTTTCAGCATCTGGCCAACTCGGTTTAGTAAAATTACTCTCTGAATCTTCGATTGGTGCTGGAGTCAGACGAGTCGAAGCGCTTGTTGGTAGCGATGCTTTTGATTTTCTCGCGCAAGAGCACATCCTGTTGAACTCGTTAACTGAACTTATCAAAGGCACGCGAGTTGAAGAATTGCCCGAGCGAATTGGAACTCTCCTTGAGCGGATGAAATCAATGGAACGGGAGTTATCGGCTTTCCGCACTGCTGCAGCTCTTAAAGAAGCAGATAGTCTTTTGACAACGGCCAAAGTTATCGGCGAGCTCTCAGTCATCAGTGCAACTCTCGGGGATGGAATGTCCAGCGATGACTTACGCCAAATCGCCAACAATTTACGATCTAAAATTTCCCGCGGCGTGGTTGTCTTAGTGTCGAATAGCGATGGTCGAATTTCTCTCGTTGTTTCGGCAAGCTCCGAGGCCAATGCAAAAGGCGTTAAAGCGGGATCACTGGTAAAAGTTGGTTCTGCCATCCTTGGCGGTGGCGGTGGCGGCAAAGATGATTTCGCACAAGGCGGCGGTAGTGAAGTTGCTGCAATTACGGCTGCCCTGCAAGCTATCGATCAAACTATTCACCAAGCTCAAGGTATGTAAAGATGTTGCCTGGACGTCGCCTTGCCTTCGACTATGGCGATGTTCGAATTGGGGTGGCGATCTCTGATCTCGGCGGAATTTTGGCATCTCCGCTGACTACCTTGCTTACGAAATCCGGTTCGTTAGAGTCGGAATTACGCGCAATGATTCTCGAATACAACCCGATTTATATTATCGTGGGAAATCCTCGTCACCTTTCAGGCAAGGAGAGCGCTAAGGGAGAAATCGTTAAGGATTTTCTTAATTTGATTACGACGCTTACCGACGTGCCGCTTTTTTCCGTTGACGAACGTCTAAGCACGGTCTCGGCTTTAAAAACTTTGCAATCATCAGGCATTAATGCCAAGCAAGCTAAATCCAAAGTGGACGAGATGGCCGCGGTTGCGATTTTGGAGCAAGCCCTTGATCAAGAGAGATTAACCGGACGAATCAATGGAATCGGACTGTGAAGCAAAAACGATTTTTCATTATTGGTACGGCCATTGTTGCGGTCGCAATAGCAATATTTCTCTTCATCCCTAGAAGTTCCGACTTTCCTCCAGGACATCCTGGTCCAACGGTCGAGGTAGTTGTATCCAATGGCTCTGGCGGTTTGGCTATTGGTGCCGCATTGCAAAGAGCCGGAGTTATCAAAAACAAAGATAATTTTTTCCAGTTAGCTCTCAAAGATACTCGGGCAAAGTCAATCTCTCCTGGCATCCATCGGGTGGATTCTCATATTCCCGTTCTTACAGCGCTAGTGGAGATGATAGATCCCAAGCGTCTCATCGGAGTCGCCAATATTGGTGAGGGAACTACTTATTCAGATGTTCAAAAGATCTTAGAAAACACCAATTCCATTGTTAAATCTGATCAATCTTCACTCTCCAAAATTAAGCCAGCAATCGCAAATCCTGCCAATTCACTCGAAGGTCAGATATATCCGGCTAGATATTCTTTTGAACCCGGAACGCCTGAGAGTGCAGCCATCGCCGATATGGTCGATAAATTTGCAAAGTCCTCAGAATTTCACAGTCTCCAAAGTGGTTATCTCGGATTCACTGCCTACAAAGTTTTAACCATTGCTTCGTTGGTCCAGATTGAAGGGGATCCGCAAGATTTCGCCAAAGTTTCACAGGTAATTTATAACCGTCTAAAAATTGGGATGCCGTTACAACTCAACTCAACCGTTCAGTACGCCGCAAAATTACGTGGTCAGATTTCGCTTTCCATTGCCTCAACCAAAATTGATTCCCCTTACAACACTTATAAGAACGTTGGCTTGCCGCCTACTCCAATTAGTAATCCAAGTGGAGCTGCCATTATCGCTACGTTGAATCCACAACCAGGCCCATGGCTTTATTTCATAACGGTGAAACCCGGAGACACCCGTTTCACAGCAAGTTATTCGGAATTTCAACAGTGGGAATTGCTCTTCCATAAGAACCTTGCGGCAGGTGCTTTTAAATGATCAAAGCTGCGGTATTGGGAAGTCCCATTTCACATAGCCTTTCACCTTTACTTCATAACAGCGCTTATTCCTTTCTCAATCTTCAAGGTCACTACGAATCAATCGAAGTGAAAGCCGATGAGTTGGCAAATTTTCTAGCCCGAGTTGGTAAAGTTGAATGGGCTGGATTTTCCTTAACAATGCCTTTAAAAGAATTTGTCATTCCGTTGGCTGATTCGGTGGAGGAGAGATCGGCGCGAATCACATCGGCAAATACTCTTATTTTTGAATCGGAGAAAAGTTATGCCTTCTCCTCAGACCTATTAGCCTTTGAACGACTACTTGCTGATACTCATTGCGAGCGCGTAGCAATTCTTGGTGGTGGGGGCACGGCACGAGCCGCTCTTGGTGCACTGGATGGGCGAGCCAAGAAGATAGATATCTTGGTTCGGGATGACAAGCGGCGCTCCGCTCTTCAAGCGTGCGTGCGAAAAACCGAGGTTGAATTGCGAGATTTTCACACTCCGTTGGTCAATTACGATTTGGTGATTTCAACGGTTCCGATTGGAGCCGCAGATTCTCTGGTGACCGCCGAAATCCTGCCGCAAGGCACTTTATTTGAGGTCCTCTACCATCCCTGGCCAACAAAGCTCAGCTCACTGTGGGAAAGCGCTGGATTGCCACTCTTTTCCGGTTTTCAACTGCTCGTTGAGCAGGCTCTCGATCAAATTCGCGTTATGACACAGATGGATTTTGATTACGGGCAAATGCGTGCTCACTTGCTAAATGCGGTCAATCTGGAGCGAAGTTCAGATTCAATCTGAGAGAATAAGCCTCTGAAGGGTCTCGGATGGCAGAGATCGAAATGTTCTTGGGGGAGTTGCAGATGATTCGCTGGTTGACCGCAGGAGAATCCCACGGCCAGGCTCTCACCGCAATTCTCGAGGGCTTGCCAGCACATGTCGAAATTACAAGTGAAATTATTAATAAGGACTTGGCCCGCCGACGTTTAGGGTTTGGTCGAGGTGCCAGGCAGAGTTTTGAAGCTGATGTCATTTCACTCTTAGGCGGCATCCGCCATGGCCAAACTCAAGGTGGACCTATCGCGATTGAGATTGCAAATTCCGAATGGCCAAAGTGGAGCAAAGTGATGTCGGCTGATCCAGTTGACCTTGAGGAATTAGCAGCCCTTGCTCGAAACGCACCATTGACTCGGCCTCGGCCAGGTCATGCAGACCTAGTGGGAATGCAGAAGTATGCATTCTCTGATGCCAGACCAATATTAGAGCGTGCCAGCGCGAGAGAGACCGCCGCTCGAGTCGCCCTTGGCGCCGTCGCCCGCGCTTTTCTGGAACAAACTGTCGGAGTTCGGATTCTGAGTCACGTGGTTGCCATTGGCAGCGCCAGTGTTGAATCTGATTACTCTTTGCCAGATTTTTCTCAAATGGAAAGGATCGATGAGGATCCAGTTCGTTGTGCTTTTCCGCAAGCGAGCGCTGCAATGGTGGCAGAGATTGATGCTGCTCATAGTTCGGGGGATACCCTCGGAGGAGTGATCGAAATTCTTGCATTTGATCTTCCACCCGGATTAGGTTCGCACACCCATTGGGATCGACGACTTGATGCCAGACTGGCCTCTGCCATGATGGGAATCCAAGCCATTAAAGGCGTGGAAATTGGCGACGGATTTTTAACCGCAACTCGCCGAGGTTCAGTTGCTCATGATGAAATTGAAAAAGATGGCTCGGGCAGAATTATTCGACGAACTGATCGCGCTGGCGGAACTGAAGGCGGAATGAGCAATGGTGAAATTCTCCGAGTGAAAATTGCTATGAAGCCGATCTCCACTGTCCCTCGAGCTCTGGACACCATCGATGTTGCAACTGGCGAGAGCGCCAAAGCGATTAATCAACGTTCAGATGTTTGTGCTGTTCCTGCAGCAGGAATTGTTGGCGAGGCAATGATGGCACTTGTACTTGCCGATGCGGTACTAGAGAAATTCGGTGGCGATAGCGTTGCTGAAACCAAACGAAATTACGAGTCGTACCTTTCACATTTAGAGATTCGTTAGTCGACAAAATGCCTAAAGTTATTTTGATCGGACCACCAGGTGCTGGAAAATCTTCAGTTGCTAAGGCGCTAGCCCGTATTTGGAATGTGGATATTAGTGACACCGATCATCTCATTGAAGAGCAGGCTGGAAAGAAGATTTCTGCGATCTTTGTCGATGATGGAGAGGAAGCCTTCCGAGCCTTAGAGCGAAAGATTGTTCTTGAATGCATTGAGTCCGGAGCCCCTATCCTTTCACTGGGAGGCGGGGCCATTCTTGATCTTGACTCTCAAAGGGCCATTTCTCATTGTGGCGCCGCTGTTGTTTTTCTCGATGTTTCGATTGCTCAAGCCGCTCCTAGAGTCGGTTTCAATAAGGATCGACCGCTGCTGTTGATCAATCCGCGCCAACAATGGTTATCACTGATGGAAAAGCGTCGGCCTATTTACGAGTCACTTGCTTCGACTGTCATTTCTACCGATAACAAAAAAGCGACCGAAGTGGCTGCTGAGATTGATAGTTGGATGCAGGCTCGAGCATGAAAGTTATTTCAGTCTCCTCCGAGCGCGAATATCAGGTCAAAGTAGGTATCTCGTGGCACGAAGAGTTGAAAAGACTCCACTCTCAATATGAACAAGTGCTGGTTGTCCTGCCGGAGAAGGTTAACCAACTTTTCCCTATTTCATCGGAGATTGATCAATACGCTCATGTGAAGCTTGTGACCGTGCCCGATGGTGAAGCCCAAAAAG
Organism: uncultured Actinomycetes bacterium; assembly: GCA_903846075.1. Lineage (GTDB taxonomy): Bacteria > Actinomycetota > Actinomycetes > Nanopelagicales > Nanopelagicaceae > CAIMZW01. The sequence continues at coordinate 18,422 of CAIMZW010000140.1, forward strand.
ATATAGCGACAGTCACCAAAATTTGGGATGCTCTTGCGCAATCAGGGTTTACTCGATCTGATGCAATCGTGGGGATCGGTGGAGGTGCAACAACTGACCTTGCAGGTTTTGCAGCAGCAACCTGGCTTCGAGGCATTGATTGGTTTGCGATACCTACAACCTTAGCGGGCATGGTAGATGCCTCTGTTGGCGGAAAAACTGGAATTAATAGCCCAGCAGGAAAAAATCTTATCGGTTCATTCCATTCACCTGTCGAAGTTTTGATTGATTTAAGTTTTCTGCCACCACTTTCAGATCGTGATTTTGCTGCGGGACTAGCAGAGGTCATCAAAACCGGATTTATTTCAGACCTCGAAATCCTTCATATTTTGTCCGATGTGGAAAACATCGATGAAGCAAGAGCCTTTGCATACGAACTTATTGTTAGATCCATTTCGGTCAAAGCGAAAGTAGTGAGTCAGGATTTTAAAGAAGGCAGATTGCGTGAAATTCTTAATTTCGGACATACATTCGGTCACGCAGTAGAAAAGGATTCGGATTACCAACTTCGTCACGGCGAAGCCGTTTCAATCGGCCTCAATTTCGCCCTGGAACTTAGTCATAAAACAGTTGGACTTGAAGACTCCCTTGTACGTCAAGGTCGAGATCTTCTCCTGAAATTTTCACTTCCGATAAGACCTACGAATGATAATTGGGATCGCTTTTTAGAAATTATGCGATCTGATAAGAAAAGCCGCGGGAAGCGATTGCGTTTCATAGGTTTATCGCAATTTGGTCAACCGGAGTGGATAGAGTCAGTTTCAGAAGAAGTTCTATTTCAGACGTATGAGAGGATTTCCAAATGAGCCCTCAGGAGAATTCGACGAAGAAAGTGTTTGTTCTCAATGGTCCGAATTTAGCCAGACTTGATCTAAGAGACTCAGCTATTTATGGAACCATGAATTTCGAAACTCTCACAGAATTTGTTAAGCGCTCTGGTTCGGAATTAGGTTTCGATGTGGATATGCGACAGAGCGATAGCGAAGTGGAGATCATTCACTGGTTACATGAGGCTGCTGATAACTCCATTCCCGTAATTATTAATCCAGCTGCATTTACACATTATTCCTACGCGATTCGCGATGCGGCTGAATTAGTAAAGGCTCCGCTCATCGAAGTGCATCTTTCTAACCCATTAGCGCGGGAAGAATTTCGACATACCTCTGTTATCTCTGGAATTGCCAAGGGAACTATCGCTGGTTTCGGTCCGGATTCTTACCGTTTGGCCCTTTTGGCACTGAAGCAGCTGCTGGCATAACCTCCTACTCCTTCAGGTATCCTTAGCACCTTGTCAAAAGACCTATTTTGGCATGCGCCGTGGGCGCTGATTTATAGAGAACTGGAATGGATTGACGATGGCAACAACCAATGATTTGAAGAATGGCATGACCTTGGATATCGAAGGTCAACTATGGAATGTTGTCGAATTCCAGCACGTCAAGCCCGGCAAGGGCCCCGCTTTCGTCCGTACCAAGCTCAAGTCGGTGCTGACTGGCAAAGTTATTGACCGAACCTTCAACGCGGGTGTCAAGGTAGACGTCGCAATTTTGGAAAAGCGCGACATGACTTTTCTTTACAAAGATGGCGAAGATTTTGTCTTTATGGATTCCAAAACCTACGATCAGATGAATATTTCCGCTGACACGGTTGGCGATAACGCTAATTTCATGCTGGAAAATTGCGAAGTAATCGTTGGTGTTCACGAGGGAAATCCACTGTTTATCGAACTTCCTGCCTCAGTAGAGTTGACGATCACCTATACCGAACCTGGTTTGCAAGGTGACCGTTCTTCAGGGGGAACAAAGCCAGCGACTTTGGAGACCGGAATCGACATCCAAGTTCCACTCTTTATAAAGCAAGATGAAAAGATTCTGGTGGACACACGAAATGGTGCTTACCTGGGTCGCGCTAACTAGTGGCAGCTCGTCGCAAGGCTCGCAAACGAGCCTTGGATTTCCTATATGAAGCCGATATTCGGGGCGCGGATCCCCGGGAGTTAATTGGGCTACGTCCGCCCGCTGAACTTTCAGAGGGCTCCTATGCGATCGCGCTCATTAACGGGGTCCAAGACCATCGATCGAAAATTGATGAACTTATTACTACGTATGCTCAAGGTTGGGATATGGATCGCATGCCCGCGATCGATCGTAATATTTTGCGAATTGCGCTCTTTGAAATTCTTTGGCAAACCGAGGTTGATGATCAGGTGGCTGCCTCCGAGGCGGTGGAGATTGCACAAGAGATCTCTACGGATGAATCCGCAAATTACATCAATGGTGTGCTTGGACGAATCATCGTTTTGAAGCCCTCTTTCGGGCTTTAGGAGCTCGTCGATAGAACGAGGAATTAATCTCTCAACTTCGAAGCAGTACCCCTTCGTTGAGTAGATTTTCTCGTAATTGCTCTTCTGAAGAGTGGCTAATTAATGCGAGTGGGAGTAGGTCCTCTTGTCTCAATGAGAGCACTTCACCATTCCAATCTCGACGCTTTGCACAAATGATGTGAGCGAAATTACTCACTTGTTCAAAGAGTGGACCTGACGCACGAAGTCGATTGAGAAGGCGCAAATCGAGAATCAAACTTCTCCTATCTGCAGCCTTTGACTCGCTCAATCCCAAAAGATGCTCAAGTGGAACCTCGTAGAAATTAGCGAGCGAAATGGCCTTGCGTAGGGAGAGAGAACGGTCGTTTCGCTCGTAGGAGCCGACCACTACCGCCTTCCAATCCCCACCGGAGTTAATCTCTACTTGGCGTAAGGTCAACCCCTTCTGTTGCCGAATAGCACGAAGTTGGAGTCCGATATCTACTGTGGTGGCTTTATTTTTCATGGTGGCAGGGTAGAGGCAATGCTCAGCCATGCCGATCAGGTTATGCACAGGGGGCTTTTTCCCCACAGGTGATAGTGTTCAGGGTGTTGATGTAAGTCCTTTAACGATCCGTCCTGTGAGGCGGCGAAGGAGTTATTTATGAGCGTCATTTTAGATTCTGGCGATATTGCTCGTGCGTTGAAGCGAATCAGTCATGAAATTATTGAACATAATCATGGTCTCGCCTCCGTCACATTAATGGGGATACCAACTCGTGGCGCTTTTCTCGCCAATCGAATCAGTGAGATTCTTGGAGAGATTGAATCCGCCGTTCCGCTAGGAACTCTTGACATTACCTTGTACCGCGATGATTTACGGATGCGACCTCCTAAACCCCTTCTGGCCACAGTACTTCCACCCGGAGGTCTCGAAGGCAGGGACGTGATTCTGGTGGACGACGTTCTTTTCTCAGGGCGAACTATTCGAGCCGCACTTGATGCACTCGGTGAATTAGGTCGGCCAAGATCGGTTCAGTTAGCGGTTCTTGTTGACAGGGGACACCGGCAATTGCCGATACGAGCCGACTATGTTGGAAAAAATATTCCTACCTCATCCGTTGAGAGCGTGAAGGTCTCGCTATCGGAAATTGATGGACAAGATTGCGTTGAGATTAAAGGTGGACGGGAATGAATCGTCACCTTCTTTCAATAAATGACCTCAGCGCGAACGAGGCGCTGATGCTTCTGGATACGGCTTCAGAGTTAAGAAAAATCTCCGATGGACCCATGAAAAAGCTTCCCACTTTGCGAGGGTTAACGGTGGTCAATCTTTTCTATGAAGATTCGACTCGAACTCGAATCTCCTTCGAGTCAGCCGCAAAGCGACTTTCAGCCGATGTTATTAATTTTTCAGCGAAAGGTTCGAGTGTCAGTAAAGGGGAGAGCCTTAAAGATACGGCGCAGACCTTACAAGCTATGGGAGCGGATGCAGTTGTTATTCGTCATAGCGCCTCTGGAGCCGCTCAACGGTTGGCCGACTCGGGCTGGATTGCGGCCTCTGTCATTAACGCCGGTGATGGGACGCACGAGCATCCAACTCAAGCGCTCTTAGATGCCTTCACTATTCGCGAACACTTTCCAGATCACCAACGATCTTTTTCTGGTCTTAACGTTGCGATAGTCGGAGATATTCTGCACTCTCGAGTCGCGCGCAGCAATGTTCTTCTATTAACGAAACTAGGAGCAAGCGTGACCTTGGTTGCTCCACCTACGTTATTGCCAGTTGGCGTTGAAAGTTGGCCCGTAACATACTCTTTCAATTTGGATGAGGTCGTATCTGAAGTGGACGTGGTAATGATGTTGCGAGTACAACAAGAGCGAATGCATGATTCCTTCTTTCCTACGGCACGAGAGTACTCTCGAAGTTTTGGTCTGAGCGGTTCAAGATTGGCGCGAATCAAATCCGGTGGCATCGTGATGCATCCCGGGCCGATGAACAGAGGGCTGGAAATTTCGGCCGAGAGCGCTGATGCTGTCAATTCAGTTGTTCTTGAACAAGTAGCAAATGGTGTGTTAATACGAATGTCTGTCTTGTACTCGCTCTTAGGTGGAGTGCCGCTAGTCACGGAAATGGGAGCTGTGGATGCTCGTTAAAAATGCACTTCTGCCAGATGATTCTCTTGTCGATATTCGAATTGAAAGGGAATTTATTGTCGAGGTTGCACCTTCGATCAATGCATCAGACGATGATGTCGTTGACGCAAATGGCGCACGAGTCTTGCCAGGGTTGGTTGATCTTCATACTCATTTGCGAGAACCTGGTCGAGAAGATGCCGAGACTGTTTTCACTGGAGCGCGTTCGGCGGTTAAGGGCGGGTACACCGCACTCTCGCCAATGGCGAATACAAATCCGGTAGCAGACACTGCTGGTGTTGTGGAACAAGTTTTTCGCTTAGGCCAAGAAGCCGGTTTGTGTGATGTCTTTCCCATTGGTGCCGTAACTGCGGGATTGCGCGGCGAGCAACTTGCCGAATTGAGTGCGATGGCGCACTCGCATGCAAAGGTTCGAATTTTTAGTGACGATGGAAAGTGCGTTTCCGATCCGCTAGTCATGCGCCGAGCCTTGGAATATGTAAAGTCATTCGGCGGAATTATTGCCCAGCACGCGCAAGAGCCACGATTGACTATGGGCGCCCAGATGAATGAAGGGGCGGTCTCCTCACAATTAGGTTTGACTGGCTGGCCAGCGCTTGCCGAGGAAGCAATCATCGCTCGCGATATTTTGTTGGCCGAACATGTGAAGAGCCGGTTACATATTTGTCATGTGACCACCGCTGGTGGAGTTGATCTCATTCGATGGGCTAAGGCTCGTGGAATTGATGTAACTGCTGAGGTAACTCCTCATCATCTACTTTTGACCGATGACCTAATAAGTGGTTATGACCCGGTCTTTAAAGTTAATCCACCACTTCGTACCCTTGCAGATGTTCAAGCGCTTCGCCTCGGCCTAGCGGATGGAACGATAGATATCGTTGCCACGGATCACGCGCCGCATCCAATTGAAGATAAAGAGAGTGAATGGCAGAGCGCGGCTTTTGGAATGATTGGGCTAGAAACTGCTCTTTCCATTGTCATCAAGACGATGATTGAAACCAATCTCATGGATTGGACCGCTCTGGCGGATCGGATGTCTTTGGCCCCGGCGCGGATTGCTGGGTATTCCGGACAAGGTCAAGACCTTGCAGTAGGAAGTGTGGCAAATCTCGTAGTTGTTGACCCAAGAAGGAGTTGGGAAGTAGACCGCGAATTGGTAAGTTCTAAGAGTCGGAACACACCTTTTCACGGCATGGTTTTGCCCGGGGTTATTTCTTACACGGTTTATCGAGGCAAGGTTGTCTTGCGCGCAGGGGAACATATTGAGGGGTCAAATGTCTAAGGCATTTTTGGTTTTAGATGATGGTTCAATATTTGAAGGCGAATCTTGGGCCACCGAAGGTGAAACTTTTGGAGAGGCAGTTTTCTCCACCGGAATGACCGGATACCAGGAGACGCTTACTGATCCCTCCTATTACAAACAAGTGATCATCATGACTTCACCGCACATTGGAAATACGGGAATGAATCGCACAGATGAAGAATCTGATCGGATTTGGGTTTCTGGATTCGTTGTCCGAAATCCGGCACCTACTCCAAGCAATTGGCGTTCGGAGAAATCCTTGGAAGAAAGTTTGATTGAACAATCAGTAGTGGGAATTAAAGGAGTAGATACGCGTGCGATAACTCGGCATTTACGAGATCGCGGAGCCATGCGCGTCGGTATCTTCAGTGGCACCGTTTTGACTCGTGAAGAAATGGTGACCAAAGTTCGTAAATCTCCACAAATGCAAGGGGCATTCCTCGCCGACGAGGTTTCAACATCCTCTCCTTACGTTGTTGGAGTGCCAGAGGGAATCTCCAAACGGTTCACTGTCGCCGCACTCGATCTAGGAATCAAAGCGGCCACACCGAGGTACCTCTCTGAAAGAGGTGTGGAAGTTCATGTTCTGCCACTTTCTTCCACAATTGACGAGATAGAGGCACTCAATCCCGATGGATTATTTCTCTCCAATGGTCCTGGTGACCCTTCGACGATGAATTCTGTCGTGGCTCTGGTTCGCCACTTTATGGATAAGGGTCTGCCAATTTTTGGAATTTGTTTCGGTCATCAAATAATTGGTCGAGCCCTAGGTTTTGAAACTTATAAATTGCTTTTCGGCCATCGCGGAATTAATCAGCCGGTGAAGAATTTGAAAACTGGTCGCGTCGAGATCACCGCACACAATCATGGCTTCGCTGTGAAAGCGCCCATTGACGGCAATTTTGCGACGGGTTATGGCTCGGGTTATGTCAGCCATATTTGCCTCAATGATGGAGTGGTGGAAGGTATAGAGATGATTGAACGACCGATTTTTAGTGTGCAATACCACCCAGAGTCCGCCGCTGGTCCCCATGATGCCCAGTACCTTTTCGACCACTTTGTTGACCTCATGGTGAAGAACCCAATTCGAACGGTGGCTACCCATGCCTAGAGATACAAGTATTGAAAGCGTCCTCGTTATCGGTAGCGGCCCGATTGTTATAGGGCAGGCATGCGAATTTGATTATTCGGGAACTCAAGCTTGTAGAGTTCTCAAGGCCGAAGGCATTCGCGTGATTCTCATCAACTCGAATCCAGCCACCATCATGACCGATCCAGAATTTGCTGATGCCACCTATATCGAACCGATTACGACTGAAATCATCGAGAAAATTCTTGCGAAAGAGCGACCATCGGCCATCTTGGCAACATTGGGAGGACAAACGGCTCTTAATGCTGCGATAGGTTTATTCGAAGGTGGCTTACTAGAGAAATACAACACGAGATTAATTGGTGCCGATATCCCAGCCATTAAACGTGGCGAAGATCGCGAAATTTTCAAATCCATCGTTCACAAAATTGGCGGGGAATCTGCTCGGTCAAAGATTTGCCACACGATGGAACAATGCTTTTCGGCGGCAGATGACTTGCGTTATCCCGTTGTTGTTCGCCCGTCGTTCACCATGGGTGGATTGGGTTCTGGAATCGCTCATACTCCGGAAGAATTAGAGCTGATTGCGGGTGCTGGTCTTCGTCACAGCCCCGTCACTGAGGTTCTCTTAGAAGAATCCATTATTGGTTGGAAAGAATTTGAATTAGAGGTAATGCGCGACCATCAAGACAATGTGGTCATCGTTTGCAGTATTGAAAATATCGATCCAATGGGCGTTCATACTGGAGATTCGATAACAGTCGCTCCTGCGTTGACTTTAACCGATGTTGAGTATCAAAAGTTACGTGACTTATCCATCGATATTATCCGTGAGGTCGGTGTTGATACTGGAGGGTGCAACATTCAGTTTGCGGTGAATCCGCAAGATGGACGGATCATCGTCATCGAGATGAACCCTCGAGTTTCTCGCTCTTCGGCCCTTGCTTCCAAGGCAACTGGGTTTCCCATTGCAAAAATTGCAACGAAATTAGCGATTGGCTACACCCTGGATGAAATTCAAAATGACATCACTAAATCAACGCCGGCCTCTTTTGAGCCCACACTCGACTACATCGTAGTTAAAGTGCCGCGCTTTGCCTTTGAGAAATTCCCTGAGGCAGATCATCGACTAACCACGACCATGAAGAGCGTGGGCGAGGCGATGGCGATTGGTAGAAGTTTTACCGAAGCGCTTCAGAAAGCCCTTCGCTCAGTCGAAAAGAAAGGGATGAGTTTTCGCTGGGATCTTGATCCAGCAAAACTTGATGAGTTGCTCAATCAAGTGGGCATTCCCACCGAATTTAGACTGCAACAAGTTCAACAGGCAATGGCGTTAGGGACATCCATCGAAGAAATTTTCGCCCGCACAAAAATCGATCCTTGGTTTCTCGGGCAAATCGCGATAATTAATGATGTTGCTCGCGAATTGCAGTCCGCTTTTAAGCCATCGGCCGATCTTCTCAAAAAAGCCAAGTCGCATGGCTTTAGTGATTTTCAAATTGCGCAATTGACTCAAACGACGGAGGAGTTAGTCCGTAGTCACCGTCACCGCTTAGGGATTCGTCCAGTTTATAAAACAGTGGATACCTGTGCTGCAGAGTTTGAAGCTCATACCCCTTATCACTACAGCAGCTACGATCTGGAAAACGAGGTAGCGCCACGTACCAAGCCAGCCGTAATAATTTTAGGAAGTGGCCCAAACCGCATTGGACAAGGCGTCGAATTCGACTATTCCTGCGTTCATGCCGCTTACGCGCTAAAGGCAGCTGAGTTTGAAACGGTGATGATTAATTGCAATCCAGAGACCGTTTCCACCGATTACGACACCTCTGATCGACTCTATTTCGAACCTCTGACTCTGGAGGATGTTCTTGAAGTGATTCAAGCTGAAGCTCTAGCAGGACCGGTTCTTGGAGTGATAGCCCAGTTAGGTGGTCAAACACCTCTTGGTCTCGCTCGAGGTTTGAAGGATGCCGGAGTGACCATTCTTGGAACCAGTCCAGATGCTATTGACCTGGCTGAGGAACGTGGTGCGTTTGGACAAATATTGGCCGAGAACCATCTTTTGGCACCGAAATTTGGCATGGCATCTTCTTATCAAGAGGCGCTGCATATTGCTCATAATCTGCACTACCCAGTTCTCGTTCGCCCATCTTTTGTCCTCGGTGGTAGAGGAATGGAGATTGTTTATGACGATGAATCGTTGGAAGGATTTATCGCAAAGGCAACGGAAATTACTCCTAACCACCCGGTGCTGATTGATCGTTTTCTTGATGATGCTCTCGAAATTGATGTGGATGCCCTTTTTGATGGCAAGGATCTTTATCTTGCAGGAGTAATGGAGCATATTGAAGAA
>CAIMZW010000141.1 GCA_903846075.1 uncultured Actinomycetes bacterium
GACTCGAGAATTCTGGTTATTCATCAATTGGCTCTTTCCCTAGGTTTAAATACTAACTTCCATCGCGGTTTAAACTTGAGAGATTTCAATAAAATATTCAAGAGTTCAATGACTCTGCCAAATCGATTCAACAAGAGCTATCCATTCTTGATCAATCTTTGGCTCGCGATGAAGAGGATTATCGAGCCCTATTTGCTCCAAGGTGTAATTGCTCTTTCCGTAATTGCAAGACCAGCAACAAGTCACCAAGTTGTTTTCATCCGTTCGCCCCCCTAAGGAATGCGGGAACACGTGATCAAGAGTCGAACAAAACATTAGATAATGGCCACTAGTAGAGTTTGTCGTTGTAAGGGTTAAGTGATCATCGCCTACGAACTTGTTGAGCTTGCGGAATACTTCGGATGGAACCACCGGTGATTCGCAATAGCGACAGCGGAATCCATCGCGTATGAATACCGTTCTCCGAAATTTCGAAAAATCTTTGATGGGATCAAGTGGTAGTGTGGGCGAAGGAAATGCAACTTTGAATTCCTTGTACCGCCAGGTTCCAACGTTTTGGGCATGTACGTCAAACCAAATTCTCAAATCGTTGTCAGATTTTGGCAGAAGTGCGTTTTCAGCCGAATTCAGGTCTGCCTTCGTTGTAAATGTAATGAGAGAACGCAATTCTTGGAAGCCACGTTCTACAAAGTCGGGTTTGGTCAAAGGTGAGAGCCGACTCCAGATATCAGGCTCCGTGCCTAACTCCGTGCAGTACGAATGATCTTTTTGTTTACACATTTCGATTCTCTTTCGCCTGGCTCTTTTGGTTCACCGCTGAAAACAAAAGTTCATTGATTTCATCCGTGCGTGGAGCTGAGGGGAATCGAACCCCTGGCCTTCTCGTTGCGAACGAGACGCGCTACCAACTGCGCTACAGCCCCAATTAAGAGACTGTCAGGTTAGCACTAGTCGTTAACGGCCTTCGTGCGAGTAAATTCCTCGTTCATTACAGCGGCTTGCTCTTCTAGTTCCTGATCAAAGATTTCATCCCGTGTTGGGAAGATTTCAGATTGAAGAATCGGGTCAACAATTCGCTTCGGAGTAATTGCTTTTGGTGCCGTTACATACGTTGGTCGTGGAACTGAAACCGGCTGCCAGGTCTTATCTTCCGTGCGAATAACGGTGACAGTGGCTGACTCCAAAGGTGTTTCTAATGGAATCCATGTAGCGGGTTGTTCTATGGGCTTACGAGAAAGTGAAATTCTTTCGGTTGGTTCCAATTGGATTTGCGCACCAGTGATTTGTTCCAAGGCTCTCAAACGGCGAGCGCGCAATTGTTCTGCAACAACTTGACGTCGAACGTTCACTAGGTAAATCAAGGTGGCTGAAAGCGGAACAAAAATCGCAAGGTAGGTAACGACGCCGAAAGCAACAACAATTGCGGTGATCAGGGTGACGACTAAAAGGGACCCGAGAACATTTCGCCGGCGAGTGATGACCTTTTTCTTTTTCACTGGGTCAATTACTTCAGGGGTAAAAGATGGGCGGTCTTTCTCGGCTACCAATTTCATAGCGCTCTTGTATCTCTCAGCCGATCGACCGGTTGCCTCGTCGTGAGTGGTCATCCAACGGGGGACAAAATAAGCGACCCACATACCTACGATGATGAGGTAGATCAATCCGGACGCCATAATCGCTAACCATAATTGTCCGAGCCTGAAAATGTGTGCATTTGCGATATATGTCCGAATTAGTGTTGTTCGAAATGAGTTACCTGATCGGACGGTTAAAGGATGTTCTGGTTCACCTTTACGTAGGAGAGGTGGTCTCGCCAGGCACCATCGATATGCAGGAACTTAGGACGTAGGGATTCGAATTCGTAGCCGCATTTCTCTGCGACTTTTTTTGAGGCCTCATTCTCGGGCCGAATATTTATTTCGATCCGATGGAGCTTTAAATTGTTGAAGGCGAAATCGGTCAGCATATTCACCGCCCGACTGGTCAACCCTCGGTTGGCAAAGCGTTGGTCTATCCAATAACCGATATGGGCACCGCGAAGGGCGCCAAAAATAATCCCACCTAGGGTGATTTGGCCTATGAAATTCTCTTTCCCATCAGCGGTGAACCACATGGCTAAGGAAATGGATCGGCAGGATCGACCATCACGACTGTGTTGCATCACCATGTCATAAAAAGTGGGCAAAGTGCCGCCTTCATCGCCCCCTGGAACTTGGGGTTTGGTCGCATCCCACGGCGTGAGCCACTCTCGATTTACGCCTCGAACATCATTCCAAGCGCGTTTATCCCGCATACGAAGGGGTTTGAGAGTGAGATCGCCATCTTTAAGCAGAACTGGCCAAGGACTCATCTCGGTCACCTAGTTATTGCTCCGCTCGAGAATCATGACATCGACGATATCGCCTGCAGCTAGATTTTCAACACCTTCGGGTACGGCGATAAGGGCTGTGGCATCGGACAAGGTGACCAAATCGGATTGGTCTTCCAATGGGGTGACCATCCCTTTATCGCTGAGGACGGCCCGAAGATATGAAGAGACACCAGCAGGAGAGATGACTGGGTCGGTAAGTTTTAATTTGGCACCAGTGCGAAAGACATTGGAGGCACCGAGCATGGTTCGAATCATCGGGCGGACAAAGAGTTCAATAGATAGGAACGCGCCAATAGGGTCGCCAGGAAGGGTGATAACCGGGGTTTTGTCCGGGCCGATTAACCCGAAATTGTGTTGCCCGCTCTCGGCCAAGTTAGGGGAAATTTCCGTAATCTCGCCCATTTCTGCAAGGACGCCGGTGATGAGGGCGAAGGATTCGTCCTGGCTCTCCCCGGAGATGACAATCATGTCAGCCCGGACGAGTTGATCCTCGACAATCTGCTTTAACTGGCTGTGGTTCTCTGGAATGGTGTGAACTCGATAACCGGTCGCCCCAGCTTCCCGAACGGAGGTCGTGAGCAGCCAAGAGTTCGTTTCGTACTCTTCACCATCTTTGATCAGGGGTAGACCAGGCTCGACCAGATCATCCCCCGCCGAAATGACGACTACCCGTGGGTGGGGTCTGGTTGGCAGTCGATCCAAGCCAAGGGAGGCGGCCAAACCGATCTGAGTCGAGCGGATTCGAGAACCCGCACGCAAAACCAGGCGCTCGCCTGCGTAAATATCTTCGGCCAAGGTGGCACCATGTGCGTCAAGCAATGGCATATCGAATGGTTCGAGAGGATGCGAAATCGCGAGCAGTTGATTCAGCAATTCGCTGACTGAACTATTCATGCCCAAACCCTACTTGCTACTGAAGGTAAACAATGGAATCAAAGCAAGCCCTCCGAGAACGACTACGTCACGACCGGAAATTGAAATATATGGCCGATTCATGGCTGCACATTTTGCGTGCCCCAGAAATTGTGGCAGCAACTCACGTTGCCTCATACCTTTCTTACGACTTTGAACCCTCCACTGTTGATATCAATTCCGAATTTCTGCGATTGGGCAAAGTTCTCTATTTACCAAGGCTCTTGCCAGACAACGATCTGGAATGGGTTCAATGGAATGGTGAGAAATCCAACCTCGCGAAAAAGGGAAAGATTTTGGAACCAAAGGGAACCGCAATTTCCGTCGATGAATTGGCGCAAATATCCGTGGTCATCGTTCCGGCCCTGCATGTAGACCGGAACGGAAATCGCCTGGGCCAGGGCGGAGGTTCTTACGATCGAGCCCTGGCCAAGATTTCATGTTGGAAAGTCGGATTAGTCCATTTTGGCGAAATGAATGGCGAGACCATTCCCACCGAACCGCATGATCAAAAATTGAACGCAGCCGCGACCCCACACATATTGGCGAGGTTTACTGGCTGAAAAGGATGTTTACAGATCGGAAAGGTGACGAGCCATCACGATTCGTTGAATCTGGTTTGTTCCTTCATATATTTGAGTTAACTTCGCATCTCGCATCATTCGTTCGACCGGAAAGTCACTGACGTATCCATATCCACCAAGGATTTGAACCGCATCGGTGGTCACCTTCATCGCCACATCGGAGGCGAAACACTTGCATGCCGCAGAATAGAAAGTGAGATCGTCATCAGATCGTTCGCTCTTAACGGCGGCGAGATAAGTTAATTGTCTGGCCGCCGCGATCTGCATCGCCATATCGGCCAACATAAATTGCACCCCTTGAAAATCAAAGATCGCTTTCCCGAATTGTTTACGTTCGTGCGCATATGCGTTTGCGGCTTCGAATGCACCTTGCGCAATTCCTAACGCCTGGGCGGCAATAGTGATTCTGGTGTGATCCAAGGTTCGCATGGCTAAGGCAAAGCCGGAACCAACCTCGCCCAACCTTCGATCTTCTCCGATTCGAACATTGTCGAAATAGACCTCACAAGTCGGCGAACCTCGAAAGCCCATCTTTTTTTCGTGTGCGCCGAAGGAAACTCCTGGGTCGCTCTTCTCGACGATAAATGCCGTGATTCCTTTTGCACCCAAGGAAGAATCTGTTGAAGCTAAGACGGTATAAAAATCCGAAAACCCGGCGTTGGAGATCCACTTCTTGCTGCCCGAGAGAATCCAACCATCGCCGTCGCGCACTGCTTTGGTTTTCATTGAGGCGGCATCGGACCCCGCCTCAGATTCTGAAAGGCAGTACGAGAAGCCTTTTCCTTCGGCCAATTGTCTGAGGTACTTCTCTTTCTGGTCCAGATTTCCAGCCAAGATAACGGGGATGGAACCCAACTTATTCACGGCTGGAATCAGGGAGGATGAAGCGCAACCACGGGCAACCTCTTCAATAATGATTGCTACCGCAAGCGCATCCGCTCCTTGGCCACCGAACTCCGACGGAACGTGGGCTGCGGCCATATCGGCGGATTGCAGGGCCTCATATGCCTCCTGCGGGAACCGAGCGTTCTCGTCGACATCGTGGGCGAAGGGCGAAATCTTCTTCTCGACCAGAGCCCGAACGCTCTCGCGTAACTCTTCATATTCCGGTGCAATTAAAGCTTCCATGAACTAATTACCTCACTTTCGAAAGAGTGCGTCTAGAGCGCCATCACTCCTGTTGGTGAAGATCGCGTTGATTCAGTCCGGCTAAATATTTGTTATAGGTCGCAAGTTCATCATCCTCGCCCATAGCCATTGCGCGATCCGATGCCCGGTCCAACCGTTTTGCTTCGCGCGTATCGTCACGAATCCACTGGATGAAGGTGGCTATCAGAGCAATCAAAATCGGAATCTCACCCATCGCCCAACCTACAGCGCCACCATTATGTTGGTCGGCAAGCAAATTGAGATTCCATGTTCGATGAATCGACGCAAAATAACCTTGGTCGATCAAAGATGAATTCGACATCAGGGCAATCGAGAAGAAAGCGTGCATACTCATGGCGCCAAAGAGCAAAATGATGCGAACCAAATGTGGCACCCGATTGGGATTGGGATCAATGCCAACAATCACGTGGAAGAAAAGAAAACCAGCAAGCAAGAAGTGGATATTCATCAGGACGTGACCTGAGTGACTCTGCATTAGATGCCCAAAAAGCGGCGTCATATAAAGGAGAAATAGTGAGCCATCAAAAATAGTCAGGGCAACCAACGGATTGGTCATTGTTAAGGAATATCGAGAATGTAAGAAGGCTAGGAAAGTCGCCCGGATTCCTCGTTCTTCCGGGGTGCGACCGATAGGCAAAGTGCGAAGCGCCAAAGTAATGGGAGCGCTGAGGATAAATCCAATCGGTGCGATCATTCCTAAAATCATGTGCGCCACCATGTGGTAGGAAAATGCGAAGTGGGCATAAACGCCTATTCCGCCGCTGGTCGCATAATCTGAAACCGCAATGGCAAGGGCGAAGGAAACAGTCCGACCGACTGGCCATTTATCACCACGTCGTGAGAGCGTCAGAACACCTTTGACGTACAAGGCAGTTATGAGAATCAAAAATCCGAGAAATACTCCATCGGGAACATAGGCAAAAAGAATCCGCGAAAAAGAAGGTGCGCCAACCGGTTCAATTCCAGTGACCACAAGACCGATACTGGGATTGAGGCTTGCCTTCGAAGTCTGCAATGGTGGTGACGATGTAGAGAGCCAGCCACCGACGGCGACGGTCATCGCCATCACAAAAATCTCGGCCGTTAACAATTGAAAAATGTTTGTGGAGTTCTCATCTTTTGCCAAGAGATATTTACGATGTCGAGATCCGATTGCCAAGAGGACAGCCATTAAGAGAACTTTCAAACCAACCAGCACCGCATACAAGGAATTCCAAGACCCTTTGAAATCCAATCGCGTATAGGCATTAACGACTCCGCTAATACCAACGATAATGGCACACCAAAATGCCACAGCGCTAAACCGAGGTAATGCGATGGAACGTTCTTTAGGTGAGATGGCCGCCATTGCAATAACGCCACCAACCCAAAGGGAAATGGCACCTACGTGGAAGATGATGGAGCCAATAGCCAGCCCATGATTGCCGGCGCTGCTGGCGTGACTTTGAAAGAGCGGAATCGCAAGTGCCGATAGAGCCGAAGCCAATACCAAAATACTGCCGCCGACTTTTTTGACCAGAGGCAGGATTACCAGGATTAGCGCGCTAACGATCAATTGAAATAAATAGCCACGGCCGACTGATGTCTGAGTGACAAAAGAGCGAAAGACTGTGAAGTCCAACGAATCAGCAATGGATTGAGCGAGAAGATTTGAAATTTCAAGCACTACATTTCCAATGACGCAAATAAACCAAACCAAGGTGGCGAATCGCGCCAAATTGCGAATCCGAATTCCTTCTTTGGTGAGAAAGCCGTGCTTTTCTTCGATCAAAAAACTGTCAGCAAAGAAGAGCCCAATTGCAGTGATGGCGGCAAACAATCCCAGGTCCTTAACCACCGGAATCATCGTTTGAACGATGGGGCTTACCTGCGGAAAGTGAGCAGTTACTGCAAAATGCATGTTGCGCCTTTATTTACGTTTCGGTTTTTTGTTTTTAAATTCTCGAATGATGTAGATGGCATACCAAACCAACAACAAAAAGATAACGCCAGAGGCAACCAAGAGAACGATGATCAAACTATCGGTCGACGTATTTGTCGAAGGAACAGGAAGCAATGTTGGGCTAGCAGTTGGTGTCGGACTTGTGATGACGGCAGGGGCGTTATAAACGAATGTGAAAGTTCCGGTCAGTGGAGCATCATTTAAAGCAAGCAAGCTATAGGTGACCGTGTAAACCCCAGTTTGGGTTAAAGGCCTCATGCCGATAATTGCGGTTGCATCGCTTATTGCCAAGGAACCGTCATCGACCTGTTTTCCTTGCGAATCGGTAACGGTGACCGTATTGCCCTGATCCATGAGGGTTGTTGCAGTCGTAATTGTGACCGCGTTAGGTGCAGTTACGAGAACGCTGCCGGCAGTCGGACTACTGCTGACCACTGAATTTGCCATGGCAGATGTCGGGAATGCGACCACGATTGCGGCCAATCCCAGGCTGAGAACTGATCCTCGAAGGACCCGCGCAATCACGCTCATTTTGCCCTCTCTTCTCACTTCTTTACACTACTGCTCATGCCTACCTACGAATACGCCTGCAACGCCTGTGGCCATGCATTTGAAGTGGTTCAGTCGTTCTCAGACGAGGCTATCTCTATTTGCCCAGAATGTGGTGGCGAAGTGAGAAAGGTCTACTCCAACGTCGGCGTTGTTTTCAAAGGTTCCGGTTTCTACAAGACCGACTCCCGCACCAATACGACGAAAACTGAATCTTCAAGTTCGTCTTCCACTTCGACCGCGGCTTCCGCTCCAGCTCCCGCGGCTGCACCTGCTCCGAAAACCGAGAGCTCGGCCTCTTAAGCCTTATTCGTGATGTGGCGGCTTATCCGCCGCAATCTCAGCATCCCTGGAATTATCGGGCTCGCGTTCAATTTCATCCTGGGTGATATCTGGCAACAATTTTGGGTCGCTCATTTCACTCCCTTCAAGGTGAGTTCTAACGAGTCCAAGAGAACATCAACAACTTCGACTGGCAACAAGCCATCGAGAATCAGCATCGACATTCCATGAATAGAGGTCCAAGCAAGAATTTCGGCCATTGGTCGGATTTTTGGTTGAACCTGCCCTAGGGCAGTCATTTCATCCAAGGTAGTGACCAACAATTTCCAAGCTCGATTGTCGTTCTTCTCGCTCTCGTGATCTCCTACGCAGAGCGGTCCAAAGCAAAGACGAAAAAGATTCGCGTTATTTCTGGCAAATTCGACGTAGGAGTAACCGCAAGCGCGAAATCGCTTACGCGCCTGTGCTAACGATTTTCCAGAGAATTTCGCCATCTCGGCTTCTTGGAAAGTGGCCATCTCGTCGAAAACTAACTTTCCCACTTCACCCAGCAATGAATCTTTATCTGGGAAGTGGTGATAAACCGCAGAAGGACTGACTCCAACATTAGATGCAACTTCTCGCATCGAAACGTGGTCAGCACCGTTAATCGCAACCAGTCGCTTCGCTTCAATGAGGAGTGCGCTCTGCAGGTCGCCGTGGTGATATCCAGGCTTCTCGGCGCGCTCGACTGTGAGTGACATACCGTAAGTATCTCGTGAAACTTGACAGTGTTCAAATTGCCACGCAATAATCTGAGCATTGTTCAGATACCGACCGATCCTGAAGGGCTCACCAGCTATGTTTGAGAAACTCGGCCACACCCTCGTTCGTCGCCGGAAGGCGGTTTTGGCTCTCTTTATCGTTCTGCTCGTTGTTGGAGGCGCAAGTTCCGCCCTCCTTTTTCCCCGATTGAGTGCAGGTGGGTATAACGATCCCGCCAGTGAATCGACAAAAGCAGACAAGTACATAACCTCCATCTTCCACGTGAAGGATCCCGCCCTTGCGTTAGTTGTCGACAGCAAGACTTCGGTCACGGATCCAGCCACCTTCGTGGATGCTTCTGCTTTGGAAAAAGCAATTGCGGCCGAACCGGGAGTTACCAAGACTCTCTCTTACTGGACTGCCGGTGGCGCGCCAGCCCTCAAGAGCAAGGACGGCAAAGCCGGTTATCTATTCGTTTACACCGCGAAGTCCGATCCAGGAAACTCAACAGAGATCGCCAAGAGCATTCAGAAAAAATATGACGGAACCTACAAATCCCTTCGCGTTTATGTCGGTGGCTTCTCAACCATTAGCTATGCAATCACGACCAAGATCTCCAAGGACCTGGCTCTTGCAGAATCCATATCCATCCCAGTTACTTTTTTGCTTTTACTCTTCATCTTCGGCGGATTGATCTCTTCCGCTATGCCACTTGTTGTCGGACTTAGTGCGATCCTCGGGACTTTTCTCATCCTCTATCTGATCAGTTTGGCAACCGGAGTCAGTATCTTTGCTTTGAACCTCACTACAGGTATGGGACTTGGTTTAGGCATCGATTACTCCCTTTTAATTGTGAATAGATTCCGTGAGGAATTGCATTCAGGTAAAACAGTCGAAGAGTCGGTCGTGAGAACAGTCGCCACGGCTGGCCGAACCGTCTTTTTCTCTGGGCTCACCGTCCTGGTCACAATCGCATCTCTCATGTTCTTCCCGCTGATGTTCTTGAAGTCATTTGGATATGCAGGTGTGGGCGTTGTCTTCACCGCAATATTCGGAGCCTTAATTCCCTTGCCCGCGATCCTTGCCATTCTTGGTACGAGGATCGACAAGTATGTAGTTCGCAAGAGTGCAATCACTCCCAAAGAAGATGGTCGGTGGGCTCAGACCGCACGCTTCGTCATGAAGCGCCCGGTAGCTGTTGTCACCGTATCGCTACTCATCCTCGCAGTTCTGGCAACGCCGATTAAGAACATTGTCTTCTCTGAAGTTGATAGCCGAGTTCTCCCTGCCAATGACAAAGCAGCGGTTGCAGCCGCAGTCAGTATCAATCGCTTCGATGGGCAAACGGCCAACCCGATTGAAATCGTGATTCCAGGTGGTGCGGCACATCAAGATCAGATGGCTACCTACTCGGCAGATTTATCAAAGGTTAAAAATATCGTTGCTGTTTCAGCTCCTGAAATTGTCGGAAGTGACGCCAGAATCTCGGCTACCTTCTCCATCGGTTCACGAACAACCGATTCCGAGAAAATGATCAATGCCGTCCGTGCAATCCCTACTCCCCTCAAAGTTCTCGTCGGTGGTACCGCCGCCGATTACACCGACACCCAGGCAGGGATCGCACACACTCTGCCTTGGGCGCTGGGCTGGATTGCGCTAATGGTTTTGATTCTGCTCTTTACTTTCACTGGATCGATCATCCTTCCAATCAAAGCAGTTCTCCTGAACATGCTTTCCCTCGGAGCCACCATGGGAGCTCTATCCTGGATCTTCATCGGCGGACACTTAACATGGCTGGTCGGTTCCTTCACAAAAACCGGAACCATCGACACCTCTATGGTGATCTTGACTTGCGTTGTCGTCTTCGGTCTTTCTATGGACTACGAAGTCTTCTTGCTCTCCCGAATTAAGGAAGAACATGATGCTGGACGTTCCAATGTCGATGCAGTAGCGACCGGACTACAACGTTCGGCTCGAATCATCACCGCAGCCGCACTTCTCTTGGCTGTTGTTTTCGCCGCCTTTTTAACAAGTGGCGTAACGAACATCAAGACACTTGGTTTCGGTGTTGCCTTCGCAATCCTCTTAGATTCAACACTTATCCGTGCATTATTAGTGCCCGCCCTGATGCGTCTCTTTGGGGAACGCAACTGGTGGGCGCCTAAGGCAATGAAACGCTTTACCATTGCTCATTAGGACCTGAGCTAGGAGTTTCATGGATTTATTAGTAACTCTGCAATGCCAAGATCGCCCCGGCATCGTTCACGCGATGACCTCGGCGATTTTGGCCTGCGGTGGCAACATCATCGAGAACCAACAATTCACTGATCCAGCCACCTCCACCTTTGTTATGCGAACTCGGTTTGATTCCGAGATGGAAATCCATGAAGCCGAATCCATTTTGCGAGCCGAACTCGGTGACTTCCATCCAACTCTTTTGATTCGTCCTTACGAGGCAAAAAAACGAGCTCTTATTCTCGCCACGACTGAAAGTCACTGCCTTCGCGAACTGATCTTCTTGAGCGAACTCAATGAAATGCCAATCGAAATTGTGGGCGTTGTTTCGAATCACCCGAAACTACATTCGCTCGTTGAATCCCATGGATTGAAATTTATTCATCTTCCGCTTTCGGCAATCGGCAAAGAAATGGCCGAACGAGATATCTTGAAAATTGTTGAAGAATCGAACGTCGATTTCGTTATTTTAGCTCGATACATGCAGATTCTTTCGGAAGGTTTCTGCGAAAGACTTCCGAATCGAATCATCAATATTCATCACTCATTCTTGCCCGGCTTTAAAGGTTCTAAGCCTTACCACCAGGCACATTCTCGAGGTGTGAAAATCATCGGCGCCACTGCGCATTTCGTCACCGCGGATCTCGATGAAGGACCAATCATCGAACAAGATGTTTCCCACGTTTCACATGCAGCATCTGCGGAAGAATTGATTTCGATTGGCCGCGATATCGAACGCCGAGTTTTGGCCCGTGCCGTGAAGTTATTTGCCGAAGATCGAATTTATGTTGTGGGATTGCGGACAATAATTTTCTAGTTGGTTATCCATTCGGAGAAGAAGGCGTTTCACGACGGGCTCTTCTCTCTGACAAGAATTCCCAAATGGCGAGAGTCAACAGAATCATTGAAAACCCGAAAAGTAGGTCTTCGATTGGCGCTCCGAAAAGTCGTCGCCCAATAATCTCAGAAGGTGAGTACTGCACAATATTTCTAGAGGTGAGCCACCAATTTGTCACTAGTTGAAAAGGAAAGATCAACCCATAGGTCAACCAATATATGCCTCGAGTTAACATTGCTGTTCGCAGCACAAAAAGATCAATCAGCACAGCCAGAACCACTGCATCTAGGGCGATATCCGAGTAAATCAATTCCGGCGGCCCTTCTCGTTCCAGCCCGTAAGTTTGAGGAGGGCTCGGTAACTCAAAATCGTTGTCAACGGAACGACGATAAAGAAGAGAAGTTCTTCAAGGGGAACCTTAGGTAAAACGTAGACATTGACGATTTGACGAACATCAAAGAACCAATTGTGCTTCGCAATAGCCCACGCATCCCAGCTCAAATAAATAATGACGATTGCCATCTGGGTTAGTAACAACTCTTTCCAGTGTTTACCGATATGCAAACCAAACCCCAGATTAATACCGAAGGCGCAAATAGCCACAAAAGTCAGAACCGCGAAATAACTCAGGTGGGACATCTGCCTTCACCCAACTTTCTCTAGAAAATGTACATATTCTTGTGACATGAAGGATGCGCTGCCCACCATATATTCGTGGATTGAACGCTTCTCGCGCATAACAATCCTTGCCACGGTAGTGATTTTCGGGCTCCTTCGCTTGCTTGGATTCGAATTAAATTTATCCGCACAAGTTACCATCGCGC
This sequence comes from uncultured Actinomycetes bacterium, assembly GCA_903846075.1. GTDB lineage: Bacteria > Actinomycetota > Actinomycetes > Nanopelagicales > Nanopelagicaceae > CAIMZW01. The sequence continues at coordinate 12,452 of CAIMZW010000141.1, forward strand.
TTATCGGTCTGCTTATTGGCATTCCTCATGGAGCAATTGACCACTTAATCTCGATTTCCGCAAAATCGCGAGCATTGTTCTATTCGTACATCTTCGTTTATGTAGCCATTGCAGTTATAGCGGGTTGGATGATCGCAACTTGGAATTTGCAAGGTTTCCAAGTTGTCATTGTCATGAGCTCTCTTCACTTTGGCTTTGGCGATGCCTCGTTTCGCAACGAGTGGAAAGTGCTTTCCCATGAACGTAAATTTCCATGGTTTGTCCTCGTCGCCTACGCGATACCTGCTGGATTTGTTGCGGTAATTCTTCCACTCACCGATCCGCGTTCTGGCAGTGCCTTAGAACGAATCCGCCCAACTCTCCAAGGCTGGACAGGCGGGCACTCGAATCTCTTAAGAAGCGCCACATTAGTTGTGACAATCATTTCAATCGTGGTTCTACTGCTTTCAAGAAGCTTTGACCTTGCCATCGACTTAGCGTTGCTGGGAGCACTGGCCCTGATCGCCCCGCCACTCGTCGCGTTTGCCACCTACTTCGGTTTTTGGCACGCCGCCCGTCACACAGCACGCTTGGTACCCAAATTGGCAGGGGCCAGAGCCCTAGCTGCAGAAGGCAAAGGCCTGCCTGCCTTGCGCAGAGCCATTACACCAGGCCTTTATGCGGTAGCCGGCACTTTGGGTATCGCAGCCATATTGATGATTGGTGACCGGCATCGCTTTGGCTCGGGGTTGCTCTGGTCGGCTCTGGTGATTATTTGGGCACTAACCGTTCCTCACATGCTCACGACCTCGCGGTTTGACCTTCAAGCCATGCGTAAATAAACCTTAGGTTTAGGAAAAAAGGCAAAATCTCAAGAAAATTTACAAATATCCTCACTTTCGAGTGGCGGAAGTAGCCGATTGCTTGAACAATCTACGCAACGATTCAGAGCGCCGAGAAATCTCGGGTTCCTAGCTCAAACCGATCGACTTGGAGGAAAACTCTCGTGCTACAACTTTCCAACGGACAATGGAGTTCGATGTACAACATCTTCTCTTTTGGTCTAATTTCAATGCTTGCAACAACCGTATTCACGCTCGTAAGCCAGTCCCGCGTACTACCTAAGTACCGAATTGCGCTCGTAATGTCTTCGATGGTTACTTTCATTGCTGGGTATCACTATTTCCGAATTTTCAACTCGTTCACCGAGTCATCAGTCAAAAATGCTCTTTCCGTTGGAACGGCTCAAGGTTCATTCAATGAGGCCTACCGTTACATCGACTGGATTCTCACCGTACCGCTACTTCTCGTTGAAGTTGTGGCCGTACTCGCACTTGCTAAGGAAGCATCCAAGTCACTTATTAGCCGACTTGTACCAGCATCAGCTGCGATGATCATTCTTGGCTATCCAGGTGAAATCTCCAATAGCAACGGCACCAAGATCCTCTTCGGCGTTCTCTCCACTCTCCCATTCCTCTACATCCTTCAGGTTCTCTTTGTGGAACTCACGAAGTCATTGGATCGTCAACCAGAGGGAGTAGCAGCAACAGTAAAGCGACTACGTCTTCTTTTGATCGGAACATGGGGCGTTTACCCAATTTCTTACCTCTTGCCAATTTTGATTAAGCACCCTTCTGCTACTCAAGCAGCAGATCTCTTCACAGGTCGTCAGATCGGCTACACAATTGCTGACGTTTTGGCGAAGTGCGTATTCGGTCTCACCATCTTGAAGATCGCACGTATGAAGTCTGCGGCCGAAGGCATGGTCGACACCCACTAGTTATTACAGCTCGCAGCGAAGGGGAATGTCTCAGTGCCATTCCCCTTCTCTTTTGTCCAAAAGTAGGAGAGGCTAGAAAAATGAGTAACTTCCGAATGTGGGCATATTCAATGATTGCGGTTGGTGCCATAAATTGGGATTACCAACGTAGGCATCCAAACGTCATCGCCCATAGCCTCTTCATTATTATTCCCGGGCTGATTCTCTTGGGGTTGACGTACCTGCCCGCAGGCGTGGCTCTACTGCAAAAGAAAGCAGCAAGGATCGCTTGGGTTATCGTTGGAATTGCAGCGCTGATTTATGCCTTTACCAATAAATAACAAGCCAGCGCAATGAGACGGCGAAAGTATCCAGTAACTGGATCGGTGGCTCCGAGAAAGAGATTAGTGCGGTGTGAAGCCCAGAACTTCGCCGTAGAACTTCAACTCCGACTCATACGAGGTGATGATCGAACTCGCCTTTCTGAAACCGTGGCCTTCCCCCTCAAAGGCGAAGTACTCGTGTTTGATTCCTTTAGCAACGCAGACATCTCGGAACGCCTCCGATTGGGCTGGAGGAACGACCTTGTCATCGAGGCCTTGAAAAATGATCAAGGGTGAAGTCAGATTATTCGCATAAGTCAACGGAGATCGCTCCTTATATAGATCTGCCTCTTCTGGATAGCGACCGATCATTGAATCTAAATAACGTGATTCGAAATCGTGGGTCTCAAGTGCTAATGCAGTGCAATCCGCGACACCAAAGTAGGAGGCTCCAGCCGCAAAACGATTGCTGTTGACCAGAACATTGAGGACAGTGAATCCACCTGCTGAACCGCCACGAATCAAGATCTTGTCGGAATCGACCTCTCCCGAAGCGATGAGTTGATCGACTATTTCGATCACATCCTCACGATCGACAATTCCCCAAGCCCCACGAAGCACGTTGCGATATTCGCGGCCGTAACCAGTGGATCCTCCATAGTTCACCTCAACAACCGCGATTCCGCGTGAAGTGAAGTAACTGTGACCTAACGTTATGGGAGCGTTCACATGGTCGGTTGGACCGCCGTGAACCATAACCAATAAAGGTGGCTTCTCTTCCGGTTCGAAACCGGGATTTAGTGCCGGATAGAAGATCCCAAAGACAGATCGGCCATCGTTTCGTTTTGCTTCGATTTGGTAAGGCTTTGAGAAAAATGACGCATCAACGGGAAAAGGTTTTGTGAAAATATTTCTCACCTGCAGTGTATGAAGATCGATCTCAATCAACGTATTAAGGTGCGATGGCCCAGAGCCGAAGGCATAAGCCTTTCCATTGCCCTGTGCAATCGACGGAATGAAATCGTTGAACTCGCATTCAATATCGGCGGCGATTCTTGTCTTAGGGTCAACGATTACTAAACGTTGTTTGTCGACCGCTCCGTGAATAGCAAGAATTCTTCCATCATCTAAGGTTGTCATCGTCTTTGGACCAAGTTGCCACAACGGTGTTCCCCACTCGCTCCGATCGTTCACGAGGTGGGCGGTATTTCCTGCCTTATCTACCGACCACAGGTTCCACCACCCGCTCTTATCACTGATATAGAACAGTTGATCATCTACTCCCCATTCTGGGTTTAGACAAGACTCTGACGTGTTACCAGCAATGACTTTTGGTGCAACCAATTGTCCATCGTGAATCCGCGCGATCTTGATCTCAGTGCCATCCCAGGGCATTTGGGGGTGTTCCCAACAAACCCAAGCAATTTTCAAACCGTCCCGCGAGACGCGAGGGTGAGCGTAGAAATGCGAGGTGTCATCAAGTACTCGAACTCCACTTTCCGAAACGGCGACCAGAGCACGAGTCACTCGACCCTCAGCATGTTTCTCTCTGATGCACCAGAGTTCGCCAGCCACGTAATGGAGTTCTATGTAGCGATGCTCTTCTCCCTCTGGTGGTTCCGGGGAGAACGCAATGGGCTCCGTGCCGACTGCACCTACATAAATTCTTTGGTCTGCTTTATTCACAAAGGCAAGGAAGGAAACGCCATCACGGATAAAGCCGTGCCAACTGATTCCACCGTACTCGTGAACTCCAGAGGAGGCGCTCCAAGGCGGGGCCAAAAGATCGCCGTGCTTTCGGCTAATAACCAGAGTTCGACCAGATTCTGAAGGTCGCATCTCATCCCACCAAAGGTCATCGCCGACCACCTGAATATTAGTATTGCGGTTGCCGGCGACCGCCAACAGCGATGCCGAAATTGGAGAAGGCCACGAACCGGGTTTCATAAAAGTCATTATTAAAACTTACACCGAGACCTTCTGAACCTTTGATAAATCTTAAAGAAGCGCAGTGAATTAACGTGTCCCAGGCCGGAGTTGAACCGGCGACCTACCGCTTAGGAGGCGGTTGCTCTATCCACTGAGCTACTGGGACATGTGGGGCAAATCAAGGAAATACAGGTGCCTAGTTTAGTTAATGACTTGTCCAATAATTCCCCCTTTGCTAGGCTCATCAAAACCCTGTTTGGAGTTGATTTTCATGAAGGCCCTTGTCATAGGCGCCGGCGGAGTAGGACGAGCGATAGCAAATATCGCCTCACGTCGAACATTTATTACATCAATGGTTATCGCAGATCGAGACCTGGCACGCGCTGAAGAGGCCGTAGC
>CAIMZW010000142.1 GCA_903846075.1 uncultured Actinomycetes bacterium
ACGACGCCACCTAACGCCGCCGCCATAACTTGAAAGCCATAACAGATGCCAAAGATCGGAATATCTAACGCAAAGATTGCTTCCTCTAACTTTGGTGCACCCGGCGCGTAGACACTAGAGGGTCCACCCGAGAGAACAATCGCCGTCGGGTTCTTTGCCTTGACTTCGGCCGCAGTAATTCCAGAGGGAACAATTTCCGAATAAACATTTGCTTGTCGAACCCGACGAGCAATGAGTTGGGCATATTGGGCTCCGAAATCAACGACAAGAACCAGTTGATTATCAGGCACGATGAATAACTACCTCTACCTTTTGGAATTCCTTCAGATCGGAATATCCGGAGGTTGCCATACCTCGGCGCAGCGCACCGAATAGATTCATGGAACCATCAGAAGTATGAGATGGGCCAGTCAAAATTTCTTGCAGCGATCCGACCGTCCCGACAAAGACTCTATCTCCGCGTGGTAACTCTGAATGATGCGCTTCAGAACCCCAGTGCCAACCTTTACCAGGAGCTTCGAGGGCTTTAGCCAAAGGTGAACCCATCATCACAGCATCGGCACCGCAGGCAATCGCCTTTGCGATATCACCGCTTCTTCCTACAGAACCATCGGCAATAACATGAACATAGCGACCACCCGATTCGTCAAGATAATCTCGCCTGGCAGAGGCAACTTCCGAAACTGCAGATGCCATCGGAACCGCGATGCCGGAGACGATGCGAGTTGTGTGAGCCGCGCCGCCACCAAATCCCACAAGTACTCCAGCAGCGCCAGCACGCATAAGGTGCAAGGCACCGGTACCGGTGGCACAACCACCAACAATTACCGGAACATCTAGTTCATAGATAAATTTCTTCAAATTTAACGGAGCATTCTTTGCTGCCACATGTTCGGCGCTTACAGTGGTGCCTCGAATAACAAAAATATCTACGCCTGCTTCAATAACCACCTTATGTAATTCAGCAGTTCGTTGTGGTGAAAGTGCTGCTGCGACGGTTACGCCGGAAGCCCGAATTTCAGCAATTCTTGCCTTAACGAGTTCAGGAATAATCGGGGCTGAATAGAGTTGTTGCATTCTTCCGATTGCCTGCTCTTGCGGCAGAGATGCAATCTCACCTAATTGAATCCGTGGGTTCTCATAACGTGTCCACAAACCTTCAAGGTTGAGAACTCCAAGCCCGCCCAGCTTTCCAATCGCGATTGCGGTCTCTGGTGAAACGACTGAATCCATCGGGGCTGCTAGAAAAGGTAAGTCGAATTTGTAGGCATCTATCTGCCAACTTATGGAGACCTCTTCCGGATCACGGGTTCGACGACTTGGCACGATAGCGATGTCATCAAATGAGTATGCAACGCGAGCGCGCTTACCAGGACCGATCTCTATTTCGTTCATTTCTTACTTTCCTTTGCGGCTGTAATTGGGCGCATCAGCGATGTCGAGGATGTCATGGGGATGGCTCTCTTGAAGTCCTGCCGAAGTAATTTGAATCAACATTCCATTGCGTTGTAGATCTGAAATAGTCGCAGCCCCTGCGTAACCCATTCCAGAACGTAAACCACCAACAAGTTGATGAACCACGACTGCTACAGGTCCTCGATAACTAACTTTTCCTTCAATTCCTTCTGGAACCAATTTATCTTCCGATAAAACATCATCTTGCATATAGCGATCTTTGGAGTAGGACTTTTGTTCACCTCTGGATTGCATTGCACCGAGGGATCCCATACCTCGGTAGCTCTTAAATTTTCGACCGTTAATTTCTACCAAGTCACCCGGACTTTCATCACAACCAGCCAGGAGTGAACCCAACATCACGGTGTCTGCACCAGCAACGATTGCTTTTGCGATATCACCTGAATATTGCAATCCCCCATCAGCGATTAAAGGGATATCCGCTTTCACACAAGCCTTGTGCGCTTCCATGATTGCAGTCACCTGAGGCACCCCGACTCCGGCAACAACGCGGGTAGTGCAAATAGATCCCGGGCCAACACCAACTTTGACTGCATCGACGCCGGCATTAATCAAAGCCTGGGCCCCGGAACGAGTTGCGACATTGCCACCAATTATTTCGATATGGGGAAATTCTTTTTTAATTCGAGCAATTGCATCTAGGACCGCACGATGATGACCGTGGGCAGTATCAACAACTACGACATCCACGCCAGCCTCGATAAGGGCGCTGGCACGAGCAAAACCGTCATCTCCAACACCAACAGCAGCTCCGACAATTCCAGACTTCTTTACCGCCTTAACGTGGGCAACTTGTTCTTCAATAGGCAAATTTCTATGAACAATTCCAATGCCACCAGCTTTTGCCATTGCAATTGCCATCAGGGATTCAGTAACGGTGTCCATGGCGGAGGAGACCAAGGGAATCTTGAGCGAAATATTTCGGGTCAGGCGGGTGGATGTCTCAACTTCGCTAGGAACCACTTCGGAGGCATCTGGGAGCAGAAGCACATCATCGTAAGTAAGACCCAACATGGCGACCTTGTCGCGAACCCCATCTAGCATTGGGAAAGTGTAGTGCGGGGCTTAGATTCCTACTGCCCGCGAAATCTCTTCCACCGCATCACTGAGCGAAAGAGTCTGAACTGCGCACTCTTTGGAAATGCCTACCCAACCAGGTCCACCAACCATAATCCGAGATTTTGGCCTGAGCACTGGCAATTCATGAATAAAAGCGAGATCTGCGTTGGATTGAAGTTGTGCCCAAAGAAAAATCGCAGGTGGTGCACATCTACGAACAAACTCATTGATCGCAATCTGAGGAGTTCGAGCTCCCATAAATCGTGAGTCAATCCCACGTTCGGCCAATGCTGCTTCCAGGGCTCTTAACGGAAGAGAGTGAATCTCTTCGCCAACACACGCGAGTAACACTGGTCGGGTATCGATGGGAGAGGCAAGTCTGGAAACAGTGTCGCTCAGCACTCGCTTGATAAGTTCAGTGAGCAAATGCTCAATCTCAATTCCTGATCCGGTGCGCTCCCATTCTTTCCCCACTCGGGTGAGAAGAGGAACGAGGAGATCGTCCCAAGTAGCAACTACTCCAAAATCCTTGATTGAGTTGCGAATGGCGCGCTCTACATACTCTTCATCGAAACTCTGGGCCGCGGCAAAAAGTTGATTGGAGGTTGCTTGCTGACCACTGGCGAGAGGAAAATTTACTTCGCGGGAGATATCCATCTCGCTAGGTGAAGTGATCTGAAGAGCAGCCTGCGCTGCGCTGGCTGGCGTTACTCCTGAAATGACTAACTTTCGCATGAGGGTCAGACGCACAATATCGAGGGCGTTATACCGACGGTGTTGACCACTTCGATGCTCTGATGGTCCTAGGCCATATCGACGGTCCCAGGTCCGTAGCGTGGAAGGTGCCACCCCAAGCCGGCGAGCCACAGATGCGACCGTTAAACCCTGATCCAGCACTGGAACGAGGTCGGCGGTGGCGGTCACGGGGTAATGCTCTCGGACCACGAGCGTTCCCACCACTCGAAACCACATTAAGTGAGTGCTAACTCTCACTCAATTTTAGGCAATTCAGGGGGTAACTCACTTGAACAACTTACGGCGCGATTGTAGAGTCCTGCCATGACCGAAATTTCCCGCCTCCCCAAGCCCGTCGCTTCCGTCTGGGAGTGGCAACAAAGTGGTGCCTGTCGTGATCTTCCCACCGAGATGTTCTTCCATCCAGATGGCGAACGCGGTCCTCGCCGACGCAATCGAGAAAATGCCGCCAAGGCGGTCTGTGCTACCTGCCCGGTTATTCAAGCCTGTCGAAGCCACGCCCTTTCCGTTCAAGAGCCATATGGAATCTGGGGCGGTCTTTCCGAGGATGACAGACTCGCCATCATCGGAATGTCTGAAAGCCGAACTTTTGGAGCAGCTTCCTAATCGCTAGAAAATGCCATTGCTTTTTAGAAAATGCCAAAGCGCTTCTTCCCCGAGCGCTTGGCAGTTTTAGCAGCCTGCTTCGCCCGCTTTCGACTTTCTTCTAGAACTTCTTGCATGCTCTCATCAGAGAAAGTTCGGTCTTTATTAAGATCCTTGGCCCACTCTTCCAACGGTGGTTCGGGATACTCCATATGAGTAAAACTTGAATCTAATTTATATTTTTTGCCACATTTATTGCAGGTCAATTGATCTGACCGTAGGGCATTGCCGCATTCGCAGGTCCAACCACCAGTACTCAATCTTGCTTCACCGATAAAGGCTCCACGATCTCACTCCCCCAACGATTCCTGCGGTATTAGGAACAATAACCACATCCTCGCCAAGTAATTCCAAGACTTCGCTCTTAATTCGCCGAGAATTTCCGCCTCCTATGTAGAGCCGGTCCCAATGAAAGACTGGTCGTAAATCAGCAACCATGGTTTTGATTCTCCGCGACCAGAAAGCATCACCGAGTCGCCTTCGTTCGTGTTCGCCAATCCAAGTGTCATAACTTGTTGATCGTCGTACCGGTGCATGAGAGAGCTCGATATGAGGGGCTAATTTTCCGCCATCAAACATGGAGAATCCAAGTCCAGTTCCCAAGGTAAGGACGATCTCTAATCCGGAGCCAGCTACAACACCAGCACCATGAACTTCTGCATCATTGAGAACCAAAGTAGGTACCTTAAATGCCATTTCGACGGCGCGAGCCAAATCAAAGCCACGCCACAGGTCAACTAAATCTGGCAAGGGCCTGGTTCGAGGACCTTTGATGTTTATGTAGTGTGGTGTGTAGACAACAACACCATGTCGAATCATTCCTGGCATCCCAACAGTTACTCGTTGAAAGGCGGGGAGTTGATCGGCTATCTCATGAAAAAGTTCAATCAATCGAACCGGAGTTAGTGGATACGGAGTGGGAACCTGCAACGGCTGTGCATGCATAGTTCCAGCGCTATCTAATACCGAGGCTTTAATACTCAAGCCACCACAATCAATACATAAGGTCATCAACTCATCGGCCACGCTCAATTAAACCACTTGAAAGAGCCTCGCAGATACAACGAAAAAGGGCACCCGAAGGTGCCCTTTTTATGATGAGAAGGTATTAGTGGCTATGTCCGCCAGGGCCATGGCTATGACCGTGACCTGATGCAGCCTCTTCTTTTTGATCAGCAGGAGTCTCAAATACCAGAGCCTCTGTTGTAATGAACATTGCTGCGATTGATGCGGCGTTTGCCAAGGCAGAACGCGTTACCTTCACGGGATCAATGACACCGTCTTTAACGAGGTCGCTGTACTCCTCGGTTCCGGCGTTATATCCCTCGTTGGCTGAGAGAGTACGGACCTTAGCGACTACGACGTAGCCTTCCTGTCCAGCGTTCTCTGCAATCCAACGAAGTGGTTCATCGCAGGCCTTGCGAACAAGTCGAACGCCAACTGCGGCATCTCCTTCGTATCCAAGGTCACCTTCAAGAGCGGCTGCAGCGTGAACCAAAGCAGCTCCACCACCGACAACGATTCCCTCTTCTACTGCAGCACGAGTCGCGGAGATTGCATCTTCAAGACGATGCTTCTTCTCTTTGAGTTCAACCTCAGTATGAGCACCAACCTTAATGACGCAAACACCACCAGCAAGTTTTGCAACTCGCTCTTGGAGTTTTTCGCGATCCCAGTCAGAATCGGTTGATTCAATTTCATTGCGAATTTCACCAACGCGAGCCGCGACGAGCGCCTTATCTCCGCCACCATCAACAATGGTGGTGGTGTCCTTGGTGATGACGACGCGACGAGCGCGACCGAGAAGGTCAATCGTGACCTGCTCGAGCTTGAGTCCGACTTCAGCGGTAATAACTTGTCCGCCAGTCAGAATTGCAATGTCTTGCAACATCGCCTTTCGACGATCACCAAATCCCGGTGCCTTAACAGCAGCAGAGGTAAATGTGCCACGCATGCGGTTAACGACCAAGGTAGAAAGTGCTTCACCATCGACATCTTCAGCGATAATCAAAAGTGGCTTGTTCGCTTGTGCAACTTTCTCCAAGATCGGAAGAATCTCATTAAGTGCTGAAATCTTTCCGCCTGAAATCAAAACATAGGCATCTTCGAGAACAGTCTCCATGCGATCTGAATCGGTCACAAAGTAAGGAGAGATATAGCCCTTATCGAATTGCATACCTTCGGTGAAATCCAACTCCAAACCAGTGGTAGAGGACTCTTCAACAGTGATGACGCCATCCTTGCCGACCTTGTCCATCGCCTCAGCGATGAGATCTCCGATAGCTCGATCTTGTGCTGAAATTGTCGCGACATCTGCGATTTGATCCTTGCCAGTAACGGCTGTGGAGTTCTTGCGTAGTTCTGCTGTGATTGCTTGAACGGCAGCTTCAATTCCGGCCTTGAGATCCATCGGTTGAGCACCGGCTGCAAGATTGCGCAGACCCTCTTTAACCATGGCTTGTGCCAAAACTGTTGCAGTCGTTGTTCCGTCACCAGCAACATCGTTTGTCTTCTCGGCAACTTGCTTGACGAGTTGAGCGCCCATGTTTTCAGCTGGATCCGAAAGTTCGATTTCCTTTGCAATGGTCACACCATCATTGGTAATCAACGGTGCGCCAAACGACTTAGCGATAACTACATTTCGGCCCTTAGGTCCGAGTGTTACTTTGACGGTGTCCGCAAGAATATTGACACCGCGTTCCATCGCGCGACGCGCGCTCTCATCAAATTGCAGGCTCTTGCCCATAAGGGTTAGGCCTTCTCAATGATCGCGAGAACATCGCGAGCTGAGAGAACGAGGTACTCCTCGTTGTTGTACTTAACTTCAGTTCCGCCGTATTTGCTGTAGAGAACGACATCTCCAACTTTGACATCCATCGGAGTGCGAACGCCATCATCAAAACGACCTGGTCCGACGGCGATGACGGTACCTTCCTGTGGCTTTTCCTTAGCGGTGTCAGGAATGACTAAACCTGATGCAGTGGTCTGCTCGGCCTCATTGGTCTTAACGACAATGCGATCTTCAAGTGGCTTAATGGCAACGGCCATGTGTGCGCTCCTTCTTTTCTCGTTGTTTTGGGATACCTCGTCTCGCCTACCCTGCAATTAGCAGACTAGGGGTGAGAGTGCTAACGCCAACTCTAAAGGGGCTCTACGCCCTCGGTCAATTTAGAAATTAGTCCCAGATAACCCGTTCGATGCCCGAACTCGAGTCGGCCGCCAAGCCCGTGGTGGAGGCAGGTAAACCTCGCGTTAGCGCCAATGATCCAAGCGCCGCCACCATTGCGCCATTGTCGGTGCAGAGAATGGGCGAAGGGGTTCGGAATCGAATTCCGGCTTTCTCAGCACGTGCTTGTGCCTGTCCACGAAGTCTGGAGTTCGCGGCCACGCCACCGGCAATCACCAAAGAATCTATTCCGGTCTCAAGGCAGGCGGCGATGGCTTTTCGAAGCAAAACATCGACTATCGCCTCCTGAAAAGATGCCGCGACGTCGGCTTTTATTGCGGTTGGAGTTTGTTGTAGATAACGCGAAACCGCAGTCTTGAGCCCAGAGAATGAGAAGTCGAACTGATGTTCAACTTGGTCTTTGGCTGCAGTCAACCCCCGCGGAAATTCGATTGCAGCAGGGTCGCCAAGAATGGCGAGTCGATCGATAGCCGGCCCGCCCGGAAAGTCGAGTTCGAGCAATCGGGCAATCTTGTCAAAAGCCTCTCCTGCCGCATCATCCAAGGTAGAACCCAAAGTTCGAACATCACTCGTTAGATCGGCAACCTTCAAGAGTGAGCTATGACCACCGCTCACTAAAAGAGCTATCACCGGTTCCAGTTCATGATCAGAATCAAGAGCATCAACGGCGATATGTGCCGAGAGATGATTGACGCCATAAAGCGGCTTATCTAGTGCGACTGCCAAACCAGATGCGGCGCTCACCCCAACAACCAAAGCTCCAATTAGCCCTGGCCCCGCAGTGACGGCAAATGCATCTATATCTTTGATATCAACTTTTGCCCGTGCTAACGCTTCGGCAATGACGTTGGGCATCGCTTCCAGATGTGCCCGGCTTGCGATTTCCGGAACCACGCCACCGAATCTGGCATGTTCTTCAACGCTCGATGCAATGACGTTGGCAAGGAGTGTTCGACCTCGAACGACACCCACAGCCGTTTCATCGCACGATGTCTCGATTCCCAAAATCAGCGGTTGGCTAGTCACTGTAATTCCTTGCGCATAACAACGGCGTCAATTCCTGGCCCGTAATAATTGGCGCGCTGCGAAATCGCAACAAAGCCAAAAGATTCATAAAGCGGCAGGGCTTCGATATTTCCAACTCGCATATCAAGCATCATCGCAACTGACTTTTGAGTCCTAGCCCAGTCAATGAGTCGTCTTAATAATTCTCGAGCAATTCCGTTTCGACGATGTTCTGGATCCACGGTCAACGTCAGAACATCGGTTATTCCATCTACGTAGAGCCCGCCAACATAACCGACTACTTTGCCTTCAATTTCGGCGACAAAATACCAACGATGAGCAGCAGCTAACTCTTCTTTCAATTGACCAAGTGACCAGGGATCAATTTTGTAGGTACGTTTTTCGATGTCGTAAACCGAAATCAAATCCATCGGATTCATCGGACGAAATTTCACGTTGGCTGGTGCCACAAAGGCATCTGGTCTTCTTATATACATTGGATCGCGAAGAACTTGTCCTTCTTTCACGAGTCGACTCATCACCGTGGCATCGGGATAGGAATATTCGAGTTCAGACGTTAATAAATATTTAATGGCACCTTCACCATACTTAGGGACTTTAAGATTATTGATGGTCAATGGGGAGCCAACTAATGGTCCTGCCTCGCGATGACCGTTTGTATATCTGGCCCAGAAAACTTCCTTTCTTCGAGCATCAGTTGCAATGATGAAGTCTTTAGTTCCGATCACGTAGCCAATAGCGTCGAGAGAACACACACCATGCCAGGGGATTTGCCGAGCTAACGCAAAGGCCTGACCAAACGAGATTGCAACACGAAGTCCAGTAAAGGGACCAGGTCCCATACCGATAATTACCTGATCAATATGAAGTCCAGAGATTGCCTGCTCGACCAACCGAGGAAGAACTTCACCATGGGCAAGACCATCATCGTGGGTGAGCGAACAAAGAACGGAACCGTCATCATCGACAGCGACCGAGGTTCGCGAAGTTGAAGTGTCCAGGGATAACGAGATTGTCATACCGAAAATCCTTGCCAACGCAATCCGTGCGGGCGAATCGAAACCGATCGAGTTTGAAAATCTTCCAGGATCGAAATATCGATCTCTAGATACTCCGAGTCAATGCGTTGAATCAGCCCCTCACCCCACTCGATGATCACAATGCTGCTCACTAAAAAAGAGTCAAGATCCAAATCATCAAAGAGTGCGGCATTATCGCCTTGCAACCGATACGCATCCACATGAACAAGTGGAATTTTCCCAGCATGAATCCGAGAAATCACAAATGTTGGCGAGGTTATTCCAGTTATTCCAAGTCCCTTACCAATTCCCTGGGTTAGCGCCGTTTTGCCTGCACCCAACGGGCCAGAGAGCAAGACCAAATCACCAATGCGAAGCTGGGTTGAGATGCGCACTCCTAGCGCATTCATTGATTCAGCGGTTTCGACGGTCAGCAACACAGGTGCAGGTTACTTCCTTTATTGAGGGCATGAAAAAGCGGGTCCGATATTTTCGGACCCGCCTCTTCAGCCAGCTATCGAGATTACTGCTCGTTGTAGAACTTCAACAGTGGTGCTCTGAAGTTTGGATCGATGGAGAGACCAGCAGTCTTTCGAATCTCGGTGGTCAATGGACCACCTGACTTGAGGTGACCGGTGTTCGCTGCCGTTGTGACCAAATCAGCAACGGTGAGGAGCTGAGCATCGGTGTAGTTGCAGTGATCAGTTCCATTTGCAGAAGGTGTGTTGGTAATTGGAGCCCCTGTTGCTGCGAACTTTGTATAGGACTGAGCAGGTGGGTTCCAGATAGCCAAGAAGTTCTTCTTAGGCGCAACGTAGGTATGAGTTGTCAAGAAGTCCTTCAAAGCAGCAGCCTTTTCGGCGGCGTACTGTGCGGCGTACTTGTCGGCCAACCATTGGACGTTTCCAGCCGGAGTGACCGGGTCAGCTACTGCTGCGATTGCAATCGTTGGAACATTGATCTTTCCAGTGTGGGAAGCCAAGGTTCGCATCTTTGCCACTGCCGTTGGATCTGCGCTCCAGCGAGGAGCGGCAGGATTAGCAGGATTCAAGAAAGCCAACATGCCACCGATTGCAGTGTTGCCACTGAGGGCTGCGTTGAAGGAAGCCGATTCGGTAGCAACTCGGGCTGAGTAATCAGTTCCGGTGTTATCGATAACTGGGCCACCTGATTGTTGTTCGATGTCATAAGTAACCATGACACCAAGAACGCCTGCGTTAGCGATATTTTCCAAGATTGCCAAGGCAGGGCTTGCTGCCAAAGCAAAGGATGTATATGCCGACGAGTTCGGTGAGCCTGGACCGGTTGTGGAATCAAAGTGTGGGCTCTGAGTTGGAAGACCAGCCATAAGACCGATCATCAAAAGTGCCGAACGTGGCGGGATTGCCGCGAGCGCTTGACCAGCAGGACCTGATGTATCTGGCCACACATTGGTTGCAATTGCAGATTGCATCTTGCCAAGTACGGTGAAGACCTTGACGAGGTCTCCCATTGCTTCTGCATATCCAGCAGCACCTGCGGAGTAGTTATGACCCTTGATGGATGGATCGAAGAATGTCTTCAATCCCCACAAGACATCGCTAGCCATGGTGAGTTCTGCTTCTACCGAGCCGATTGCAGGACACATAGGTGCGGCAGCATTAAGAAGTTCAGGATGTTGTTCAGCAAGAGCCTGAGTAATGAATCCGCCGAGTGAGGATCCCCAGGCGGCAACTTTTTGGGTTGTCGGGAATTGCTTGCGGAAGAGTCCGATCAATTCGACATCGGATTTCACACCAGCATCAGCATTCCACCCTTGAACTGGGAAGGCTGACCCAGCCAAGCCAAAGCCTTTGCCGAGCAGTGTGGCTGCGACGGTTGCATCAGGGGCTTGTTGTGGCAGCTTCACTACCTTGTATCCGCCAACAATTGGGATACCGGCAGGAATATCGACAGGTAGTCGGTAGCCGTGAGAGTAAAGAAGCAAAGTGCCATTGAAGTTCGCTGGTACCTGCATTACATAAGCCGCGCCATCAGATGTCGCACCTTGGCAGGTGGTAACGAAACTGACGGTTGCACATGCTGGATCAGCGGCTCGCGCAACTGTAGGCATTGCAGTGAATGCCAAAGAAGCCAAAGCGCCAATCGCAAGGATGGAGATCTTCTTATTCATGATTGAGGTCCTCATTAGTTTGATGGCAATCCGTTAGTAGGTAGCGCGGGGCGCTTGTAGGTGGATTTCACAATCGCACCAGTTCCTGAATCAGTGGTGTAGACGGAGTAGGCACCACCAACAGGCTTTAGTTCACCTGCGGAGTTATATTGTCCGAACCAGTACCCCGTGTATCCCACGTGAACACCTTTGGCATAACCGATAGGTGAAAGAGATGCGCTAGCAAAGGATGATCCCTTAGTTTCAAGAGCGGAGATCAACTTTGCTCGGGTTGGATTTGACCCTGCAGCCCGAAGTGCTTCCACGGTCATCATCGCAGTATTCATTCCAACAAGAACGTTATTGTCGAATGTAACGCCACCGTTGTACTTGGCATTAATACCCTGGAAGAAGCTGATGTATTCATCGGATGTATCGGTTGGAGCCGGCAAGAAGGAAGCGCCAATGGCACCGGTCAATACATAAGGTGGAACACCAACGGCTTTGAGAGTCGTAGCATCGCCGCCGACTGATCCGAGGATCCATTGGGCCTTGTAACCAAGAGCAGCGGAAGTTGCTAGAGCAGCTCCAGAGGCAGTAGTTACACCGAACATAACAACTACTTCAGCGCCGGCAGACTTCAACTTGCCGACCCAGCCTTGAGCGGTCTGTGCGCTTTGTGAACCTGACGCATAGGGAACTGAAACATCAAACTTCACACCGGCTTGTTTAAATCCGGCAAGAGCATCGCTACCAAAGTCATCATCTTGATAGATCAACCCAAGTTTCTTTCCAGCAAAGTTTTCTTTGAGGTACTGCCCCATGATCTTTGCTTCCATGATGTAAGAAGGAAAAAGCGCGAAGGTGCTGGGATACGCCTTGGTGTTTGCGAATCCGCTGTAACCCGTATTCACAAAGAGGCTAGGAATTCCCCGACGCCCTAAGTTCACCGACCGTGCGACCGCAATGTTGTTGGCAGTCCCCAGAGCACCGACAACCGCGAAAACTTTATCTTTTAAAATAAGTTCATTGGTCTTGTTGACCGCTTGCGTTGGCAAGTAGGCATCGTCTTTCACCACGAGTGAGATCTTTCGACCGTACACCCCGCCGTTATCGTTGACGTAGTTGAAGTATGCATTCATCGCCGACGGAATTTTGTTATAGCCAGGAGCGGCAATTCCTGTGAGCGGAATGGTGATCCCCAACTTTATTTGAGTCGCTGATACGCCGACTTCCGTATGCGCATTAAACGCTTGCGCCGGGAGAACCGTTAAAGCTAGTGCGCCCGCTGCCAGCGTCGCAGAAGCAAGAACCGCGCGCCTCGTGCGTCGTAATCCGAACATGTGTTTCCTTCCTACAAAAATCTAGAGGGATAAACTTTGAGGTCAAAAAATTTCTCACTCGCTTGCGAAAGTCAGAAATGCAGAACGCAGGTTATCGCGAGATAAAAGAGAAGTTAACGTCGGAAAAGTCTCGGACCGTTTGGAAAGAACAGCACCGACACAATTAGCAACGCACTCATCATCAATCCCGGGAGATTGGCGGTCACTCTCTCGGAGCCCCCGAGATGCGTTGCGAGCGCATCAGTGAGCTCTGGGATGGCGACCAACACCACCGCACCGACAATGCTACCTGTGAGTAGGGTCACTCCCGCAAGGACCGCGCCCGTAACAATTGCAAAAGAGAGTGCCAGCGGGAAGGCGCTTGGGGTCACCAGGCTCAAAGTCATGGCTAAAAGTGCCCCCGCTAGCCCGGCAATTCCCGCGCTAATGGTGAAAGCAAGGATTTTCGAGCGCCCGATATGAATTCCGGCCAAGGCTGCTGCTGTGGGATTGGAACGAGCCGCCCGCCAGTTACGGCCATAACGACTTCCCAGCACGTTATGAACCAACCAGGTCATCACCAAAGCCGCCAGGCCAGCGATCCAGAAATACCAGTGGTATTGGGTGAAATCTTGCCCTAAGGAGAGTGGTGGCTGGCCAACGTCGTAATTGAGCCCTTGTTCTCCGCCGAGAACGGAGAACTGGTTGGCAAGGGAGGGTAATCCCACGGCTAGGGCAAGAGTGGTTCCCGCTAAATAAGGTCCAGAAAGTCTGCCCGCAGCTACCCCCAAGATGGCTCCAAAGAGGGCCGCGGCCAAAACGGCGACCACGAAGGAGAGCCAAACTGGTGCATGCCAATCGTTTCTACTTAAGACCGCCGCATAGCCACCAACCGCCATCAGCGCGCCATGGCCTAAGGAGATTTGGCCCGAGTAGCCAGTCAGCAAAATGATGGAGGAAATTGCCACAACATAAACCGCGACGGTGGCCCCTTGATATACCCGAAGTTCATCCACCCGATTGCTGACCAAAAATAGAACTATTCCGATGGCGATAAAGATCAAATTCGCTCTAAGTTGGTTACGGCCCCCATTTTTTCTAAGCATTGCGACTCCGTTTCGAGCCGATCAGGCCTGCTGGCTTTACCAGCAGAACTGCTATGAGCACCATGAACGCCGCAGGGAATGCGAGAGAGCTACTGACGTATTCCAAAACAAAAGCCAGTCCGATTCCTAAAATCAAACCGCCGACCGCAGCCCCAACCAAACTCTCCAAACCACCAATGACTGCCGCGACAAAACCAGAGACGAGAAGAAGGTCCAGTGAATTTGGCGCTAGATAATTTGTCGGAGTAACCAAGATTCCCGCAATCGCTCCGGCAGATCCAGCGAAGGCCCACCCAATGGTTCGAGTGAGGTCAACTCGTATTCCCGAGAGCCTGGCAATCTCAGGTTGGTAAGCACTTGCTCGAAGAGCTAGTCCAAGATTTGTGCGTTGAAAAATCAGGGCAAAGATAAGCATGACAAGAAAAGTTATAACCACGATCAGCAAATTGATCGGAGCAAATGGAATGGTTGTGTGGCCGAAGGTGAAACCATGATTGGTCACTGGCAATTTGAATTGCCGTAAATCACCGCCCCAAATTAATCCGACTACAGCTCTAATGAGACCGAGCAAACCTAGTGTTGCAATAACGGGTGCAATCGCAGCAACAGGTCCCTGATGTGCGCGTTTAACCATAATACGAATAAGCAAAATATCCACAAGTGCACCGATGAGCGCACCAGAAATGACTGCAACTGGAAATGCCAGCCAATAATTATTGGTGTGCGAGATGACGACATATCCAATGTAGGTAGAGAGAATGGCTTGCCCTGCTTGCGCGAAATTCACCACGCGAGTTGAACGCCAAACTAAAACTAAGGCCAGCGCCATTAATCCATAAATAGATCCGCCACTGATGCCAATGAGTATGGTGTTAATGAATCGCTCCATCAGTACCCCAAATACGCAGCGCGCAGCGCTGGATCGTTAAGTAAAGAATGAGAAGGACCAACCGTCACCAGTTCACCTAAATTAATAATGATGCCGATATCCGCAATTTGAAGCGCGCTCGTAGCATTCTGTTCCACGAGTAAGACCGTTAAGTCATAGGTATGGCGCAAGGAATTTATCGCGCTAAATATTTGCTCGATAATCAGCGGCGCTAAACCTAAGGAAGGTTCGTCCAGCAAGAGCAACGAAGGTCTTGCAATGAGAGCGCGACCAATCGCCAACATTTGACGCTCGCCCCCTGAGAGTGAGTCGGCACTTTGAGAGAGCCTGGCAGCCAAGATAGGAAAGAGATCTAATACTTCAGTGGTTGCTCGGGCAACATCCTTTTTATCTTTGCGCCAGATACCGCTGAGAGCCAAATTTTCTTTCACGGACAATTCTGGAATGACTGCCTTGCCATCGGAGACATGAACAATGCCACTGCGTACTAAATTTTCCGGCTTCTTATTTATGATCGATGTTTCATGCCAGGTGGCATTACCAGCATGAACATGTTTTAAACCAGAGAGGGCGCGAAGTAATGTCGTCTTACCAGCTCCGTTGGCACCGATGACCGCAGCAAGCTGACCTGACTCAACCGTAAAACTCAAATTACGAACTGCGCGAATGGCGCCGTGATTGACTTCAAGGTT
Organism: uncultured Actinomycetes bacterium; assembly: GCA_903846075.1. Classification (GTDB taxonomy): domain Bacteria; phylum Actinomycetota; class Actinomycetes; order Nanopelagicales; family Nanopelagicaceae; genus CAIMZW01. The sequence continues at coordinate 15,309 of CAIMZW010000142.1, forward strand.
TGTGATCACAAGACCGCTCATTTGTGGCCAACTCCCAAATAAGCAGCAACCACGGCTGGATCCTGACGTACATCTTCTGCGGCTCCGCTGGCAATAACTTCACCAAAGTTCAACACATAAAGTCTGGAACAAACGGTCATAACGACATCCATGTGATGCTCCACCAAGAGCACTGAGCAGTCGTGAGCAAGATTTCGAATCAGACCATTCATCCAATCAATATCTTGCGCTCCTAACCCACCTGCAGGTTCATCAAGTAAAAGTATTTTGGGTTCGGTGACGAGGGCGCGAGCAATCGCGATTCGCTTCGTCACGGGGTAGGGCAAGGTATCTACCCGTCGATCAGCGATCCCGGAGGCATAAACACGTTCCAAAGCCGTGAGCGCTCGAGCACGAAGTGCGCGCTCATCTCTGCCATTAAGACCCAGGGCGGCCCGAATTAATCCACTCTTACTAAAACGACTTGCCCCAATCATGACATTTTCCAATACAGTCATATCTGGAAAGAGACCAACCCCTTGAAGGGTTCGGGCGATACCAAGTCCTGTCAGTTGATCCGGTGCCGGCCAATCTCGCATTTCATTATTGAGTCTGAATTCACCAGCATCTGGTTTTACGATGCCCGAGAGCGCATTAAAAAATGTTGTCTTACCCGCTCCATTGGGTCCGATGAGCCCAACAACTTCTTTCTCATGTAAATCAAGCGAAACATTTGTGAGGGCATGGAGGCCGCCAAAACTAATGGAGAGACCCGAAACCGAGAGCAGCGAGGAGCGTTCGCTCACGCCAAACACCTCTTCTCTGGTTCATCCCACCCCATGCCAGTTGCAGGGAGTCTTGATTACTTAGCGAAGATAGATTCTAGGTACTCTGGCAGCGATTCGAGTGACAATTTCATAATTAATTGTTCCGGAAGCTCTAGCCCAATCGTCTACAGATTGGCCAGCCCCGCCAAATACATCCACCCAATCCCCTGCCTGTGCAGTCGAACGCGATCCCAAATCGACTACAAATTGATCCATAGAAACGCGCCCAACCAGCGGCGCCAATTTGCCACCTGATTTGGTGTGAACAAAAACTGCCGCCTCACTTGAGGTATTTCTTGGAATGCCATCGGCATAGCCCATGGCGATGACACCTAATTTAGTATTTTTCGAGAGCACAGCCGTGCCGCCATAACCAACTGCGCTGCCCGCTGGAACTTTCTTGACTAAATGTAATTTGGCTTGAAGATGCATGGCTGGAGTCAGTTCCAAAGATGTCGAAGAGCCTAGAGTCGCTACATCAGGACTTAATCCATACATCGCAATTCCAATCCGCACGAGATCATGATGCGCATTTAGATTCACTAACGTGGCCGCCGAGTTTGATAAGTGAATAACGGAAGGCGAAATTCCTACTGAACGAAGTTGATCCACCCGCTTAGCAAAGGTCTTCATCTGCTCAACATTTGCAAGTTCTTCTGGCTCATCGGCTCTGGCAAAGTGCGACCAGATTCCTACGATCGAAAGTTCATCTTTTAGCGCCACGATCTCTCTAAGAAAATCCGGCCATTCATCAAGAAAACCGCCGCGACTCATTCCGGTATCGACTTCAATATGGACTCTCGGTGTGATCCCGAGGGATCTTGCTGCCGCCACAATTTCGTGAAGAATTTTGATTGAGGGAACTGATAAATCAATCCCGTTCGCGATCGCTAAATCGAAATCATCTCCTGGTGGAGTTAACCACGCAATAATTCGAGCCCGGATTCCAGTCTTTCTCAGCGTTAACGCCTCTTCCAAAAGGGCCACACCAAGCCAAGTAGCACCGCTTGCCAGCGCAGTATTCGCAACTGGAACTAATCCGTGGCCGTATGCATCTGCCTTGACTACGGCAAGTATCTGAGAGCCTGTCGATGCTTTAATCCGTTTGATGTTGGCAGCAATCGCCTTCAAATCGATATTTACTTGTGCGTGATTCATGGCTTGGCCTCAACAATAACCATGGCGGAGGCGATGCCAGCATCGTGGGAAAGGGAGAGATGGACAATGGACTCAGCCAGCCTTTGTGCCAGAGCGCCTGAAAATACAAATACCGGTTTTCCGCTGAGTTCATTAATGACTTCAACCTCTTGCCAGTTAAAGGTGGCAGTTTTCGCATTCAAGGCCTTAGCCAAAGCTTCTTTGGCAGCGAATCTGGCCGCTAAAGAGGAAATTTTCATAACCGATTCATTTTCGGTAAATAACCGTCGGCGAAGGGCGCTGGTACGGTCTAATGATTCTTGGAATCGACCAATATCGACGACATCAATTCCGACTCCGCTAATGGCGGCCATCACGAGGGTTGCTTCTTAGAAGGGATACTTCTATCGATAGCAATAATCAAAACCAAGAGTGACGCTCCTAAAAATACTCCACCTAGTAAATCCGAAAACCAGTGGGTATCTCGGATTAAGGAAACGATTGAGACGACAAAGGTAATCAGAATCGCTAACCACATCAAACGAATTCCTCGAAATGGCTCCCGGTTGGTGTACCGATAGATCAAGTAAGCCAGCAAACCCCAAGATAAAAGGGCATTCGATGCATGACCGCTGGGGTAGGAAAGACCGCCGCCATGTAGGACATCTATGGAAAGGCGTGGCTTCGTACGTCCAATCACGATTTTGCAAACCCCAACAACCCCGTTGAGAAAAAGCAACGAAAGAACGGAGAGGTTAAATGGGCGAAAAGATTTGAATCGCCAACCGATGAAAAGTGCAGAAATGATGAGAGTTGTCGCGGTGAGCGAGCGCAGACCAAGATCGTCCAAGGCGAGCAGAAGGTGAGAGGGCATTCCTTTAAAGGTGTGATGGCGCAAGTTCTTGATGGTGTGGTCTATCCGAAAGAGCCAGCCACGAGAGAGTACTTGTTGCGAGACTAGGAGAAATGCAAGAAAGAAGATGCCGGACCATCGAAGCGCGCGATTCATCTCGCTCTTGCGCTTGGTATTCGGCAGCGTCGTCATTTCACTCAACAGTGACAGATTTTGCAAGATTTCTTGGTTGGTCAACATCATTACCGCGAGCGACGGCCATTTCGTAGGCAATGACTTGCAGAGGAACAACCGCCAGCACTGGGGTAAGTAAATCGTGAGTCGATGGAATTCTGATCACGTGATTTGCTGCGGGAACTTCCCCGTTGCTAATGGCAATAACGACCGCTCCTCGCGCCTTCACCTCTTGAACGTTACTGGCCATTTTTTCGGCTAACAAGGTATCTACATTTGGCATTACCGCTACGACCGGAGTTCCGATGTCAATCAAAGCGATTGGACCGTGCTTGAGTTCTCCGCCGGCGAATCCCTCTGCATGCATATAGGCGAGTTCCTTTAGTTTCAACGCACCTTCTAGAGCAGTTGGGAATCCGACATGTCTGCCAAGAAAGAGCATGGAGCTCGAATCTTTAAATTGCCTGGTTAATGTGCGAAGCGGTTCAACGGTTTCCAATACTTGTTCGACCTTATCGGGAAGCTCGGCAAGTTCATCATGCATCTGGGCAACAAATTCTGCGGTTATTACCCCGGTAAATTGACCAAGATGTAAACCAATCAAGTACATAGCAATGAGTTGGGTGATGAATGCCTTTGTCGATGCCACTGCAATCTCTGGACCTGCAATCGTGTAAAGCACGGCATCTGACTCACGTGGAATTGTGGATCCATTTGTATTACAGACCGAAAATATTTGGGCGCCATGGCTTTTCGCATAGCGCATCGCCATCAAGGTATCCATCGTTTCTCCAGATTGGGAGATCGGAATGATGAGGGTGGTTCGATCAACAATTGGTTCGCGATATCGATATTCAGATGCAAGTTCTACCTCAACTGCCAATCCAGACCATTGTTCAATCGCATACTTGCCCACGAGACCGGCATGGAAAGCAGTACCTGCGGCAATGATGACAATCTTCTTAATATGGGCAAGATCGATACCCGAAGTCAGGTGTGCATCAAAACCGTTAATGCGTCCGATCAAGGTATCTGCAATGGCTTTTGGTTGTTCGTAAATCTCTTTCAACATGAAATGAGAAAATCCACCACGTTCGGCAGCGCTGGCATCCCAAGAAATTTCATATTCATGCGGTGGAAGAACATCGCCTGCCAAATTGGTGATGACAATCGAAGTTGGAGTTATATCGACAACCTCATCTTGACCTAATTCGAGGGCTCGCTTGGTATGGGTAATAAATGCAGCCACATCAGAGGCCAAGAAGTTCTCGCCATCTCCCACACCAACAACAAGAGGGGAATTTCGACGAGCTCCAACAATTCGATCAGGATCGTCAGAATGAATTGCTAACAATGTAAAGGAACCACGAAGTCTTGCGCAGACATCTCGCATCGCCGCGGCAAGGTCGCCATCGTGGGCTTTCCGAGCATCGCTAAGAAGATGCACTACTGATTCGGTATCTGTTTCGGAGACGAAGTGATGACCTTTTGCTTCTAATTCGCTTCGAAGTTCGACATAGTTTTCGATAATGCCATTATGAATCAAAGCTAACTTGCCTTCGTTATCCAAGTGCGGGTGTGCATTTCTATCTGTAGGTCCGCCATGCGTTGCCCAACGAGTATGGCCAATGCCGCTATGAGATTGCGGTGAAGTTCCATCGAGTGTCTGCTCTAAATTACCTAATTTGCCAGCGCGCTTTTCTACCCAGAGCGGCTGCCCGATTCCTACTGGAATTGCAATTCCCGCCGAGTCATAACCGCGATATTCCAATCGACGCAATCCTTCAAGAACTGGGGTGAGCGCAGAGCTTTTTCCGGTGTAGCCAACTATGCCGCACATCGTAATTGCTCCTTAGTTGTGACGATTGATTATTCGGTGGTTGGTCGCAGTTCCGATCTTACTATTTCAGCAATCTCCGTAGCGATATCACTTGCTTCAGAATGACTTTCAGCCTCGACCATTACCCGAACAAGTGATTCGGTTCCCGATGATCGAACCAGGATGCGGCCACGATCTCCGAGCTCGTTGCTTTTTCTGTCAATTGCCTTACTAATTGCTTGCGAAGTCGAAAGTTTCGTCTTATCAATATCTTTTACGTTGATAAGAACTTGTGGAAAGCGCTTCATAATCGAAGCCAAATCTTTAAGTGACTCGCTAGTGGTTGCCATTACTTGCATCAATTGCAGTGCAGTGAGCACGCCATCTCCAGTATTGGAAAATTTACGAATGATGACATGACCCGACTGTTCCCCACCAAGTTGGTAATCATCTGCCAACATTTTCTCAAGTACATAACGATCGCCCACGGCAGCGGCGATGACAGCGATGTTCTTCTCTTCCATCGCTTTGATAAATCCAAGGTTGCTCATGACTGTTCCGACAACAGTAGGAACTTGCCAATGATTAGCCAAAATAGCCATGATGAAATCCCCATCTATGACATTTCCTTCATGATCGATAGCCAAGCATCGATCGGCATCGCCATCATGAGCAATTCCAATATCTGCGCCTACCTCTTTTACTTTCGCAATCAAATTCTCTAAATGCGTTGAGCCACAATTCTCATTGATATTCCAACCATTTGGTTGATGATAGATTGCAGTTACTTGTGCCCCGGCACGGGTGTAGGTCTCAGGTGCGACTTCCGACGAGGCGCCATTTGCGCAATCAACAACTACTTTAATTCCTTTTAAGGAAGTAGTGAGTGAGGAGAGTAAGTGGAAGATGTAGCGCTCCTGCGCGCTCTCATCGTTGATTACTCGACCAACGTTATGGCCGACTGGTCGCTGCCAATACTCTTGCATACGCGCTTCGATTGCGGCTTCGAGTTGATCGTCGAGTTTGTCGCCACCACGCGCAAAGAACTTAATTCCATTGTCTGGCATGGGGTTATGCGACGCACTAATCATGACGCCAAGATCAGCGCCACTTTCGGCAACTAAGTAGGAAACGGCCGGTGTAGGAATTACGCCAACTCGATAGACATCGACTCCGGCACTTGCAAGACCTGCAACTACGGCGGCCTCAAGAAATTCACCGGATGCTCGGGAATCTTGGCCAACGATGGCACGCGGGCGGTGTCCAGCAAATGCGCCAGCTTCACCGAGAATGTGTGCAGCCCCTACCGCCAAATTTAAAGCAAGTTCAGCAGTGAGATCGCGATTAGCCAGCCCTCGGACACCATCGGTGCCAAAGAGAGCCACAGTTAAAAGAACTCCTAAGTGTTATTAAAGGATTAACGCTTGCTGTATTGCGAACGCTTACGAGCCTTCTTCAGACCGTACTTCTTACGCTCGATGACACGTGCGTCACGAGTAAGGAAGCCAGCCTTCTTCAGCGCTGGACGGTTTGCATCAACATCGATTTCATTCAAGGCGCGAGCAACACCTAAGCGAAGCGCACCAGCTTGGCCAGAAGTTCCGCCACCGTTGATGCGAGCAATAACATCGTAAGCACCTTCAGCACCCACGGTGCGGAATGGCTCGGAGACGAGTTGTTGGTGAACTTTGTTTGGGAAATAAACAGCAAGTGGCTTTCCATTTACAGTCCAGTTTCCTGAACCAGGAATCAAGCGAACTCGAGCAACAGCCTCTTTACGACGACCAGTTCCACCACCAGGTGCGGTGATTGCTGGACGGTTCGTGGCGGCAGCAGGAGTACTGGTGCTGTACGAAGTAGGAGTTTCTTCGTCGAGATCTACGACGGATTCAAAGTCAGACATTTATGCTCCTATTACTTCGTCACGATTTGTGAAACTTGAGTGAATTCATATGGTGCTGGATTTTGCGCAGCATGTGGGTGTGTTGGACCTGCATACACCTTGAGCTTGTTACCAACAGTGCTACCCAACTTGTTCTTAGGAATCATTCCCAAGATTGCCTTCTCAACGATTCGAGTTGGATCAGTGTTGATCAAATCGGAGTAAACGATCGAGGTCATACCACCTGGGAAACCAGAGTGATGGTGAGCAAACTTCTGACCAGCTTTTTGGCCAGTAAGAACTACCTTCTCGGCGTTGATCACAATGACGAAATCACCCATGTCGATATGAGGGGCGAAGGTGGTCTTGTGCTTGCCACGAAGAAGAACCGCTGCGTGACTGGCAAGACGACCAAGTACTACGCCTTCGGCATCGATGACATGCCATTTACGACTGACGTCACCGGCTTTGGGTGAAAAAGTGCGCACGAGATTTCTCTCTTTCTAACAGCTTGTGGAGCCCTTGCGGGCGATTAGCAGAAGGGCAAGGTTACCCTTGATAGCACACTCGGGTCAAAAAAGCGTGGAGCCTCTCAAATAGAGCGCTAACTCAGTAATCCCAAACCGGTTCCGGCGCCTCGTAGACCACACCATTTGCCGGGAAAATAAGGTAGCGATCGAAGCCACGAGTAAACCAACGATCATGGGTAACTGCCAATACCGTGCCCGCAAAGCCGCCTAGACCGTGCTCTAACGCCTCCGCTGAAGCCAAATCGAGGTTATCTGTGGGCTCATCGAGCAAAAGCATGGTTGAACCTTGCAACTCCAAGAGCAGGATCTGAAACCGGGCTTGCTGGCCACCTGAGAGGGACTCAAAGCGCTGGTCTGCCTGTTGATGGAGTTCGTAACGACGCAAGACGCTCTTGGCTGGCCCAAGTTGAAGTGAATTCTCGCTCCAAAGAATTTCGACGAGGCTCTTTCCAATAAATTCGGGGTGCGAATGGGTTTGAGCAAAGAATCCTGGGCTAACCCGAGCGCCTAATTTGAACGCCCCGGAGTATTTAACGCTGGCATCCCCTGCCAACAAACGCAGGAAGTGGGATTTGCCAGTTCCATTCTTTCCCAAGACTGCGACCCGATCTCCGTAGAAGAGCTCGAGATTGAAAGGTTGCGTCAATCCTTCCAAGGTTAAATTTTCACAAGTGATGACTCGAACTCCAGTTCGGCCACCTTTCAGACCAACTTGCACATTCTGTTCGATGGGCGGGGCCTCAGGCGCGCCTGCCTCTTCAAATTTGCGAAGTCTGGTTTGCATCGCTCGATACTTCGAAGCCATATCCGGACTATGGGCAGCCTGAACTTGCAGAGTCTTTACCAAGTTGATGAGGCGCTCATGCTCCTCTTCCCAACGTTGCAAGAGTTCAGCAAAACGTTCTTGGCGAGCTTTTCGAGCCTCTGGCCAGGAGGCGAAATTTCCACCATGAACCCAGGCGCTATTGCCATTAACGCCAAGTTCTACGGTCACGATTTTTTGAGCAACCCGGTTTAGCAATTCCCGATCATGGCTAACAAAGAAAACCGTCTTCTTCGTTGCTACTAATTCTTCTTCAAGCCAACGCTTAGAAGGAACGTCAAGATAGTTATCTGGTTCATCAAGAACGAGAACCTCATCTGGCCCACGTAAGAGCGCCTCCAAAACTACTTTCTTCTGTTCCCCACCACTTAGTGTGTTCACCAACCGATGGGAAACTTCTTCAAAAGATTTCCCGAGTGCGCTGGTACAACAAACATCCCACATGACTTCAGCGTCATAGCCGCCGATGTCGCCCCAGTCTGAGATCGCTTGGGCATAAGCCATTTGTTCCCGCTCGCCATTAGTTTCATTCATCAACTTTTCGGAGGCGATAAGGCGATTGGCTGCTTCTCGAATCTTTGGCGGAGAGACTGAAACAAGAAGATCGCGAACCGTACTTTCATCACGAACTTGACCGATGAATTGGCGCATTATCCCTAGCCCACCAGAGAGTGAAATTTTTCCGGCATGAGGTTGAAGATCTCCAGAAATCATTCGAATTAATGTGGTCTTTCCCGAACCATTCGCACCAACAATTGCGACCTTCGCGCCATCGCCAACTCGGAAGTTAATATCACTGAGAAGTATTCGACCATCAGGAAGCCAGTATTCAACGCCACTTACATCAATATGACCCATTAGAACTCTTCATCTCTTCGTCCGAGAGTCATCGAAATTCGATCGAGCAATAACTCATCATCAGGATACTCAACACCGGTTAAGGTCAAACCCTTAGCAGGAAACACATAACTATTGGAAACTCGAACCTTTTCCTCTAGAAGATTAATCATCCACTCTTGGCTGAATCTGCCTTCCCCTACGCAGACTGCAGCGCCCACCAGATTACGTACCATCGAATAGCAGAATGCGTCGGCGGCAACCTCGGCAACCAAAATTCCATCTTCGTTCCGTCGCCACTGAAAGACTTCGAGTCTTCTGATCGTGGTACTGCCTTCACGAAACTTACAGAAGGCAGCAAAATCTTGATTGCCCAACATTTGTGCGCAGGCACTATTCATCAAGTCGATATCTAGAGGCCGAAACCAGGATGCAATATCGAAGCGTTCCAAAGGCGATATTTGGCGACCACCATCTGCAATTTTGTAAATATATCGGCGCTTGAGCGCGGAAAATCTGGCATGGAAATTTGCTGGTGCTTCAATCACAGAATTAATCGCAATATCTTCTTCAAGAATTCGATTAAGTTTGTAGGCGAAGTTTCCGATATCAAGTTCTTCTTCGGGAACATCTGCATGAATGATCTGGTGGGTGGCATGGACCCCAGCATCAGTTCGCCCGGCGACAATCGTCGCTACGGGGAATCTCACTAAACGCGAAAGGGCATCTTCGATCTCTTCTTGAACCGTGCGTTGATCGGGTTGCTTTGCCCAACCAGCAAAGTTGGTTCCATCGTAAGCAAGATCAATCTTTAAACGACGAAACCCACTCTCAGGATTGAGAGTGGGTTCGGTCATGATGAATTATTGAGAACTAAGAACTTATTCTGCTTTCTTAGCAGCGGCCTTCTTGGCAACTTTTTCTGCAGTAGCAACTGTGGCTTTCTTAGCTGGCTTGCCGGCTTCGACAAGTTCAATTACCGCCATAGGTGCATTGTCACCGTTACGAGGACCAATCTTGGTGATACGGGTGTATCCGCCATCGCGCTCGGCAAAGCGAGGTGCAATCTCAGTGAAGAGAGTGTGAACGACGCTCTTATTGCTGATGGTGGCAAGGACTCGACGTCGTGCGGCTAGATCTCCTGCTTTCGCATGGGTGATCAGACGCTCGGCTACTGGACGTAGGCGCTTGGCCTTGGTCTCAGTGGTCGTGATCTTTCCGTGTTCGAAAAGCTGCTCAGCTAGAGTCCCCAGCAACAGTCTTTCGTGTGCGGGACCACTTCCGAGGCGTGGACCCTTACTTGGTGTTGGCATGGCGTTCTCCTAGAGCTGCTCTGGCTCGACGTTTTCATCGTCGAGATTGGTTCCGTAATTAGCGTGCTTGGTTGGATCAAAACCGATTGGGCTGTCCTTCAATTGAAGACCCATGGAGTGAAGTTTTGCCTTCACTTCATCGATTGACTTTGAACCAAAATTTCGAATATCAAGAAGATCTGCTTCGGAACGTCCTACGAGTTCGCCGACAGTGTGAATACCTTCACGCTTGAGGCAGTTGTAAGAACGAACAGTCAGATCGAGATCCTCGATAGGAAGAGCAAGATCGGCAGCGAGAGCGGCATCCTGTACGGAAGGTCCCATCTCAATGCCTTCGGCATCCACATTCAATTCACGAGCAAGGCCAAAGAGTTCAACCAAAGTCTTTCCAGCAGATGCCATGGCATCGGAAGGCTTCATTGATTGCTTGGTCTCAACATCAACGATGAGGCGATCAAAGTCGGTACGTTGTTCAACACGAGTTGCCTCTACCTTGTAGGTAACGCGAAGCACTGGTGAGTAAATAGAGTCGACCGGAATCCGACCAATTTCGCCACCAGATTGCTTATTAGCAACTGCAGTGACATAGCCTCGGCCGCGCTCAACAGTAAGTTCAACTTCGAACTTTGCGGTCGCATTCAACGTCGCAATATGAAGTTCTGGATTGTGAACCTGTACGCCTGCTGGGCAAGCGATATCTGCACCAGTCACTACACCTTCGCCATTTGCGCGGATGTAGAGAAGTGAAGGCTCATCGTTATCTGATGAGAGAACGAGGTTCTTGATATTCAAAACAATTTCAGTGATGTCTTCTTTTACGCCTTCGAGTGTTGCGAACTCGTGAAGCGCACCATTAACGCGAATGCTGGTAACTGCAGCACCTGGAATGGATGAAAGCAGGGTACGACGAAGTGAATTTCCTAATGTGTATCCGAAGCCAGGTTCTAATGGCTCAATAATGAAACGCGAACGATAGTCGCTAACAACTTCCTCGTTGAGGGTGGGGCGTTGTGCAATCAGCACTTAGTTCCTCCGTTGGTCTGGGAGATCCACCATTTGATCTCCGCGGGTCTTATAAAATTTTTTACTTCTGTACTTCTTCGATATGCCAGGACGCAAGCCCTGGCATAAGAAGTGAAACTATTAACGCGAGTAAAGCTCGACGATAAGTTGTTCTTGAACCAAGGTATCGATAACGGTGCGGGTAGGGACTGCGTGAACCAAGATTCGAAGCTTGGATCCGACAACCTCTAACCACGCAGGAACTGGCTTCTCGCCAAGTTCAGCGCTTGCGATGATAAATGGTGTGGTGTTCAGTGAATCTGGAACCACATCAATAATGTCCATTGGTGTCACGCGATAGGAAGGAATATTGACCTTCTTGCCATTGACCAAGAAGTGGCCGTGACGAACAAGTTGGCGTGCCATGTCGCGGCTCTTTGCAAAGCCGGCGCGGAAAACAACATTGTCCAAACGGGTTTCTAGAATGACGAGTAGGTTCTCACCGGTCTTACCTTGGAGACGGTTAGCCTCTTCGTAATAGCCACGGAACTGCTTCTCGAGTACACCGTACATACGTGCGCACTTTTGCTTTTCACGCATCTGAAGTAGGTACTCGGATTCCTTGGAACGACCGCGACCATGCTCCCCTGGTGGGTATGGGCGGGATTCAATAGGACATTTTGGTCCATCGCACTTAGAGCCCTTGAGGAAGAGCTTTACTTTTTCGCGACGGCAGCGCTTGCAATCTGCTCCGGTATAACGAGCCATATCTTCTCTTCCTTCCTTAAACTCGACGTGGTTTTGGTGGGCGGCAACCATTGTGTGGCGCTGGAGTTACATCTGAGATGGCTCCAACTTCCAGACCGGCTGCTTGCAATGAACGAATTGCGGTCTCGCGTCCAGATCCTGGACCCTTAACGAAAACATCAACCTTCTTCAAGCCATGCTCCTGTGCGCGACGAGCGGCTGCTTCTGCGGCCATCTGTGCAGCGAACGGAGTTGACTTACGGGAACCTTTGAATCCAACCTGACCGGCTGAAGACCAAGAGATAACCGCACCCGTAGGGTCAGTAATCGAAATGATGGTGTTATTGAAAGTGCTCTTGATGTGAGCTTGTCCAAAGGCGACATTCTTCTTTTCCTTCTTGCGAAGTTTGACCTTGCCCTTGCCAGCTGCAGTCTTTGACTTAGGAGCGGCCATTACTTTGTCTCCTTCTTCTTGCCAGCAATTGCCTTACGTGGTCCCTTACGGGTACGAGCATTTGTATGCGTACGTTGTCCACGAACTGGAAGGCCCTTGCGGTGGCGAATTCCTTGGTAGCTTTGAATTTCAACTTTTCGACGAATGTCGCCAGCGATTTCACGGCGAAGGTCACCCTCGATTTTGTAATTGGCTTCGATGTATTCACGAAGCTTGGCCAATTCTGGCTCTTGGAGATCTTTGACTCGGGTATCTGGGTTAACGCCGGTCGCAGCAAGAGTCGCATGCGCGCGCGTCAATCCAATTCCGAAAATATAGGTGAGTGCAATCTCAACGCGTTTTTCGCGCGGAAGATCGACACCAACAAGACGTGCCATAGCAACAACCATTCCATTGTTTCGGAGGTCCTCCGCAATGCTCCCAGGATATTTCCTGGCCTCGGCCTCCGAGCCGGGGGTCTGAATTAGCGAGCTAACTCAGTCGCATCACGCGTACTTTTACAAAGTGGTGCTTATTTATCCTTGACGTTGCTTGTGGCGCAAGTTGTCGCAAATGACCATGACGCGACCATTACGACGAATGACTTTGCACTTGTCGCAAATCTTCTTCACGCTTGGCTTAACCTTCACGATAACCTCTTTCGCAAGTTCTATTTGTAACGATAAATAATTCGACCTCTTGTGAGGTCATAAGGACTAAGTTCAACAATCACACGGTCTTCCGGAAGGATACGAATGTAGTTCTGTCGCATCTTCCCGCTGATGTGTGCGAGAACTCGGTGCCCATTTGATAATTCCACCCGGAACATTGCGTTGGGTAGCGCTTCAGCAACGGTGCCTTCGATCTCGATCGCGCCGTCTTTCTTGGCCAAGCGGTACCTACTTATCTATTCTGTCGTTGAATTAGCATGGTTAATCCGCCTATTTCTAGGCAGAGGAGCAGTTTAGAGGTAAAGGGTCGAAATGAGGAAATCCGAGGTTTCTCAAGGCTTGTGTGGTACAAGTTCATTGCCGATTTTCGGCCGGTTCATTGCCGATTTTCGGCCGGCGCAGGACCTTTCCCCGCAAGATAACCCACTCCGGAAAGTCCAAAATGTCCAGATTTTCTCTCGGGTCCTCGCTATAAATCACAGCATCGGCGCTAGCCCCAGGCTGGAAAGAGGACAGTCCCAAGAAGTCGCGGGCCAACCAAGATGCTGCTCCAATCGCCTCTGTGGGGGTCAATCCAGCCGCTGCCAACTCTTTAATCTCTGCCACAATCGAAAATTCAGGCGAATCAGTTCCGGCCAGAATCCGAACGCCAGCCTCCGAGGCTGATTTGATCAAAGCAGGGTGGCGCTGGGTTCCCCCGACGTACCAATCTCTTTTGGGCGAATCTTCTTGGGCGAGAAAGCGATCTACGGAGAGCGAAAATACCTTCATCGTGGGAACGAGAACAGTGCCCTGCTTGGACATGAGATCGAGCAGCGATTCATCAAGCCACATTCCATGTTCAAGGGAGTCCACTCCGGCCCGAACTGCGGCGGCAGAGCCCGATTCATTTTGAGAATGAACCGCTACTCGTCCCCCGACACCATGAACTGCCGAGACAATCGCAGCCATTAACTCCTCTGAAATGCATTCATCGTCGATTCCCCAGTCCGCAATAATCTTGCACCAACCAGTCGTTGCTGCTTGAGCGGCTGCAGTTCGGGGGAAATCAGAGTTGGAGATTCGGCGCCCCCACCCAGTAATAAATTGGCCTGGTTGGGCTAGCCATGGACCGGCATGAAAAGCTCGCGGTAACTCTGAATCAGTGCCAAACCAGTCGGGCGGATTGCTCGCAAGACCAGGACTTCGAATAGCGGTTACACCCTGATCAATATTTTTACTCAGTTGCTTTCGAAGAAGTTCTTCATCAATGGCTTGGCCCGGTTTCTGCGCTCCAGGATGAGTGTGCACATCTACCAGACCGGGAAGTGCCCATCCGATAATGCGATCATCAAGATCGAGTGAATATTCATCGCTCCATAAACCATCTTGAATTGTTAAATCGATTGCTTCGCCACTTGGTAGCGCGTGCGCTGCAATCCGAATACTCATGAGAGTAGATCGGAGATTTCCACACCTAACGCGCCAAGACGTTCCTTGCCGCCATCTAATGCGGTCAATACAAAAGGTTTTCCATCTGGGCAGATTGCATAGGAGTGTTCGAAGTGGGCGCCGTTGGATTTATCTGCGGAGATTACGGTCCATTCATCGGTGAGTACATTTGTCTTAGCGGTGCCACGAGTAATCATTGGTTCGATGGCCAGAGTCATTCCTGGTTTTAACTCAGGTCCAAAACCTGCTTTACCAAAATTGAGAATGTGCGGATCTTGATGCATCTCAGTTCCGATGCCATGGCCGCCATACTCGCGAAGAATTCCGTATTTGCCTTGAGAGTTAATATATTTTTCAATAGCTTCGGAGATATCGGTGAGGTGGCCACCGTTCTTGCCGGCTGCGATCCCTCGCCACATCGACTCTTCGCAGGTATCCATTAATTTCTGATCTTGCGGATCTACAGTTCCAACGCCAACGGAAAATGCACTATCGCCGTGCCAGCCCTCAACGATGGCGCCGAAATCGATAGAGACGATGTCACCATCAGCTATCGGACGATCATTGGGAATGCCGTGAACAATCTCATGATTGATAGATGCGCAAATCACCTTTGGATATCCGTGATAACCCAAGAAATTTGATTTGGCATTTCTCTTTTTTAAATGGTCAACAGCAATTGCATCGAGTTGGTTGGTGGTTACACCAACGGCAATCGCATCGCGCATTAGCTCCAATGACTGCGCGACAACAAGTCCTGCTCTACGCATCGTCTTCAATTGATCAAGCGATTTAATCTGAATGACCATGGCGACTCGTTAGGAAATTACGGCGCTCAGTGCAGCGATGGATCGTTGAGAAATTTCAAAGACATCACCCATTGCACGAATCGAAATCAATAAGCCCTCGCCACGATAAAAAGCAATGATGGGCCTGGTTTGCTCGGCATATACCTCAAGGCGACGCTTAACAACATCTTCTTTGTCATCTTCGCGCTGGTAAAGCTCGCCACCACATTTATTGCAAACGCCCTCAACAGTGGGTTTCTCATTAATAACGTGAAATGAGGTCCCACAATTGCGACAGGTCCGACGTCCAGAAATGCGAGAAATAATTTCAGCGTCACCAATGGAGAGTTCAAGAACTGCATCAAGCGGTGTTTGCTTTTCGGCCAAGATGGCGCGAAGAACTTCAGCCTGCAAAACATTTCGTGGATAGCCATCCAAGAGGAAGCCATTTGCTACATCTTCTTGATTAAGGCGGTCTTTGACCATCTCATTTGTCACAGAATCAGGAACGAGATCGCCCTTGTCCATGTAGGACCGGGCAAGCAAGCCAAGTTCTGAACCCGACTTCAAATTTGCTCGGAAGATATCGCCCGTTGAAATATGCGGAATATTAAAGTGCGCGGCGAGGTGTACTGCTTGAGTTCCCTTGCCTGCACCTGGTGGTCCAACCAGGATTAATCGCATTAGCGCAAGAATCCCTCGTACGAGCGTTGCTGCAATTGGCTTTCAATCTGCTTTGCAGTATCCAAACCAACACCGACCACGATCAAAATGGCAGTTCCGCCAAATGGGAAGTTGGTGCTTGCATTAAAGAGAATCAAAGCGATGATCGGAATAATCGCAACAAAGGCAAGGTAGAGCGAGCCTGGTGCAGTAATTCGTGAAAGTACATATTGCAGGTACTCAGAGGTTGGCCGGCCGGCACGAATACCTGGAATAAAGCCACCGTATTGCTTCATGTTCTCTGCGACTTCATCTGGGTTAAATGTGATGGCCACATAGAAGTAGGTGAAGAAAACGATGAGAAGAGCGTAAGAAAGAATATAAATTGGGTGATCGCCCTTAACAAAGTTACGTTGAACCCAAACCGCCCAACCAGCACTGCTGCCAGAGAAGTTCACGATAAGTGAAGGGATATAGAGCAAAGATGAGGCGAAAATAACCGGGATAACACCAGCCTGGTTTACCTTGATGGGAATATAAGTACTGGTTCCGCCGTAGCTCTGTCGACCGACTTGGCGCTTGGCATATTGAACTGGGATTCGTCGTTGTGCTTGCTCGACGAAGACAACCGCCGCAACAACCAAAATTCCAACGGCAAGAACGAACAAGAAAGCAAAGAGACCCTTTTGTAATTTGATTGACCACAATTGAGTTGGGAAGCCAGCTGCAATGGAGGTGAAGATCAAGATAGACATTCCATTACCAACACCACGATCGGTGATCAATTCACCCAGCCACATGATTACTGCAGTACCGGCGCTCATAACGAAGACCATGGTCACGATGCGCAACCAAGATGAATCAGGAACGATTGGGTAGGAGCAACCGCTAAAGAGGCGACCTGGGGTTCGGGCAACCGCAATCAATCCAGTGGACTGCAAGACTGCAAGACCGACGGTCAAATAACGGGTGTACTGAGTGAGCTTTGCAGTTCCAGATTGACCTTCATTCTTCAATGCCTCAAACCGTGGAATAACAACGGTCAAAAGTTGAACGATGATCGAGCTGGTGATGTACGGCATGATGCCGAGTGCAAAGACCGAAAGGTGGAGCAGAGCGCCACCACTGAAAAGGTTGACCAAGCCAAAGAGTCCGCCAGAGTTGGCTTGCTTGAGACAGGTCTGAACGTTTACATAAGAAACGCCAGGGGTCGGAACGATGGAGCCGAAACGAAAGAGTCCCATGATGGCGAGAGTGAAGAAAATCTTGCGACGCAGATCTGGTGTTTTAAAGGCCTTACCAAATGCTGAAAGCACTAACTTCTCCTTAAATCTCTAGCCATCCTAGGACGGCAATAATTAAAGCTTCTTAGCGGTTCCGCCAGCAGCAGCAATCTTTTCAGATGCTGACTTGGAAAAGCCGTGAGCAACGACTGTTACCTTGACGGAAATCTCACCGTTACCCAAAACCTTAACAGGATGACCATCGCGGGCTGCGCCCTTTGCCACCAAATCTTCAACAGTTACTTCCCCACCCTTTGGGTAGAGAGCATTAATTGTTGAGACGTTGACTGGCTGATATTCAATTCGCTCTGGGTTAGTGAAACCACGAAGTTTTGGCAGACGCATCACGAGCGGCAACTGACCACCTTCGAAGCCGGCACGAACTACGTTACGAGCGCGAGTTCCCTTACCGCCACGACCCGCAGTCTTACCTTTTGATGCCTCACCGCGACCTTTACGGGTACGAGCCTTCTTAGCTCCTGGAGCTGGACGGAGATGATGAACCTTGAGCACCATAGTTATTCGACCTCCTCGACTGTGACCATGTGACGCACAGCAACGACCATTCCGCGAATCTCGGGACGATCTTCTTTGACTACGACATCACCAATTCTTTTTAAACCAAGTGAACGCAAGGTATCGCGATGCTCTGGACGAGCACCTACCTTGGATCGAAGTTGAGTTACCTTTAAACGAGGCATTACGCACCTACTGACGCTGCAACGGCACGAGCAATTGCTGCAGGTGCGACATCTTCTAAGGGAAGACCACGACGTGCGGCGATCGCAGTTGGGGTTTCCAACGCACGAAGTGCAGCAACGGTGGCGTGGACCATGTTGATTGGATTATTGGAACCCAAAGACTTGGTCAATACATCGGTAATTCCAGCACATTCCAAAACGGCACGAACTGGTCCGCCAGCAATAACTCCGGTACCAGGGCTTGCAGGACGAAGAAGAACTACGCCGGCTGCTTTTTCACCTTGAACTGGGTGCGGGATGGTTCCATAAAGGCGAGGAACTTTGAAGAATGACTTCTTCGCCTCTTCAACTGCCTTAGCAATTGCTTGTGGAACTTCCTTAGCCTTGCCATATCCAATTCCGACAGTGCCATTTTGATCTCCGACAACAACAAGGGCGGTAAAGGAGAAACGACGTCCACCTTTAACAACCTTTGCTACGCGGTTAATGAAAACTACGCGCTCGGTGTATGGGCTCTTCTCTTGAGCTGGTCCACCATCACGACGGTCGCGACGATCTCGACGATCGCCAGTCTTGCCGCTTTCTTCGCGGGGGCTTTTCGCAGGAGCAATTGCCATTTAGAAATCCAATCCACTCGAACGAGCACCGTCTGCAAGTGCTGCAACGCGGCCATGATATTTGTTACCACCACGGTCAAAGACAACCGCAGAAATTCCCTTGTCCTTAGCGCGAGCGCCAATGGTCTCTCCGACAAGGCGAGCCTTGCTGGTTTTATCTCCATCAGCGGTGCGGACAGAATCTTCCATCGTTGAGGCTGAGACCAAAGTTTGACCGATGGTGTCATCAACAATCTGGACGAAGAGGTGACGTGAAGAACGCGAGACGACAAGACGAGGACGGGCAGTAGTGCCGGAGACCTTCTTGCGAACTCGGAAGTGGCGACGGGCGCGAGCCTTCTGAGATGAACCCTTAGATACCTTTACTCCGATAGCCATTACTTCTTACCTGTCTTTCCTTGCTTGCGGCGAATCTTGGCGCCATCAAGATGTAGACCCTTGCCCTTGTAAGGATCAGCCTTACGAAGCTTCTGGATCTTGGCGGCAGTCTCGCCTACGAGTTGCTTATCGATTCCGATAATCGAGAACTTAGTGGCCGAATCAACCTTGAAGGTAATTCCGGCTGGTGCTGGGAAAGAGATTGGGTGGCTGTAACCAAGTGCGAATTCAAGATCTCCGCCCTTATCGGCAACACGATAACCAACACCAACGATGTTGATGGTCTTCGAGTAGCCATTAGTTACACCTTCAAGCATGTTGGCAACCAAGGTGCGAGACATACCGTGAAGTGAACGAGCTTCGCGACCATCGTTTGGACGAGTAACAAGAAGAGTTGAATCTTCCTTCGTCGCAGCAATTGGCTCAGCGAGCACGTGGGTAAGTGAACCTTTAGGTCCCTTAACTGAAACAGTCTGACCAGAGATCGAAACTTCGACTCCAGCAGGAATAGTGATAGGTGAACGACCGATACGTGACATTAGATCACCATACGTAGGCGAGAACTTCTCCGCCTACCCCTTGCTTGTTGGCTTGCTTATCAGTCAGCAAACCAGATGATGTGGAGATGATGGCGACGCCAAGTCCGCCCAAAACTTTAGGGAGCGCAGTCGACTTTGCGTAAACACGAAGTCCTGGCTTGCTTACTCGACGAAGACCTGCGATTGAACGTTCACGGTTTGCACCGAACTTCAAATCAATTGTCAGGGTCTTGCCGAAACCTTCTGCATTGGTCTCAACTTTGTAACCGGCGATATAACCCTCTTGCTTGAGGATTTCGGCAATACGAACTTTTACCGATGAAGAGGGCATTGCAACCACTTCATGGTAGGCAGAGTTCGCATTGCGCAGACGAGCCAGCATGTCTGCGATCGGATCTGTCATTGTCATTCTTGGCCTCGGGCCTTTCTCGAGATGGTTTCCAGCTTTCTCGTCCTGCGAATCTCTTCGCTAGCGAGTGGACCTATCTCGTAGTTGTTAGGTGGAGCGGGTGGGAAAATCTTTTCGTCGAAAGTGACGACTTACTAAAAGCCAGTTCTACCAAGAAGCCTTGGTTATGCCAGGAAGTTCACCGCGGTGGGCCATCTCACGGAAGCAGATACGGCAGATGCCGAACTTCTGATACACAGAGTGTGGGCGACCACAACGTTGGCAACGGGTATAACCGCGTACCTTGAATTTTGGCTTACGCGCTGCGCGAACCTTGAGTGATGTCTTAGCCATGTGCTGTGCGCCTCTCTTAGTTTTCCTTGAAGGGGAAGCCGAGTGCACGAAGCAGTTCGCGGCCTTCTTCATCAGTCTTGGCAGTGGTAACAAAGGTGATATCCATACCGCGGGTGCGATCAATCTTGTCTTGTTCGATTTCTGGGAATACAACCTGCTCGGTCAAGCCGAAGGTGTAGTTACCATTTCCATCGAATTGCTTTGGTGAAAGACCACGGAAGTCACGGATACGAGGAAGTGAGATGCTGATCAAGCGATCAGTGAACTCCCACATCCGGTCGTTGCGAAGAGTTACATGTGCACCAATTGGCATTCCTTCACGAAGCTTGAACTGCGCAATGGATTTACGAGACTTGGTGACTTGTGGCTTTTGACCGGTGATGATGGTCAGGTCGCGGATAGCGCCTTCGATCAACTTCGAGTCACGAGCAGCTTCACCAACACCCATGTTCACAATAACTTTTACCAAGGTAGGAATCTGCATCACATTCTTGTAGCCAAACTTGGCCAAAAGAGCTGGAGCGATTGTTGCCTTGTATTTTTCTTTCAGACGTGGGGCTACAACGGTGGTTGACATTAGATGTCCTTTCCAGTGCGGCGAGAGATGCGAACATTCTTGCCATCTTCATCCTTGCGAGCACCCAAGCGAGTGGCCTTGCCATCTTCATCAACCAACATGACGTTGGAGAGGTGAATGGCTGCTTCGACGGTCAAGATTCCGCCAACTTTGACGCCACGATCGCTGGTGGTCTCTTTGGTGTGGCGTAGAACGCGGTTAACACCTTCGATAACAAGACGATCTGCATCTTTATCAACGCGCAAAACTTTGCCCGTCTGACCCTTATCTTTTCCGGCGATAACCAGAACGGTGTCGCCTTTCTTAATCTTGGCCATGTTTAGAGCACCTCCGGCGCTAATGAAATGATCTTCATGAACTTCTTGTCGCGAAGTTCGCGAGCAACTGGTCCGAAGATACGAGTTCCACGAGGTTCGCCATCAGCCTTAAGAATGACTGCTGCGTTCTCATCAAATTTAATGTAAGAACCATCAGGGCGACGGCTCTCTTTTACGGTGCGAACGATGACGGCCTTAACGACCTCACCCTTCTTAACCTGTCCACCAGGAATTGCATCCTTGACGGAACATACGATGATGTCACCGATACCGGCGTAGCGACGTGAGGAACCACCGAGAACACGGATACAAAGGAGTTCCTTTGCGCCAGTGTTGTCAGCGACGCGAAGTCGCGATTCTTGTTGAATCATTCCTTATTCCCCTTACTTAGCCTTCTCGATGATCTCGACAACGCGCCAACGCTTGGTAGCGGAGAGCGGACGAGTTTCCATCAAAAGGACACGATCGCCGATGCCAGCGCTGTTGTTCTCATCATGTGCCTTGAGCTTGCGAGTACGCGAAAGAACCTTGCCGTAGAGGCCGTGCTTAACACGGTCCTGAATAGCAACAACGACAGTCTTATCCATCTTGTCGCTAGTGACGATTCCTTCACGAGTCTTGCGGAATCCACGATCTAGTTCGTTACTAGAAGTCATGCCGCGCCTCCAATTCCCAATTCACGTTCACGCACGATGGTGTAAATGCGTGCAATCTCTTTACGAACCGCGGTCAAACGACCATGGTTTTCTAACTGTCCGGTTGCGGCCTGGAAACGAAGGTTGAAGAGTTCTTCCTTCAGTTCGCGCAGTTTCCCGCTGAGCTCTTCTGTATCAAGAGCGCGAAGCTGTTCAGCTGTCACGATATTTGGCATTAGAACTCCTCCCGACGTACTACGCGGCACTTCATTGGCAGCTTGTGAATCGCGCGAGTCATAGCCTCGGTAGCGATCTCTTCAGCAACACCAGAAATTTCGAACATAACGCGGCCTGGCTTGACGTTAGCGATCCACCATTCCGGTGAACCTTTACCGGAACCCATACGAGTTTCAGCAGGCTTCTTGGTCAAGGGGCGGTCTGGATAGATGTTGATCCATACCTTTCCACCACGCTTGATGTGACGAGTCATGGCAATACGAGCAGCTTCAATCTGACGGTTAGTCACATAGGCAGGCTCGAGAGCTTGGATACCAAAGTCACCAAAGGAAACGGTGGTACCGCCCTTGGACTTTCCACCACGCTTTGGGTGGTGTTGCTTGCGGTGCTTTACGCGACGCGGAATCAACATTTAAGCATTGCTCCCATCTTCCGTCACTGCTGGTGCTGCTGGAGCTACATCAGCAACAACTGCTGCAGCGGCGGCACGAGATTCAACGGTTGTGCTAGTGACTTCACCGCGAGGAGCACGTGGGTTACGTGGACCGCGTGATGGCTTTGGTGCGCGCGCAGCAGCAAGTGCAGCGGCAGCACGCTCGGAACGAGACTCGATAACTTCACCCTTGTAGATCCAGACCTTGACGCCTAGACGACCGAAGGTGGTTGCAGCCTCATAGAAGCCATAATCGATATCGGCGCGAAGAGTATGTAGCGGAACGCGACCTTCACGGTAGAACTCAGAACGTGACATTTCAGCGCCGCCGAGACGACCGCCGCACTGCACACGAATACCTTGAGCACCGGACTTGAGTGCGGTCTGCATTGCCTTACGCATTGCACGACGGAAGGAGACACGAGCAGTTAGCTGCTCGGCAATTCCCTGGGCAACGAGTTGAGCATCAATTTCAGGGTTCTTCACTTCGAGGATGTTGAGTTGAACTTGCTTGCCAGTCAACTTCTCGAGATCAAGACGAATTCGATCTGCTTCGGTTCCACGACGTCCAATAACAATTCCTGGACGAGCGGTGTGAAGGTCGATGCGAACACGTTCCCGGGTGCGCTCGATTTCAATGCGAGAGACACCAGCGCGCTCCATGCCCTTAGTCATCATGCGACGGATTTCAATATCTTCCTTCACATAATCCTTGTAGAGCTTGTCGGCGTACCAACGGGATTTAAATTCAGTAGTGATTCCGAGGCGGAAGCCGTGTGGATTTACTTTTTGACCCATGTTATTCGGCCTTCCCTTCGGACTTAGCTGCAGCAGCCTTTGCGAGTGTTCGGTTTGATGGATTCGCCTTCTTGTTATTAGAAGTTTTGCGAGGACCATTTGACCGGTATCCACGATCGTCAGAGACAACAACAGTGATGGTGCTGGTGCGCTTGTTAATTCGGAAACCGCGACCTTGCGCACGTGGACGGAAGCGCTTCAAGGTGAAGCCCTCATCTACTGTGGCTTCGGCAACCCAAAGTTCAGAGGCATCACGAAGTGCTGGATTCTTCTGCTTTGCGTTAGCAACTGCAGAGTTCAGCAAGACGTAGAGATCAGAACCGATGGCTTGGTTAGCAAACTTCAAAGTTGAGAGAGCAACGTCAGCGCGCTCGCCGCGGATGATGTCCACAACGCGACGTGCCTTCTGTGGCGTGCAGCGAATGTCACGAAGAATCGCCTTAGCGACTACTCCATTGAGATTGGCGTTCTCCACGTTTGGATTCTTAGCCACGTGAGGACCTCCGATCGTCGCCCTTAACGTGACCCTTGAAGGTACGAGTTGGAGCGAATTCGCCGAGCTTGTGCCCGATCATTGCTTCAGTAACGAAAACTGGAACGTGCTTGCGACCATCATGTACTGCGATGGTGTGTCCGATCATTGCGGGAATGATCATCGAGCGACGGGACCAAGTCTTAATAACATTCTTGGTGTTCTTATCGTTCTGGTCATCCACCTTCTTGATGAGGTGACCGTCCACGAATGGACCCTTCTTTAAACTACGTGGCATTTGTAGTGGGCTCCCTTATCGCTTCTTATTCGACTTACGACGACGGACAATGAGGTCATCGCTCGCCTTTTTCTTACGAGTACGACCTTCAGGCTTACCCCAAGGTGATACTGGGTGACGACCACCAGAGGTCTTACCTTCACCACCACCGTGTGGGTGATCAACCGGGTTCATAACAACACCGCGGACGGTTGGGCGCTTGCCCTTCCAACGCATACGGCCTGCTTTTCCGTAGTTGATATTTGATTGTTCGGCGTTTCCGACTTCACCAACCGTTGCACGGCAACGGACATCGACGTTACGAATTTCACCTGATGGCATGCGAAGTTGTGCGTATGGACCATCCTTAGCAACGAGCTGAACTCCAGCTCCTGCTGAACGAGCAATCTTCGCTCCGCCGCCTGGACGAAGTTCAATTGCGTGGATCATGGTTCCAACTGGGATATTGCGAAGTGGCAAGTTATTGCCTGGCTTGATATCCGCTGCTGGACCATTCTCAATCTTGTCTCCTTGGTTCAACTTTGCAGGAGCGATGATGTAACGCTTCTCTCCATCTGCATAGTGAAGAAGGGCAATACGAGCTGTGCGATTTGGGTCGTATTCGATATGAGCAACCTTTGCGGGGATGCCATCTTTATCGTTACGTGTGAAATCGATCAGACGATATGCACGCTTGTGTCCGCCGCCTTGGTGGCGAACGGTGATCTTGCCTGATGCGTTACGGCCACCCTTAGAGTGAATTGGGCGAACCAATGACTTCTCTGGGGTAGTGCGTGTGATCTCTTCGAAATCAGGAACGCTCGCGCCGCGCTGACCAGGTGTGGTCGGCTTAAGTTTACGTAGGGCCATTTTTTATCTTCCTCTTCTTCTTCTAGTCCTGGTCCCCTTAGGAAACAGGTCCTCCGAAGATGTCGATACGGTCACCGGCAGCAACATGCACGATCGCACGCTTGGTGTCATTGCGCTTACCAAAACCCTTAGGAGTGCGCTTGCG
>CAIMZW010000143.1 GCA_903846075.1 uncultured Actinomycetes bacterium
CTAGTTAAATAAATGAATGTGCAATAAGAACGACTACCGGCGCGAGAAAAAGTGCCGGTAGCAAGTTCCCTACGGCCACTTGCTTCACCTTTAAAAGTCGAAAACCAATTCCTAAAAGCAGAACGCCACCAACGACTGTCATTGAAGAGACTTGGTATTCCTTCAAAATGTTTCCGAGGGCGAATCCAATTCCAGTCCAGCTACCCTGATAAATCGCCACAGGAATAATTGACGCGGCAACGCCCCAACCTAAAGTTGCGGCAAATGCCATTGCAGCAAAGAAATCCAGTGTGCTCTTGAGGAAGAGTTGTTCTTGCCCTAAGCCCATTCCATCTTGGACACTTCCCAATATTGCCAAAGGGCCAATCGCGAATAACAGCGAAGAAGCCACGAAACCTTCGACAAAATGTGGGTGTGATGATCCGCCAAATTTAATTCTTAGATATTCACCAAAGTTGTTAAGGTGATCTTCAATTCGAAGCCAAACTCCGATCAAGCCACCAATAAGTAACGTAAACAAGGTTGACAGAAGTGTCCAACCGCGAGGTAACGCCGAAATAAAATGGCTATCCCACAAATTTTTCAGGGCGTCCGCGGCGGCCAACAGCACCACAAAACCTAATACGTCCGTAATCAACTCTCTGGCCTTGTCATGAAAACGACTTCCCACAACCACGCCGAAAGTAGTCCCAGTACCTATTGCCAGAATATTTACCGCTGTGCCTAGTCCAACAATCATCAGTTAAAGAAGCCAAATTTCACAACTGAGAGAAGACCAAAAAATAGGCAGTAGAGGGCAAAAGGAATCAAAGTATTTGTCTTAAACCAACGAACTAAGAATTTCACACTGAAATAAGTGGCTATGAAAGAGACGATGCACCCAACAAAGACCGGCCCCCAAAGACCTGACAACTCGCCATGGGCAAGTTTTGGAAGTTTAGAAAGCGATGCACCCAAGATGACCGGAAAAGCAAGTAAAAAAGCGAAATCCGATGCGACAGTTCTACTCAATCCGCGCAACATTCCAAAACTCATGGAAACGCCAAACCGGCTGATTCCGGCAAAGAGTGCTGCGCTCTGACCAACGCCGATGACTAGAGCTTGTCCAGTGGAAACTCGGGTCGCGATAGCCAGATTCTCTTCCATCGGTGCGTAGTGGCGCCTGCGCGTCAACCTTTCAGCACCAAATAGAATTACGCCATTAAGCGTCAAAAAGAGTGCCGAGGCAATCGGCTTAGCAAAAATTCGCTGAAAGAAATCACCAAAGAGGTAGCCCGCGAGTGCGACAGGAATTGTGGCGACAAGAATCAGCCATAAAACTCGAAATTCCACCTTGCGAAAGTTTCGGCGTTTGAAAGCTTTTACAGTCCCACCAAGGATTTCGAACCATCTCTTACGAAAAACCAAAAAGAGCGCGATAGCACTCGCAAAATGCAGCGCCACTGCCACCAATAAGTAAAGCGATGAGGTTGAAAAAACTTTCCAGCTTCCTCCGATCCATGCGGGAACTAGGACCGCATGTCCCAAACTCGAAATGGGAAAGAGTTCAGCAATACCTTGAATCAACCCAGTAACAATTGCCTGCAGGTAAGAGAAATGCATGGCTAGACTCTAACAGTGAGCGAGGAAAAATCCCTGAGAGCCTTCATTTCTCTTATTAGACCCTCTCGAACCATTCCGCGAATGCCCTGGACTGCCCACTCTCGATGGTCTTTACGCCTTGATCGGGTACTTGTTTTATATTTCGGATTAACCATTTTTGGACTCGGCGACTCACTGATAATTCAATCTCACATTGGAAATGCACCGTGGTCAGTCCTAGCCCAAGGTATCTCGTTCCATACTCCGCTCTCCATCGGAGCTGCCACCTTTCTCATCAGCGCCGTCGTTCTTCTCTTTTGGATCCCTTTGCGTGAACGTCCGGGTTTTGGAACCATCTCGAATTTGGTCATCATCGCGATTGCCATTCAAATTGGCGTGACCATTTTCCCAGTCTCCCCCAAATTTTTCGCGGATCAAATTCTCTACGTGTTGATCGGTATTGCCATGGTCGGAATTGGCTCCGCGTTTTACATCACCTGTGGTCTGGGTCCGGGACCACGAGACGGGCTGATGACTGCACTCCATAAGAAAACCGGGATCCGGATTGGGCGAGTACGTCTTGCAATCGAGGTTTCAGCCTTACTAGTTGGTCGTGCTCTCGGAGGCAGGCTGGGGCTCGGTACGGCACTCTTCGCTTTGCTGATCGGCAATTCGATTGCATTTTCCTTGACCATCGTTCGACACTTTGCCGCAACGGAGCGGGCTTAATTTATTCGCGCGAGGTTTTATCTACTCCACTCAATCGGTGCTAGACCTCCACTTATTAACTTGCTATTAACCCACGAGAAGGGTCTGCTTCCTAAGAAACCTCTATGCGCAGAAAGTGGACTGGGGTGCGCAGATTGGATGCAGAACTCCGGCGAAAAAAGTTCGGCACACTCGCTGGCTCTCTTGCCCCATAAAATACCGAGCGCGCCACGACTTGAAAGAACTTGAACTACTTTAAAAGTGATGGATTCCCATCCCATGTCACTGTGTGAATTACTGTTCCAAGGCTTTGTCGTAAGTACTCGATTAAGTAGCACCACCCCTTGATCGTGCCAACCAGTTAAATCTCCGCGATGATCGGCGCCACCACCGACGTCGCTCTCAACCTCTTTCAAAATATTTTGCAAACTTGCCGGAATCCGTTCTGTATCTGAAGTAATCGAAAATGCCAAACCGCAAGCAAATTTCGGATTTGGGTATGGATCTTGACCCAAAATCACGACTTTTGATTCCGAAATCGGTTTGGAAAGTGCTCGAAAAATGAACTCTTTTGCTGGTAGGTAATCCGGGCTGGAATCTAACTTTCGATCCAATATAGAAAAATTATTCCTTAACTCTGAAAGTTCACTCTGCCATTCTGGAGTAAGGAGTTCAAAGAGCATCGAAAGCCAAATTACTTGGCCTTAGCAAAATAACGGCCGCCATCTTGATGGACCGAGACCGAGATGCCGTAAGCCTGACTGAGAAATTCATTAATGATGACTTCCTCAATCGGTCCGCTAGCCACCACCTCGCCGTGTTTTAACAAAAGCGCGTGGGTAGTCCCTAACGGGATTTCTTCAATGTGATGAGTGACAATTACAGTGGCTGGAGCGAGTGGATCGGTGGCCAAAAGATCAAACCGCTTAAGTAGATCCTCTCTACCACCTAAATCTAGGCCAGCTGCCGGTTCATCGAGGAGCAGCAATTCCGGATTGCTCATCAGGGCCCGCGCGATTAATACCCGCTTCTTCTCTCCTTCACTCAAACTTCCGAATAGCCGCTCCCCTAGAGAACGCACCCCTAAGGTAGTTAAAAGTGAAATTGCTCGAGACTCATCCCACAGGTCATAATCTTCATTCCATCGGCCTAAAATCGCATACGAAGCGGTAATAACCACGTCCAATACTCGCTCTGAGTAAGGAATTAGATCGATGAGGTTGTTGGTCGTCAAACCTATTCGTGGCCGCAATTCAAAAACATCGCTCTTTCCCAGTTCCATCCCAAGCACGATCGCTCTGCCTTTTGAAGGATGGATTTGGGTGGAAATCACATGGAAGAGTGTCGATTTGCCAGCCCCATTTGCCCCAAGGATGACCCAACGTTGGCCCTCCTGCATATCCCAAGTGAGGGGACCAAGTATCGATTTTCCTTCTCGCACCACCGAGACATTCTGGAGTGAGATCACAGTTGTCATAGGAGTGAAAGATACCTGTGTCAGACCCGTTCCGCGCTAATCTGCCCTCGTGAACGATAAAGAATCTGTGTTAAAAGTAACTGACCCAACATTCACCGGCCTGATCCTGATTTCTGGCGTTGACAAACCTGGTGTAACCGAAGCCCTCTTCGAAACTCTCTCGCCCTTCGCCATCACCATTGTTGATATGGAGCAAGTGGTTATTCGTGGTCGGCTCATCCTTACGACTCTTATCTCGCTCGACCCAGCGCACGCCGAAGCAATCGAGGCCGATTTGCTTAAATTATCCGAGAATCTAGAACTTGATGTCGCAGTAGATTTTGTTGAAATGTCGCAAGAGTCTAAAACACGACCCACGCAACTGTTACATGTTGTACTCCTTTCAGGTGCTCTCAAGCCACACGCATTAGCAGCCGTTGCGGGGAAAATTGCTTCCGCTGGTGGAAACATCGAACGAATCCGGCGCACTGCCTCTTACCCTCTAACGGCAATTGAATTCGATATCTCACTAACAGCCCAAGGTGAAAATCCGGCGCTTCACGCCTCCTTGCAGAAAGATTTGGCGGAGATAGCAATTAACACCGGGGTTGATCTGGCCATCGAAAATGGCGGGCTAACGAGACGGGCAAAGCGAATCGTCCTTCTTGATATGGATTCGACTTTAATTCAGCAAGAAGTGATTGATTTATTGGCGGAAAAAGCGGGAGTAGGCGATCAGGTTAAATTGATCACAGAGGCAGCCATGCGTGGGGAACTGGACTTTAGCCAATCTCTAAACGCTCGAGTTCGACTTTTAGCAGGTTTGCCAGAAGCAGTCTTAGAGCTCGTGCGCAGTGAATTGATTCTTACTCCTGGAGCACGAACACTCATTCGGACTTTGCATCGTTTGGGGCACAAAGTTGGCGTTGTCTCCGGAGGGTTTATCAACGTTATCGAGCCACTTTTACAAGAACTTCAGATTGATTTTTATCGTGCCAACACTCTGGAACTCTCTGAAGGCAAACTAACCGGGTCCATAGTTGGGGGCGTCATCGATCGTGCGGCGAAAGCTCAGGCCTTAAGGGACTTTGCTGAATTGGAGAACGTCCCGCTCGCTCAAACAATCGCGATTGGCGATGGAGCAAATGACTTAGACATGATCGAACTTGCTGGCCTGGGAATTGCCTTCAATGCCAAACCTGCAGTGAGAAAAGCTGCTGATAGTTCTCTCACCAGCCCCTATTTAGATTCTGTTTTGTATCTCATGGGCATTACTCGGGAAGAGATCGAAGCGGCAGATAAGTAAGTTCTTACAGCCGGCAAGCGTGAATATCAGTGACAAGAATTCCGCGGGCTCCGATATTCCAAAGCTCGTCCATGATCCGATTTATTTCACGGTGCGGAACCATTGCTCGAACTGCGCTCCATCCATCTCGCTGTAATGGTGAGATCGTCGGTGATTCGATACCTGGAGTAAGCGCACATGCACGGGCAAGTAATTCGGTCTCAACGTCATAATCGACGAGGACATATTGCCGAGCAATTACCACGCCATTTAGTCTTCGAAGTAGGGTCTCAACGGCAAGGGATCGGGATGTACCGGCTCGTTCAATGAGAACCGCCTCGCTAGAGAGGAGGGGTTCCCCGAATATTTTCAAACCGGCTTGACGCAACGTGCCACCCGTGGAGACAACATCCGCTATTACGTCTGCAACACCGAGTTTCACTGAACTTTCAACTGCGCCATCAAGTCGCACGACGGTGGCAGCCATAGAACGTTCGGCTAAATATCTTCCGACTAACCCTGGGTAGGCTGTCGCAATTCGTTTTCCTGCAAGGTCACTCTCTGCAAACTCGAGGCTCTCGGGGGCGGCAAAGCGAAAAGTGCTTCGACCAAAGTCGAGGGCTAAGACTTCAGAAGCGTCGGCACCGCTATCCAGCAACAAATCTCTGCCAGTAATGCCCGCCTCGAGTTCGCCAGAACCTACGTAAATGGCGATATCGCGTGGTCGCAAATAATAGAACTCGACATCATTTTCTGGGTCGTAGAAAGTTAAATCACGCAAATCTGTGCGTTGTCGATAGCCAGCTTCTTTGAGCATGAGTGCCGAAGACTCGGATAGTGAGCCCTTATTGGGTACTGCGATTCTTAATGACATGTCACTCCCCTGCTACAACTGCCCGTAAACATCTTCGAGTGATATTCCCCGCGCCAACATCATCACCTGAAGGTGATACAGGAGTTGACTAATTTCCATGGCCAAGTCGGCATCGCTCTGATATTCAGCGGCCATCCATACCTCAGCGGCCTCTTCAACGATCTTCTTACCGATGGCGTGCACCCCGGCATCAATAGCTTTGATCGTCCCCGACCCCTCAGGGCGAAGTTGAACTGTCTGCTGCAACTCCGACCAGAGGGAATCAAAGGATTTCATTTGCCTAGATTACTGGAAATCAGGCAAGTCCTACTGGCACTTTCTTGCCCTTACTTTGAATGCGAAGCCAGTAGATAAAGCCCCAGATGACGAACGGCATATAAATCCCGTACAGCACACCGGTTGGGTAGTTTCCATGGGCAAAAGCAAAGGGAACGCCCACGATATCGACGGCGACCCATACCAACCAGAATTCTACGAATCCGCGACTCATCGCATAGGTTGCCAGTGCCGTTCCGGTAAATATCCAGGTATCTACATAGAGCCATTGACCGTAATACCTCTCGCCAAGGGCCTTAAATATTTGCAAGAAAACAAAGTACCCAATCACAATGAGCGGAACCAAAATTGCTTTCTCGCGAGTCGTTGTCCATCGTGGAACTACTGCCGGTTTTGGTTCGACACCTCGCCGATTACGTGCCCAAACCACCCAGCCATAAAAGCTGACCAGGATCAGTAAAAGATTTCTACCAGCTTGGCCGTAGAGCGCAGGATGATCTGCTTTCTTCCCGAAGGAGAAAAGAGCCCCCGCGAAAACGGTGAATAGAAGTCCATCACCTAAAATGCCAATGGGCCAGGCCGCTACTTTGCGTCGCATTCCTAAGACAGCACTGGCAAGTCCTAGGAGACCGCCGATGATTTCTCGAACCAAAATAGTTTTGGTTCCAAAATGTAGTTGTGCTTCAAAAAGCCATTTGAGAACTGACATATGTTCCATCCCTAATCGAAGTGAATAAATTCGATCCCAAGGGAAATAAACGCCATAACCAATGAACCTCACTTTGAAAAACCCAAAGATCGGCCGCAATGGTTATTGCGTTTTGCTCCTTTATCCAGACTTTGACTGTCGGTTGTGGAATTTCACCACATCAACCGATTGATGGCTTCAATCGGGTCGCGGACTTTCACCGCCGGTTCGGATTTTCACCGACCCCCGGAACGCTCTAATTCTGTCATGGATATAGCCCTCAAGCCTCTTTTATGCTCTCGGCAAGGCAAACTCTCAGTGATTTAATCATTTCGCCAGGAATTGGCGCATTGAAAACCGCGCTTCCGGCCACAAAGGTGTCTGCTCCAGCCGTGGCAGCCTGGGAAATCGTATTGAGGGAGATTCCACCATCCACTTCTAGCCAAGGTTTGGGATCCGGTAAAAGATCAATAAAAGTTCTGGCTTTACTTACCTTCGGGAGCATGTCAGACATAAAAGACTGGCCCCCAAATCCGGGTTCGACTGTCATCACGAGGAGCATGTCAATAAGAGGCAATAACTCTTCGACCGCTTCAAACGGGGTTGCAGGTTTGATGCCTACGCCCACTCGAGCTCCACACGCCTTGAGACCTGAAATTATTTCAAACGGTGCCTGGGCTGCTTCGAGGTGGAAAGTCACACTCGCCGAACCGGCTTTAGCGTAAGCAACTGCCATCTCGTCAGGATTTGCAATCATTAAGTGTGCATCAACGGGAAGTGGTGATTTTCCGATTATCTCTTCGGATTCGGAAAAAGAAAAAGTAAAATTAGGAACGAAGATATTGTCCATCACATCCAAATGCAGAAAATCTGAATCTTGCGCAATTCGTGAAATCTCTGATGGCAGATTATCTCGACCAGCATTAAGAATGCTCGGACAGATTCGGAATATTTTCACTATAGAAATCGTACTATTCGGGCTTTTGAAAAAGCGCTAAGAACATAGAGTCTGTGCCATGTTTATGGCTCCACAACTGCATGGTTCCATTGGGAAGAACGGCGTCGCTAGGCAATTCCAGGAAGTCATTAACAGGAAGCAGCTTCACCTCTTTATGGCGATACTGCATATCGAGAACTTGTCCTAGCGTTTCAGCCAAATGAGGTGAGCATGTGGCATATCCCAAAATTCCGCCAGGATTGAGTAATTGGTAAGCAGAGTCCAAAAGGTCGCGTTGCAGGGTAATTAACTCCTTGAGGCCCCCCGGAGATTTACGCCAACGTGCTTCCGGGCGTCTTCTTAGGGCGCCAAGTCCAGTACAAGGAGCATCGACCAAAATTCGATCAAACATGCCACCAAATTCTGAACTACTTCGACCGTCGAGTTGCGAAATGTTCTGACGCGGAATCACACGTGCAACCAATTCCGCTCGATGGACGGTCGGTTCATTTGCCAAGAAGCGATCTCCGATTCGTTCCGTGGCCAATGCGTTAAAGAGCCAGGCGGCTTTACCACCCGGGCCAGCGCACAAATCGAGCCAAGAAGTTGGTTCTCCGACTTTTCGAGTTTCAAAGAAAATCTCTGATACTAATTGGGAACCCAAATCCTGCACCCCGGCCCGACGATCGCGAATTACCTGGTAGTTAATTGGCTGATCTGTGGTCAGCGCTGCGGAACTAGAATAATTTAAAGGTAGAGCTCCGGCAGCCAACAACTCCTCGCGCGTCGACTTGCCTTTCCAGGCAGCCAGATGAGGCGCCACTGGCACATTATTTATGGCAAGCAATTCCTCAACAGAGTCCCAATTTTTAAGGGCGTCGTAGTAGCTGGAAATAATCCACTCTGGATGTGAGTACTTAATGGAAAGTTTGGTGAGAGGTTCAAATTTTGTGGAAGTCTCCAAGTCGGCAAAGAGTTCTTCATCACTGCTAATGGAGCGTAAGAGTGCATTTACATAGGAAGCTTTGGATTCCCCCGCCACTTTCCGAGCAAGTTCCACAGTTGCGCTAACAGCGGCATGACTAGGAACACGCATGCTAAAAATCTGATGACATCCCATTCGAAGTAGATCAATAATCTTAGGATCTACCTCTATAAATGGACGATCAATCTTTTCCGAAATAGCAAAGTCATACTTACCTTGCATCCTTAAGGTTCCATAACCAAGTTCGGTTGCAAAAGCTTTATCGCGTACCTCAAGGTCCGATTCGGAGAGAAGTTGTGGCATTCTAATATTTGCGAAAGCGCCTTGTTGATTCACATCGGAGATCAGCGCGAATGCAACTTGCCGGGCAGCATCTGGTTTAGGTTTGCGAATAGGACTTGAACCCGTGGGTTTGGAATTGTTGAAGTTTTTACTCACAACGCGATCCTGCATCGAGCCTAGCCCCTCGGAAAAAATCACTGCCGCTCATTCTCTTCTTGCCTGAAGGCGTCACTTCGGAAACTTTGAGGGCTCCAGTTCCGGACTGAACCAGCAACATGCCATCTACAAAAGAAATTGCTCCAGCTTCACCCAATGATGGAAAATCTTCGGCGATTTCGAGTCCATGGAGCACTACGCGCTCGCCCTTGATCTCAGTCCAAATTCCCGGTTGCACGCCCAACGCCAAATCGAGTCGAATGATCTCCGGGCTGGATTTGGTCCAATCAATTCTTCCCATCTCCTTGGAGATTTTAGGCGCCAAGGTGGAACCGACAAGAGGTTGCGCTTTCGGTTTTATTCCGCTGGTAATCATAGAAAGTACTTCGGGCAAAAGTTGACCCGCACTCTGGCTCAATCGACTCAAAACATCTTCGGTTCGTTCGCGTTCTCCAAGTGGTGATCGCTCTTGCGCGTACACCGGACCCGTGTCCATTCCTTTATCTAGTTTGAAAATCGAAACACCGGTTTCCAAATCCCCAGAGAGAATCGCCCATTGCACTGGTGCAGCCCCTCGCCAACGCGGCAGAAGTGAGTAGTGAATATTGAGCCACCCAAATCTTGGTCCGTGGAGAAGTTCAACCGGGATCAATCTTCCGTAGGCAACCGTCACAATGAGTTGTGGTTGGGCAGCGAGCAAGTGACGATTAAGTTCCGAATTATCATTTGGTTTAGCTACCTCAAGACCTTGGGTATGTGCCCAATCGGCCAACTCGTTGGGAGTTACTTTCAGTCCCCGGCCGCTCTTGCGATCAGGATTCGAAATAATCGAAACCAATTTGTGTTCAGAATGTTGGATGGCTCGAATAATGGGAAGGGAAACCAAGGAAGATGAAGCAACCGAAA
The DNA here is from genome assembly GCA_903846075.1 of uncultured Actinomycetes bacterium. Lineage (GTDB taxonomy): Bacteria > Actinomycetota > Actinomycetes > Nanopelagicales > Nanopelagicaceae > CAIMZW01. Next base: position 10,135 of record CAIMZW010000143.1, read on the forward strand.
TATTCACGAAAGTCAGAGCCCGAGACCGTTCATCGCATGCGGTGAAACTTTGATTATTGGCTCGGCTCCTGATTCTGTTGCCACGCCAAACCATTCAGAGTTGCGGATTTCCTTCATGGCCCGCTTGCGATCAGATTTCAGCAAGCGATCTATAAATAAGATGCCATCTAAGTGATCGTTCTCGTGTTGTAAACACCGAGCGAGCAATTCTGTACCCTCCACAATTATCGGCTCACCATGCATATTGAAGCCCTTTGCCACAGCACGAAAAGCACGCGGAGTTTCGTATAACATTCCAGGAAAAGAGAGACAACCTTCATCACCCTCCTGCAATTCTTCGCTTAAATCCAGGCTTGGATTTATTAAATGTCCGACCTCATCATCAACATTCCAAACAAAAACTCGCAGCGAAACCCCTATCTGTGGGGCGGCAAGACCCGCTCCAGGAGCATCGTGCATGGTTTCTGTGAGATCGGCCACCAAGGTTCGAAGTTCCTTGTCGTAAGTCACGACTGGGGATGCTGGTGTGGTCAACACCGGATCTCCGAAAAGTCGAATAGGTTGGATGGACATACGACAATTCTATCGGTTTTCTATTAGCCCTAAATCGAGTAGGGGTCTAGGCGGATGGTTAGATCCGACCCTCCTTTAAGGCTCTCATGTCTTTGTAAATCCATCACAAATTTGGATAACTCATCTCCTCTTTCAACAGGAGTTCGGACCACCAGTCGTGCTCGCCCTTCAGGATTGGCTAGGGGCTGATTTACTTCGAATTGATCCAGAGTTATCAGACCTCGATAGATTCGATTAATTTTAGAGATCTCCGCTTCGAGTATTGCCATTCGAAAATATGGAGGCAATTTGGCGCTCTCTCGATTCATCAATTCGGTTATCGCCGGGGCTGTGAATGCACCCCGTAGCAGTGATTGGACGAAGTAATCCTGATGAGCCAGCGAAAGGAAAATTTCTCCCCGCTCTTTCACCATGGAGATAGCGTTTAACCAACGTTCGCGGGCTACCTCATCACTTCTCAAACCGGTGCGATTAAAGAGTGAAAGTCCATCCAACAAAACGGCGGCGGCATAAGAACCATGGGGTTCGCAGCCAGGTGTTGCCACTATCAAAACTGGCTCATCTCCGACCTCCGCAACGGCATGATCACCAGTAGAGGTGATTACCTGAAATCCAGGAAAGGCTTTGCCAAATTCCACAGCATGTCGGCCTGCACCACGCTTAATCATCGAAGGCTTTGCTATGCCGCACCAAGTGCATTTCCAATCGGGATACTCCAGTTCGCAAATCGCGCAACGTGGCGTAGATCCGATTCGTGGAAAATACAATTTCCCACCGCACTTACATTCTGCGCGATTGCGACAATTCGAGCAGAGAAAAGAGTTCACATATCCGGGTTCGCTGACTCCAATCAAAACTGGTCCGTGACGAAGACCTTCACTAATGATCTGTGCTGAAGTACGACGATCCCCTTCTGTAGTGATTCGCCAGCTTTTTCGTTTGGGTGAGTTACTCGTTTTAAGCCATGAGATATCAATGAGACGTTGTATTTCAAGAGATGGCGAAAGCGAGAGAAATATGAGCGGATGTTCGCTCGCCCGAAGCAATGCGATATCTCTAACATTCCAACCAGGCGAACGCTTCTCATACATAGATTCGTCGTTATCTCTGAGAACAACGATCGTCGAACCAGGTGGCATTTCGGCAAAAATCGCACTTCGCGTTCCAATAATGACTCTATTTCGCCAGTTGTAGCTCTTGAGAAAATTTCGATATCGATCACTACGAGAAAGGTGCGAGCCTAATTCGAGTGGATTGTCGATCCCCCGATCTGAAAGGGACTTCACTAAACGTCGAACTGATTTCTCATCGGGCACGACGATTAAGACCGACGATTCGACTAACGCTTTCTCTACCAAATAAGTGAGTTGGCTAAAAATATCTTCGGATAAGTTTCCTACCAAGGCACGTCTAAAGACTTTTCTATTCGTCTTTTGCGAAGTTTCTTGAGAGAAGGTTGCTAACTCAAATTCTTTCTCCACCACTCCAACTCGTTCAGGTATTGCACTTCGAATCAAATCCCAAGGTCTGACCCCATATCGGTTACCAGCGCTCGTAAGTAATTTGAGCAGGTTAGGCGAAAGGACAGGCAAAGGAGTTATGACCGCATCAACATATTTCAGCGCCGAAGTAACGGTAGTTTCGGCGAGACGTTTGATGACGTAACCCTGAACTTCTTGAGATCCAAAAGGAACTTTTACCAGAGCGCCAGGGACAACTGCTTGCGACATCTCCTCTGAAACCAAATAGTCATAGGTACTTTCAAGGTGTAGCGCGGGAGTGTCCACTAAAATCTGGGCGATTGGCCGATCCATCGCCATAGTATTCGCCCGGCCGTATTTCTGTGCTTTGAGGCGAAGTGGCCGCACCTGCCCCATAGAAATTTATCCCTTGACTGCTTGTTGCAGAGAATGTGCCCGATCTCGTTGCTCCCAAGTGAATTCAGGAAGTTCTCGGCCAAAGTGACCATAACTACTGGTTAGAGCATAGATTGGGCGCAGTAGCTGCAAGTCGCGAATAATGGCAGCCGGGCGCAAATCAAAAATTTCCCGAATCGCCTCAACGATTTGGCCGTTGGGAACATTTTCCGTGCCAAACGTCTCAACGAAAAGACCCACAGGTTGTGCCTTGCCAATTGCATACGCAACTTGAACCTCACACCTAGATGCCAGACCTGCAGCAACCACGTTCTTTGCGACCCAACGCATTGCATATGCTGCTGAGCGGTCAACCTTAGATGGATCTTTACCGGAAAATGCCCCACCACCGTGACGAGCCATTCCGCCATAGGTGTCGACAATAATTTTTCGACCAGTTAACCCGGCATCGCCCATGGGCCCACCAGTTACGAATCGACCTGTTGGGTTAATGAGAAAACGCACATCAGAAATGTCTATCTCAAGATCAGCAATAACCGGACGAATCACCAAATTAATCAAATCAGGCGACATTGTTTCGACAAGATCCACCTCTGGGGAGTGCTGAGAAGAGATCACAATCGTATTCAATGCAATGGCTTTATCTCCAGCATATTCAATTGTCACTTGTGTTTTACCATCAGGGCGAAGATAAGAAACCTGTTCTTCTTTTCGCACTTTCGCCAACTGCTGTGCCAAGCGATGGGCAAGCGCGATGGGCAATGGCATTAATTCGGGAGTGTCTTCGCAGGCATATCCAAACATCAATCCTTGATCTCCAGCACCTTGCGCATCTAGCGGGTCTGATGATGAGGAAATTCGACTTTCGAATGCTTGATCCACTCCTTGAGCGATGTCTTGCGATTGCTGACCAATAGAAAGTGAGACGCCACAGGAATTACCGTCAAAACCTTTTTCCGAAGAGTCATAACCAATCCGCAGAACCGTATCTCTCACAATATTCATAACGTCTGCATAACCATTAGTCGTTACTTCGCCGGCGACATGAACTTGACCAGTAGTAATTAAAGTTTCTGCAGCTACTCGACTTCGCGGATCTTGAGAGAGCAAGGAATCCAAAATCGCATCCGATATTTGATCTGCCATCTTGTCAGGATGGCCCTCGGTAACGGATTCAGAGGTGAAGAGTCGCTTGGTCATTGGATTAACTTAACTTAGCGAGGAGACGATCCAAAAGTTGGCTCGCCAATTCTTCTTTACTTCCAACGAAGGCCACGGTTTCGTGCTCGCTAAGGATTAGCCCCTCCGTCTGCTGAGAACCGAAGACTTTGTCAGCTGCCACTCGATTGACATAGAGGAGATCGACCCCTTTGCGATCCATTTTCGCCCGACCGCGATCTTCCAAATTCTGTTCGGTCTCGGCAGCGAATCCAATAAAGATCTGTCCAGGCAGGCGATTCTTGGTCAGTTCCAACAAGATGTCGGGATTGCGTACTAACTCGATACTGCTCAACTCACTTTTAGTGATCTTCGAAAGAGATGGCGATACTGGCTTTGCATCTGCAACAGCTGCGCACATAATAATTACTTCATTCAGGCTGGCATTGGCGACCATAACCTCTGCCATCTCGTCTGCGCTCTCCACTTTCTTGATCTCAATACCAGGGATGGGTGGTAAATCTACGTTGGCGCTTACCAAACAAACTTTTGCTCCGCGTGCGGCTGCTGCTTGGGCAAGTGCGTAACCCTGTATCCCCGAGGACCGATTTCCAATATAGCGAACTGGATCAATCGCCTCTCTAGTTCCGCCAGCTGAGATGAGGATTCTTCGCCCAAGAAGATCTTGTGCACTCTCCAATCGGGCAAGTAGCTCCTGAACTATTCGCGTACTCTCCGGATACCTGCCTGGGCCAGAATCCGCACCGGTGAGCCGACCATCATCAGGTTCAATAACCAGGACTCCACGAGAGCGTAAAACTTGGACATTACGAACGGTTGCGCTATTGCTCCACATTTCCGGATGCATGGCAGGCACCAAGATCAGAGGTGCGGAATTTGCAAGCACTAAAGTGGTGAGAAAGTCATCGCCGATTCCGGCGGCAATTTTCGCGATGATGTTTGCAGTCGCCGGAGCGACAATCATTGCTGACAGATTCTTAGCAAGGGCAATATGAGGAACTTGATGAACGTTATTCCATAAATTATCCGAAACAGGACGTCCGGAGAGTGCTTCCCACGTTGCGATACCTACAAAATTAAGACTATTTGAGGTGGGAACTACGCTGACTCCAAAGCCCTGGTCTCTTAACCGTCGGAGCAGATCGGCCGATTTATAGGAGGCAATTCCGCCACCAATGCCCAGCAGAATCTCGCGATTCATCGCCACGGCCAGTCGGTATTTAGGCTACTTCTGGACTTTTTGGTTCCAGATTTTCGATGGTAAGCAAGCCTTCGTTGATTTCACGCAGCGCAATGGAAAGCGGCTTCTCGTGAACGTAGGTGTCAACTAATGGACCGACATACTCCAAAAGTCCCTCACCTAATTGAGAGTAATAAGCGTTGATCTGACGGGCGCGCTTGGCCGCGTAGAGCACCAAGCTATATTTTGAGCCAGCCTTGTCCAACAGCTCGTCGATAGGTGGATTAGTGATGCCATCCATAGTTGTCATTGAAAAAGACCTCTCGTCACGCGTTGGGCGAACTGACCAATGATACCAGTTCGGCAAGAACCTGCTCGACCCGGTGATTGACCAAGATATGGTCGAATTCGCTGGCGGCAGCCATCTCCAATCGAGCGAGATCTAGCCTTGCCTGCCTGCGTTCGGGGGTATCCGTCCCTCGTCCAACCAAGCGATCTTCGAGCTCTTGCCAGGTCGGAGGTGAAATAAAGACCAATATTGCAGTCGGATCAGACTTACGAACTTGTCTGGCTCCACTGATCTCAATTTCCAAGAGGACATCGCGTCCCTCCATACGGGCGCGATTTACCGCCGCTTTTGGAGTTCCATAACGTGCCCCAGCAAATTCGGCCCACTCGAGAAACTCTCCGGCTGCTATTTGCCGGGAAAACTCCTCATCGCTGAGGAAGAAGTAATCCACGCCATCGCTCTCCCCTAGACGTGGGGAACGAGTCGTGGCTGAAACGCTAACCCAAAACCTCGGATCGCGTCGGAGAGCAGCCGCGATGGTGCTCTTGCCTACGCCTCCCGGACCTGACATCACCACAAGTGAACCAGCGGCACTTTTCACTTTCCGCAACAACGGCTCTTTTCTAAGAATGGCTATTTGATGGCGACCCAACCCCGCAATTCTACGGGTAGGTGAGATCTCGGCTCGAGACATAATGGCTTGTGCCCTAGTTAGCCCAACACCTGGCAGCGACTCTAATAATTCTAGGACTCGCATCTTTTTGATACTCATGCGGGGATCAATCACAATATCAAAAAAAGATCGCGCACCGGATCGGAGGTCACTTCGAACTTCACTTCTCTCAGAGCGAGCCTTGGATGCTCGCGCAACTGCGAGCGAGCGAATCTCTGGAGTTAACTGAGGAGGAAGCCTCTTATCCACGACTACAAAGACTCCAAAATTTCCCGGGTACGTTGCGCCATTGCGCTTCGAGATTTAATGATTTCGCTTGGATCCCATAATGACGTGATGGGACGGCCAATCACGAAATAGTTCGCCCCTGCAGTCATTGCGGCCTTAGGAGTCATCACTCGAACTTGATCTCCCAATTCTGAGCCTTCTGGTCGAACTCCAGGTGTAATTAAGTTCACTCCAGGATCCACGGCTGAGCGAATCTCGCCAACTTCCTGTGGCGAACACACAATCGCCCGGGCTCCCGCGCCAGTGGCCAAGAGAGCCAACTTAACGGCGCTTGCCAATGGAGGCAGGGCAAACCCTATATCTGACAAATTTTCAGCAGAGAGTGAGGTAAGAATCGTTACGCCAGTGATTGATGTTTCCGGCAACTCCTTCACCGCTGCGCTAACCATTTCTTGGCCACCACTTGCATGCACGGTGAGAAAGTCCGGCGCAATTCTTGATAGCGATCTCGCGGCTCCTGCGACAGTGTTAGCGATGTCGTGCAATTTCAAATCAAGAAAGAGGGGAAAATCAAGTTCTTTTCGAAGTTCTTCAATCCCTTGGGGACCGTTCTTGAGAAAGAACTCCAGTCCTAATTTATAAACGCCAACATATTCTCGTGTTGCTCCGATCCACTCTCTAGCAACATCAATCTGTGAAGTATCGACGGCGAGAATTAGTGGCGAATTGCTCATGGGCATTTCCTATCTCTAATTTTTTGATCTGTTTGCGGAGGGATCACGATGCGCGAAACCAACTGCTTCTGCAAAACTATCGAAGCCTTTGCTAATAAGTAGATTTTCTAGCTCGTTCTTAATCTCTACTGGCGCTGTTGGATTTCCAAAAGTTGCAGTTCCAACCGAAATTCCATTTGCACCGGCTAGAACCATCTCGAGAGCATCGTTCCCATTGCTAACTCCACCCATACCTAGAATTCCAATATGAGGAAGTCGGGCCCGAACTTGATAAATCGCGCGCACTGCAATCGGACGAATTGCGGGCCCAGAAAGCCCTCCCGTCTTACCTCCAAGTTTTGGCAGCATAGTGTTGGTATCGATCACCATCCCAAGCAATGTGTTGATAAGAGCCAAAGCATCGGCCCCGGCAGTTACACAGGATTCCGCAATCGCTGCAATATCCGTCACATCGGGAGAAAGTTTGGCGATAATAGGCATCGTGTCAGAAATATTCCGTCGCACCGCATCAATTGCCGCAGCTGCGGTAACTGGGTCGCACGAAAATACCTGACCCCGATTTTCGACATTGGGACATGAGATATTGACCTCTAACGCCGAGATACCCGCCACGCTATTTAATCGTTTGGCTAAAAAGGCATAATCTTCAATAGTTTCACCCGCGATACTTACGATAATTCGCGAATCATGGGCTTTAAGCCAAGGAATATCGTGGGCCAAAAACTCTTCGATTCCTGGACCTTGAAGACCTATGGAATTGAGCATTCCGCTCGGCGTCTCAGCCATCCTTGGCGTAGGTCGACCAGAGCGAGGTTTGCGCATAATAGATTTTGTTACCACCGCACCTAATTCTCGAAGGTCAAAGAACTGCGCCAACTCCTTACCTGAACCAGCACAGCCGCTCGCCGTAAAAATCGGATTGGGAAACTCACTCTTTCCAAATTGAGTTGCGAAGTTAAAAGTCATAGGGCGCCCAATGTCCCTTCCGGGATAGAACCACCGGTGTTCCAAATGACTCGTTCGCCATCCACCACCGGTCCAGCAATACATGATCGCTGCATTCGGATTTGGCCCTCGTCATCAACGAGAGGAATAACGCAAGTCATGCAGATACCAATTCCACAAGCCATTGACTCTTCCACAGCGCATTGATGAATCAAGTTGTATTTGTCTGCGATCTCAGAAATTGCGGCCAACATTGCCATGGGGCCACATGAATAAATTATCTCGCAACTGTTTCGCTCGATAATCTCGGGCAACACATCACTGACTCGACCATGCACTCCGGCACTTCCATCATCTGTCGTAATCGTCATGGAGTTGACTGAACGTTTACCTTCTATTGGAGCATAAATTTTTCCAGCTGTGCTAGCCCCCAAGACCATGTCGACTCGACTACCTCGACTTTTCAATACTTCAGCCAGTCCAAAAAGGGGTGCGGATCCATATCCTCCGCCTACGAGAAGGGCACGAACTTGTTCAGTAGGAATTCCAAAAGAGGTTCCTAATGGTCCGGTGAGTTTGACGTAAGAACCGATCGGCAGAGAAGTCAACCACTTGCTGCCATTGCCGTGTGGAGCGACGACCAACTCGATGACTCCCCCACTTGCGCCTCGATCCATCGATCGGTGAATCGCAAAAGCTCGTCGCAGCACCATGGAAGAGGTCGGACCACCGACTGAAATGGCGACAAAATTCCCGGGTCTGACATGAGATGCCATGGTTCCGACTTCAAAAACGAGATGGTGATATGCCCCAACCTTCTTATTGCTGATTAATTCTGATTTGATCGTCTGCGCATATTTATTGATCATCGGCGAGCCATTCTTGCAACGACTCAATGGAAAATTCCTTACGTTGGAGATCTCCAATGCCTGCAACAGCAGCCTTGAATCCAGCAATTGTTGTAATGCACGGAATCGAACGCTGAACGGCTGCGGTGCGAATTAACCATCCATCATGTCGAGCCCCACGACCGAGTGGCGTATTAATGACTAAGCTCACTCGACCCTGATTGATGATCTCGAGCGAACTTGGCATTTCACTCCCAGCCATTGGCTCGGTGGCTTTGCGAACCAACATAGATTCAAGTCCATGCAATTTAAGATAGTCATGAGTGCCAGAAGTTGTATACAAAGTGAAACCCATGGAAGTTAATTCGCGAGCTGGCGCTAGTGCAGAATTCTTGTCGCGATTGGAGAGGGAGAGAAATACAGTTCCAGATTTTGGTAACGCGCCAAATGCTGCGCTCTGACTCTTGGCGTAAGCCTCACCAAAGGTATGAGAAATTCCCATCACCTCTCCAGTCGAGCGCATCTCTGGACCCAGTACCGAATCAACCCCCATGCCATCGGTTCGCCTAAAGCGATTCCAAGGTAGGACTGCTTCTTTCACAGAAATCCCGTGCGCACGCCCATCTCCAGAATCTGGTAGAAAGCCATCGCTACGCAAATCTTCAATGGAGTAACCGACGGAGATCAGTGCCGCACATTTGGCCAATGGATTACCAGTCGCTTTTGAAACAAATGGCACGGTCCTTGAGGCTCGAGGGTTTGCCTCAAGGACAAAGAGCTTTTCCATGCCATCAACATCTCTTGCAATGGCAAATTGAATATTGATTAATCCAAGTACTCCGACACTTCTTGCGATCTTTTCCGTCGCACTCCGAATCTCTGCCAATCTAGGTTGGCTGATGGACATACTGGGCAGAACACAAGCCGAGTCCCCAGAGTGAATTCCGGCTTCTTCAATATGCTCCATTACTC
>CAIMZW010000144.1 GCA_903846075.1 uncultured Actinomycetes bacterium
ATACCGGCACGGTGCTGGATGGCACCAGAAATTCCCGCAGCGATGTAGAGAGCAGGGCTCACTGTCTTTCCGGTCTGGCCAACCTGATGGGTATGTGGATACCAACCTGCATCGGTAGCGGCGCGAGATGCGCCTACCGCGGCTCCTAAGGAATCAGCTAGCGCCTCAACCGGACCAAAATCTCCATTGGTGCCACGGCCACCGGAGACGATGACTTGAGCTTCGGTCAATTCCGGCCTGCCACTTGATACGACTGCTTGTTTGGAAGTCACAACTTCCTTGGAACTTAACCCAGTGACCGCAACCTCTTCGAAAGTTGGGGCAGAAGATGCAACTTGAGCTGCAATTGAATTGGAACGAAGTGTGATTACTGCACAAGGAGTGGAAGCTGATGAATGAACTATTGAGGTACCACCAAACACAGATTGAGTGGCGACCCGATTGGCATCTACATCAATGGCATCAGTGATGATTCCTGATTGAGTGCGAACTGCAACGCGAGCCGCAATCTCCTTACCCAACGAAGTCGAGGTGACCAAGAGTGCGATCGGCTTTCGAGATGTAATCAGATCTGAGATCGCCTTGGCTGATGGTCCGGCCGAATGAGATGCGAAATCAAAACCAGTAAATTTCACAACCTGAGATACCGGCAAAGTCGAAAGTTCGGAATCCGCGAGAGTGGTATCGAGAACCAGCGCAGTTACTTCACCAATGCGCGAGGCAAAAGTCGCAAGCTCGAAAGAAGCATGAGAGACGGCGCCATCTTTGGAGTCGACCACAATGAAAACTGAACTCATATCAGCCTCTTCTCTGCGAGGAAATCAACAAGTTGATTGCCACCATTTCCATCATCAACAATTTTAATTCCGGCAGCACGCGCTGATTTGGCAGTGGCATCTTCGACCTTGCTCCAGGCACCTGCTGCGCCGACTACATCTGCACTCAACCCAACTTCGCTGAGAGTGAGAACTGAAATTGTCTTCTTCTTCGCAGCCATAATTCCTTTGAATGATGGGTAACGAGGTTCGTTGATTTTTTCAATAACGCTGACTATGGCAGGAAAAGCGGCGTTCATTTTCTCATCGCCTAGTTCGGTGGATCGGACAATCTCAATGGTTCGATCGGTTGCATTGACCGACAATGAACCAGCAAAGGTGAGATGGGCCCAATCGAGTCGCTCGGCCAGCATGGCCGGAATAACGCTCATCCGTGCGTCGGTGGATTCCGTTCCGCACAAAACAAGGTCATAGTCGCCGGACGCAACGATCTTTGCTAAAACGGCCGAAGTACCTAGGGCATCTGACTGGGCGAGCGCGACGTCTGCAGCAAGAATTGCCTCATCGGCTCCCATGGAAAGCCCTTTACGGAGAGCATCGGTGGCCCGATCTGGCCCCATGGAGATCAAGGTGACCGTCGATCCCTCATTGGCTTCAACGAGACGAAGCGCCTCTTCAATCGCATACTCATCGAGGTCGTTTAAAACGGCATCTACTCCAGCGCGGTCGAGTACCCCGTCAACCATTTTCTTCTCAGCCCAGGAATCTGGCACCTGTTTTACACACACCGCTATTCGCATGATCTCTCCATGTTGGGAATGTTACTGACCAGTAATAAAAAAAACCAGTTGCCTCGCGCGGGGTTTTGCACCACCAGCCTTTCACCTAACTTTAAGCGACTTGTAACCTGGCGCTAAAGAGAGAAGAGGCAAGATACCTCAACCTTCATTCCATGAAGATCGGAATTGTTACCGAATCATTCTTACCGACCGTAAATGGGGTAACCAACTCCGTTTTACGAATCCTCGAGCATCTAGCCCAAGAGGGCCACCAGGCACTAGTTATCGCCCCTGAATGCGAAGGTGGCCCAAAGGAGTATTTCGGCCACCGCATCAAACGAGTCCCGGCTCTTCCCGTTCATAATTTCCTTCCCGTCGGGATGCCAATGGGATTGCCACCACGCAAGCTTGAATCACTTATTGACGGCTTTGGCCCTGACGTTCTACACCTAGCCTCCCCCTTAGCCCTAGGCGCCTATGCTGCTCGAGTAGCCAGACGGCTCAGCATTCCAAGCCTGTCGGTCTATCAAACTGATATCGCCGGTTTTGCAAGTCACTATGGATTAACGATCGCTCAGAGCACGCTGCGAAAAGTCGTCAGCAAAATCCATTCGGTCACAGATAGAACTTTGGTGCCCTCACTTTCGGCGCAGTCAGAGTTGCGCGCCCACGGAGTGGAAAATGTTTATCTCTGGCGTCGAGGTGTAAATACCAAACTTTTCCATCCGGCGAAGCGTGATGAAAATCTCCGACGATCATGGCGGGAACGAGATGACCAAATCATCGTTGGCTATGTTGGCAGATTGGCAAATGAAAAGCGGATTTCTGATCTAGAGATTCTCGACCGAGATAGCCGTTTCCAACTAGTTATTACCGGTGATGGGCCAGCTTTGGGCAAGCTCAAAGGCGAATTGGAAAATGCGATATTCACTGGCTTTGCCGCCGGAGAAGAGTTGGCTCGAATTTATGCCAGCCTGGATCTCTTCGTTCACCCAGGGCCCAATGAAACATTTTGCCAAGCAGTGCAGGAAGCCCTCGCCTCTGGAGTTCCTTGCATAGTTCCAACAACTGGCGGACCGGCAGATTTGGTAACCGAAAATCGAACTGGATATATAACGCAGACGCATAAACCTCGGGAGTTGCTGGATCGCGCCGTTCATTTCCGAGATAGAAGTGATCAGATCGAAATGAAATTCCTCGCTCGAGATTCAGTTACCGATCGGACTTGGCAAAAAATAAATGGCCAATTGATCGATCACTATTCACATCTCATCTCCACCTCACCTCGGATTGATCTCTTGGAAGGAAGCGCCGCATGAGAATTGTTCATATTGCGAACTTTTATGGA
>CAIMZW010000145.1 GCA_903846075.1 uncultured Actinomycetes bacterium
AGGTGTCTGGATCAGGAACGATGCGAACTTCACCAACAGGTTCCATGCCATCTACTGCAACAAGATCTTCAAAAAGATTGACGGCATTCTGCGCTCGAGTTAGCCCTACCCCCTCAACGATTTTGGATTCAAGTTGGGAAGCATGCACAGTTTTGCCACGAATCACACCAGCCAGATCGCAATAGAGAAATCGAATCAAGCGAAGGTTGTTCTCTTCTGAAAGTTTAACAATCTCTTTCTTCTTCACAATTCCCTCTTCCTGTTACTTCGTTAATCCGTAGGCAGCCAAAGCATTGTCATGCCCGATTGCTCGTGCAACTCCAAGCGCATCGTTTACTGACCAATCGCCGCGCGCGATGAAGGAGTCGAGTAATTCACCGAGTCCTCGTCGGAAGAGCATTGCTCCGAGATAGGTCAATTCGGGAAGACCCCACGCATCTGAAGAGAAGAGAATTTTATGGAACGGGGCCAATTCCAACGACTCGGCAATGATGGCTCCTGATCGCGCGCCGGAGTAATTAATAGCCAATCCAACATCGATAAAGATATTACGAAACATTTGTGCCAAGTAGCCCGCATTCCTTTGGTACGGATAAGTATGCAAGAGCATTACTGGGATATTGCGGCTTTCGAAATCTCGAATTAAGTCAGTCATCAGCAAAGGATCACAGCGATCCAAATGCAAATCTGGATCACCATAACCAATATGAAATTGAAATGGTTTATTGAGGGAAGCCCCTGCAAAAATGAGGTGGCGAAGTAATACTGGATCGCTCACCCTTGACTTACCAGTGGACTCAACTTCAGCCAGCCACTTCCCTGCCGCGACTTCGACTTCTTGATCAGAAGGTGGAGTGGGATCGAAGTCCAGTCCAATTCGATATGCGACGATAGATTTGAGCCCGACCGCATTTTCCGATTCTTTTGCAAGTGCTGAAATAAAACTTTCGGCAAACCCTTTAGCGCTGGTTCCGGATAGAGCGACTTTTTCCGCGATAGTTTCAATTCGAATCACTTCATCGACCTTCGCGCCTGAAACTTCAGCCATCCCTGAAGGTCCGTAAATTTCATCTCCGCGGTAGCCAGTTTCAATGAAGTAGTGCGAAATACCTGAGGCTTTAAGAAGTGTCGCGTTGACGTGATCGGCACCTAATTCGATGCGACGGTGGAAATAATCACCTGCACTTGCAGAAGGTTCCAGCCCCAAGAGCGGCGCGACCCAACGTCGAGTGGCAAAACCCACTTGAGTGTTCATCGCTTCATCGAGAGAACGTGGGGTGCGATCTGACTCGGTGATCATGTTGGTGAAAGATTCCACTGATGGGTTCTCTCGAACGACGCCATGGACGTGATGATCCACAAGACCTAGATCAGCGAGAAAATCGGATGCAGGTCCAGCAGGCTGGATTTTCCAAGCGTTAATAGACACGGAAGTACCTTTCGCATTTTTCAGATGGTGTGAGTTCTGCAAGTTCTCTTGCTTCATTGCGTCTGATTCCCAAATGGGCTTCGAGCAAGTCAGGTGAAAACCAAGATAGCACCGTTACATCATTCAGCAATTCTGAAATTGCTTCCTCTAGTGAATTGGGAAGGGTCGGAACGGAATCGGCAGTTGCCGGATCGTCCAAGGTATAAATTTTAGAAATGGGTTTGCCTGCATCCAGGCCTGCAATCAGCGCACGGGTAAGGACTGAAATTACTACCCATGGATTGGCAGTTGCATCTGCAGCACGATATTCAACGTTGAAACTTTGAATTGGATCACCCGAACCAATCTTTACCAATGGGCAGATGCGAAGCAGTGCTTCCCGATCTTGTACTGCTGCGAAAGCACCACCCGAACTCCAGCGGTGTGGTTTTAGTCGATAAGAAGAAATCTGACTTGGTGCTGTCCAAGCTTGCAAGGCAGCCGCGTGCTCCAAAATTCCGGCAAATGCGGTACTGGCTAAATGAGAGATTCCCCCCGGTTGGGTCGAATCATATGTAACTGGTTCGCCATCTTTATAGAGTGAAAGATGAACGTGAACGCCATTTCCCACACCATCGATTTTTGGCAAGGGTGAAAATGAGGCTCGCTTTCCATGAATCCTGGCAACATCTCGGACGATTTCTCTGAGCAAAATCGCGCGGTCTGCGGCGACCATTGCTGGGGCAGGGCGAACCGTTATTTCAAATTGTCCGGCCCCATATTCAGCCAACCAATTTTCTGGTTCTAAACCATTGGCTGCAAGCGATTCAAATAAATCAGAGCCAAAAGGCTCGGCTAGTCGAAAGGAATCCAACCCAAATGGTGAACCTTCAGCGGTAAAAGGATCGACGAGAACAAATTCGTGTTCAAAAGATGCCACGAGATCAATTCCGTATCGAGAATTTAATTCGGCGATACTTCTCTGGGCATGAGTACGAAGATCGCAATCCCAAGGTGAACCATCGGGAAGAACTTGGTTTGCTAAGAAAACCGATAATGGGCGACCAACTTCGGCAATAGTTGAGAGTGAAACTTCAGTGCTGGGATCGGCGACAAGTCGAAGATCACCCCAAGAACCGAAGGGATTCGGCTCTTCAATCGAGCCAAAGGCGGATAGCGAAATATCGGCTGGAACCCAACCGACAGTTTTTTCTGAAACGAGAACCGAATCTTTTCGAAGGGCGCGACCTCGAACCAAGGCCACTAAATCACAGGTCGCCAAAAAGGCGAGTCCTTCGCTCACTTTCGCATCACTTAAGGAAGGAGGGCGAGTACTCGAGCTGGGCTACCTGACCCACCGACGAGTGGCAAGACTCCAACAACCACCCATGCGCCCAACGGCGGCAACGCTTTGAGGTTCTGCAGATTTTCCAAGTGCCAAAGTCCCTTGGGGTGAGTTATTTGAGAGTGGACGGGAAAATGGCTCGCTTCACCAGAATCGATACCGAGAGTGTCAATTCCGAGACCAACGACGCCACGGCTTTCAACCAAGAACTGAGCCGCTTCAACACCAAACCCAGGGAAACGTAGATCTCCTGGTTGGCCTGAATAAGCAACGACATCGGAGTTCTTCTCTTCCCAACCAGTTCGCAAGAAAACGGCGGCTCCTTGGGGAATCTCACCGTTGGTTGCCTCAAATGCCAGGACCTCGTCCAAAGTCAGAACTGCGTCGGCATCGTTGCCGACGCGCTCTGAAATATCGATCACTGCAATTGGGCGAACTAAGGATTGAGCAGGAATTTGGTCAACCGTGGACTGACCGTCGATGAAGTGACAAGGCGCATCAAAGTGCGTCCCTGAATGTTCAAAGAAGGTGACGCGACGAGCAAAGAACCCGTCGTGTGCCACCGTTACCAATGTTTCCGCTTCAGGTGCTGGCGCACCTGGCCACATCACCACATCCGCACCTAAGGGAATGGTGAGGTCAACTACCTTTGCGCTGCCGAGCATGGCTCCTCCAACTTGAGTAAAGACAAGGTTCTTACGTTAGAGCGAAGTCTATTAAGAACGAGCCTCGGAAAGATTCTCATCGGCTGTGAGATGTTCGCCAACTCGAGCTGCGAGCGCTGGCCGAGAGACGATTCCAATTATTCCAATGGCCAACCAGATCACAGCAACGATTGGATAAGCGCGAGCCGCACCACTTGTTGGGAATGGAATGACGTTCTTGTACAAGGTGTAAATCAAGAGTGCGATGCCGGCCAACGGAATAATGATCTCCCATTGTTTGGTCCGCTTCTTGCCAGAGAAGAAGAGGAACTTGATGGCACCCACGGTGGCGAGCAAGTAGGCAACCAAGATAATCAGAGTTCCGATAACGCCGCTCCCAAGGAAGATATCGAATGGCTTTACATGCCAGACCAACTTCCAGATGATCATGATCAAGGCTGACGTTCCTACAACAACGCGAGTGGCGTTGATGGGAATGCCATTCTTCTCAGAGACCTTTGCAAGGGCTTCATTTCCACCATCACGAGCAAGCGAGAAGGTCAGACGGGAAGCGCCAACTACACAAGCCAAGCAGCATCCGAAAGCACTTACTGCGGCGCCAAGAGTGATGGTGGTTCCAATCCAAGAACCCACGTACTTAGTTCCAAGATCGCCAAGGAGTGAACCTGAAGCGATATATGCCTTTACGCCAGAGGCATCAGTTCCAAAACCCATGACTTCAACAGCGGTAACGACGACGAAGTAAACGCCACCGAAGATTGCGGTTCCGAGCATCGCGCGAGGAATGTCGCGACGAGGATTCTTGGTCTCTTC
>CAIMZW010000146.1 GCA_903846075.1 uncultured Actinomycetes bacterium
AAACTTCAACCCTGTACCTTCCCCCAATGGACAATATTCAGGAACATTTGCATAAAAGTTTTCATGATCAACAACTCGCGGTAAAGGTTCCTCAGATAACCATCTTCTTTTGGATCATCAAAATTCTTTGTACCACCGTCGGTGAAACTTTTGCGGATTACTTGAACACGACATTGGGTTTCGGTCTCAACGGGACGACTGTGGCCACTGTTTTAGCACTTGCCCTCATTCTCTTCTTTCAATTCCGAGCCAAAACGTACACCCCCGTTCTCTACTGGCTAGTTGTCGTTCTCATCAGCATCGCAGGTACGCTCTTTACTGACAATCTGACCGACAATCTCAATGTCTCCCTCCTCACCTCGACCATAGTTTTCTCCATCTGTCTGGCCGCGGTATTCGCAATTTGGTATAAATCTGAAAAGACATTAGCCATCCATAGCATCTACACCGACAAGCGCGAGGCTTACTACTGGCTGACAATCCTCTTCACTTTCGCGTTAGGAACGGCCACAGGAGATTTAGTCGCCGAGCGTTTTAGTTTGGGATACGGAATCTCATTTTGGATTTTCGCTGGCATCATTGCGGTAGTTGCCCTCGGCTGGCATTTCAAGAAAATAAATGCCGTTCTCGCTTTCTGGACAATCTATGTCATTACTCGCCCATTAGGCGCCTCTATTGGTGACCAGCTTTCTCAGGCAAAGAAAGATGGAGGCTGGGGGCTGGGCACTACGAAAACCAGCATTATTTTTCTATCGGCAATCTTGGTTCTGGTTATTTATTTGGTGCGAAGCAAACGAGATCAAATAAAACTCGAGCAACCGTTACAGTAACTCTGCCATTTAGGAGAGAACTCAAACTTATAAAATTGAATTTTCCGGTACCACTTGCCAATAAGGTCCCCGAGATCACATTGGCTTTTTGGATTACCAAAATTCTCTCCACTGGTATCAGTTCGCAACTATTTCCATCATCCTTACAGTGGCTATCGTAGGAATGCTTGCTGGGCGTAGATTAGAGAAGTGACCCAGAAGAATTCTTTGCACTGGAATGAGATCTACTCAAAGAAAGTAGAAAACGATTTGAGTTGGTTTCAACCCAAACCCACAATCTCGGTTTATTTCATTGAGAAGTATGGCAATTCTTCCGAATCCTTCATCGATATCGGATGTGGAACTTCTACCTTGGTCGATGAGTTAGTTAAACGAGGTTTCGAAAATCTGACCCTTCTCGATATTTCTGCCCAAGCGCTCAAGATAGTTAAGAAACGATTTCCCAGCGAGAATAGAATTACGTACATCGCATCAGATGTTCTGCAGTGGCAGCCAGAAGAAGATTTTCAAATCTGGCACGATCGAGCCGTTTTTCATTTTCTTACCAGACCAGAAGAGATTTCCACTTATCAAATTCTTGCGAAATCAAGGATCTCCCATGGTGGCATTCTTATTCTCGGAACTTTCGCCCTTGATGGCCCGACCAGTTGTTCTGGATACAGGGTCTCTCAATATTCCGCAGAGACGATAAGAAAGTTATTCGAACCAGAGTTTGAACTAATTGATTCACTCGAAGAGGTTCATGAAACCCCGTGGCAGTCCAAGCAGAACTTCACCTGGACTGCCTTTCGTCGCGTCTGAATTACGGAACGATGACCGCGCGACCCTTTACTTTTCCAGCCTGCAAATCCTTGTAAGCCTGAACCGCGTTGTTGAGAGAATATGTTGTTATTTCGGCATGAACGAGACCGCGACCTGCAAGGTTCAGCAGTTCAACTAATTCAGGTTTGCTTCCCCAATACACGGTTTGAAGACTTACTTCATAACCTTGAGAGAAGAAGTTGAAGGGGAAAGTGCCACCGGCAATGCCAACCACCGTTACATCCGCAAAAGTTCTCGCTGATGCCATTGCCATTTTGATGGTCGCTTCTGCCCCGACAAAATCGAGTACGACGTCGGCTCCCAAACCATTGGTTAAAGCGCGGATTTTGGCTACTGCTTCTTCGTTCGAAAGTAGGACGTAATCAGCCCCGACTTTTGTTGCAAGATCCAGCGCCTCTTGTTTCATATCAACGGCAATTACTTTGGCACCAGATGTGGCCTTGACGAACTGCACTCCCATATGACCAAGCCCACCTACGCCAATAACAACAACCGTTGCATCTGGGGTCATCTTCGACCACGAGCGACGAACTGCGTGATAAGGGGTAAGCCCAGCATCAGTGAGTGGAGCTGCGGTCAGTACATCTAAACCTTCGGGGATCGGAACTAAGAATCTCTCATGGGGAATTAACATGTAGTCAGCCATTCCACCGTTGAGTCCTAAGCCGCCGCCACCCCCTGGGATAGGTGCGGCCATTGGGTTTTCACAGAGGGTCTCAATTCCCAATTTACACCTGGCACATTTGCCACAACCCCAAGGTCCGTAGACCGCTACCGCATCACCAACCTTTACTTCCGATACCCCTGAACCAATTGAATCTACATAACCAGAAGTTTCATGGCCCAAGGTAAAGGGAGGATTCCAAGGAAGTAGACCCGCCTCAAATTCATACATTAAGTGAAGGTCAGAGTGACATGCACCAGCCGCGCCCACTTTGATTACTACTTCGCCAGGACCGGGGATAGGTTTTGGAACTTCTACAAGTTCGGGATCACTTTTCCAATTCATTAACTGCAATGCACGCATTTTTATAATCCTTAGTAAGAAGCACGTCGCCTCTTCACTTGTCATTATGCTCTCGCCTTTTGAGGATTTCCTCTCAGGTTTAGCGCTAAAACTATCTACTCCATCACATACTTCGTTGCTCGGTTTAAGGTACGTCAATGGAATCTGTGACTAATAATCTGAACGTCAAACGAGTGAAGGCAGCTTTGTCAGAACTCGGCGTTGCGGGTGAAATTCGTGCTCTTTCAGCTAGCGCCCGAACCGCCCAAGAGGCAGCCGATGCGCTCAGTATTCTGGTTGGACAAGTTGCCTCATCCATCGTCTTTAAACTCCCCGACGACAGTCCATTGCTAGTAATCACTAGCGGTCGACATCGAGTAGATACTCAACTAGTTGCGAGTAACCTCGGTGTCGAAAAATTGCATCGAGTTGATGCTGATTACGTAAAAGAAGTATCTGGCTTCTCCATTGGAGGCGTTGCGCCTATTGGATGGATCTCCTCCGCAACAATTCTCATCGATGAAGCACTTAATGATTATGACGTTGTCTGGGCTGCAGCTGGCCATCCTCATGCTGTTTATCCAACGACCTATGATGAACTCATGAGATGTACTGGCGCTTCGCCAGTATTTGTCGGCGATTAAGCACGAGTAAGGGGTTTTGCTATTGAATGAAGTTAGAGCAGATCCGGCAGCCAGCCGATATGAAATTTACGTTGATGAGGTTCTGGCTGGATTCCTCACTTACAGATACGGACCAAATTCCATTTCGCTCAACCATACTGAAGTCTTCCCTGAGTTCGGGGGTAAAGGCATAGCTCAAGAGTTGGTCCTATTTGTTCTCCGAGAAGCCAAGGAAAAGAATTTAGAAATACTTCCCTATTGCCCTTATGTGCCTAAAGTGATCTCCAAGTTCAAAGAAGAATTTCTCGAACTGGTGCCAGAAAATCGCCGAGCGGAATTCGGCCTTTAGGCTGGAAGGAGTTCGGCTAATAGCGCTTCGACATGGCCTTTAATTTGGTCTCGAATCATTCTGACGGTTTCTAAGTCTTTTCCAGCGGGATCTTCGAGAACCCAATCTTCATATTTCTTCCCAGGAAAGACCGGGCAAACATCGCCACATCCCATGGTGATTACGGCATCTGATTCTTGAACGGCTTCTGTTGTTAGGATTTTAGGAACATTGTTGGCAATATCGATTCCAAGTTCATTCATGACTTGAATCGCCACGGGGTTGATTGACTCTTTCGGTGCCGAACCTGCTGAGAGAACTTCAACTCGCCCCTTGGAAAGTTCACGCATAAATCCGGCTGCCATTTGAGAGCGCCCTGCATTATGAACACAGACAAACAAAACTGTGGGTTTCGAATTAGCCATTCTTGGCACCTTCACTTTCTTGTGGATTAAATAACTGACCAGCAATTAAGGTCCCAATGACGGCACCAACAATTTGAGCAAGAACGAAAAACGAAACCGAATGAAGTGCAATACCTGAGAAGCTATTAGTAAAGGAACGCGCCAAGGTGACTGCAGGGTTAGCAAAAGATGTCGAAGAGGTGAAGAAATAGGCTGAGCCAATCCAGGCTGCAATAACAATGGGAGCCGAATGAGCTTTTCCAAGCGAAGTAAGAGCGTTTACAAGGAAAAGTAGTCCCGCTGTGGCAACTATCTCGGAAAGAAAGTAATTGCTTTGAGTTCGAATATGGTTTGAGTGAGAAAAAGCGGCATGGTTGAAGATTGAATTCGCCAAGATTGCTCCAACTACTCCCCCTCCGCACTGGGCGACTAGGTAGAAGGCACAATCGCGAATATTTACTTTGCCCTGGGCACAAGCGATGAGGGTAACGGCAGGATTGAAATGCGATCCGCTAATTTCAGCGAACACGTATATGAGTAAACCCAAAGTCAGTACCGTCGAAATGGCATTAATGAGTAATTGCAACCCAACATCGGTGGTCAGGTTTGTGGCCATGATTCCTGACCCAACGATGGCGCATACCAAGAGCATGGTTCCAATGAATTCTGCCAAATACTTAGAAAGTAAGGATTTTGGCATAGGTTAGTTCCGCAACAATACGTTGAAGAGAATTCCAATTCCGATTATTCCCAAAGCGACAATTCCAAAATAGGCTGCGAGCAACTTTGGTTTCATGACTTTACGTAGTAAGAGAGCTTCAGGAAATGACAGTGCCGTGACGTTCATACTAAAGGCCAGGAGAGTTCCCATCGGGACTCCTTTTTTCATGGAGTGCGGTTATAACGGGAATAACGGTCGCAATTCCGGAATAAAGCGGAACTCCAATTGCCGTAGCTGCTATGACTCCCAAGACTGGACCTAGAGAGAGAAACTTCTCGATAGTGCTCATAGGCAACCAGCCATGAATTAACGAACCGGCAGCAACACCGATCAATATAAAAAGAAAAGTTGTGCGAACGGTATCCCGAGATTCGGAAAGTGCAGATTCAAGTCGAAGTTGCAAAGAAGGTCTAATCGAATTTCCAGAAGCATCGATGAGCATCAAACTCTTGACCGGACGAACTTCAGTTCGTTCGGCAGTCGCATACCTTCGCAGCAAAAGCCCCGCGAGAACTGCGATGGCAAATCCTGTCGCCGCGTAGAGCCCAGCGACCGCCCAACCAATAGAGGTTGCGAGCAAAACAATCGAGACCTCATTGACAAGGGGGCTAGCCACTAAAAATGAAATCGCCTGGCTGACGGGAACACCGCTACGGACAAAGCCAGTAAATACAGGGACCGCGCTACATGAGCAAAATGGAGTAGCTACGCCTATACCGGCGGCGACTGCGTGACCTTTCAACGTGTTTACGCGACTCATGTGATCGCGGACTTTATCGGCGTCAATGAAGGAACGAGCGAAAACTGCCAACATCGTGATGGCACCAAGTAAGGAGAGCAACCCGATGGAATGTGAGATGAAGAAGGAGAGTGAATCGCGGATTCTCAGTGACAAGTGCCCCATGTGAGAGGAGAGGAATTTACCCAACCAATAGTCGCTAAGAATGAAACTTGCTAGCAACCCGATGAAAGTGCCCACGGATTTCCAGATCGGTGTTGAATTCGATAATCCAGGAGGGCAGCATTCTTCGGTGTCGCAACAATTGGCATCGGAATTGTCGCAGCAATTGGTTTGATTCGTGGGCTCGCTAGTCGCACAGCAATTGGCCACTTCAAGAACCTCAAGATATTTTGGAGCTTCGCCCAGCTGGGTCATTTTTCTTCCGCCATTTCACCTATCGAATTATTTCGATATGAGATTAGCAGTTCATATCGATAAACGTCAATGTGAGTGCGCTATACTTTCCAGCGTGTCGCACACCATTTCACTCACCAAATCTCCAAAGGTTCTGGAGAAGTTGGCCACGCAATTTAAGGCCCTCGGCGATAACACACGTCTTGAGATCATGATGGCGGTGGCGGCTGGGGAAAACGCCGAGGCTTGCGTCTGTGACCTCACTCCCGAGACGGGTTTAGCGCAAAGTACGGTTAGCCATCATCTTAAGTTGTTGGTCGAGGCCGGATTGCTCTCTCGTACCCAACGAGGCAAATGGGCCTACTACGCCCTCACGAAAGATGCTCAGCAGTTATTGGGTTAGTTCATTGAAGGGCAAATAAAGCCGAGTTCTCCTCTTACCTCTAAAATGCCAACATGAAGTTGTCGTTGGAGAGTTCTGGTTCTGGTGAACCACTAGTGCTGATTCATGGCATGGGTTCTGCCAGTACTGCATGGAAACTCATCACGCCCGAACTATCGAAGAAATTTACTGTGATTACTGTTGATCTGCCAGGACATGGAAAATCTGATTTTGACCCCAACCAGCCAATGGATCCAACTTCGTTAGCTGAATTAGTCTTAAAAAATCTCAAAGATGCTGGGTATGAGAAATTTCATTTAGTGGGAAACTCCTTAGGCGGATGGATCAGCCTTGAGATGGCCGCTAATTATCCAGAATCAGTGCTTTCGGTTACCGGAGTCGCACCGGCAGGACTTTGGTTAACTCCTTGGACAATTCGAGTTCCTGGATCTGCCGTTTCTCGCTATCTAGCCACCGGGCTTCGCACCGTTGCGCCGAGTCTTCTTAAATATCAGTGGGGTCGCAAGATTGGCTTCGCCGCCGTTAGCCCACTTTGGGAAGAATTTGATTACGAACTGTGCGTTGATGCGACCTTGGCCCTTAGTCGAGCGCAAGGTTACTTTCCAGCCTGGGACGGGTTGTTGCGTAAGCGCTTTGACAAGCCCATCTCCTCTGAAATTCCAGTAACAATTATTTTCGGAGATACCGATAACACTCTGCCTGCACGGACCAGCCAAGAGCGAGTCCTCGCTCCAGCACATGCCAGGTGGACAATTTTGCCTGATAGCGGACATGCTCCTATGTGGGATCACCCCGAAGAGGTCATCGCAGAAATCAGCGCCACTACCGGAATATCGGTGTGATTACCGCCCTCTACCTCTGGAAAGTTTCCTGGGGTTCTACGCCTCGAGCCCTCACTCATATGGCCACTGACCAATTGCGGCTCCGACTCAATAAAGATGTTTCTTTCTTCAAATTACTTGGTACCGGCAAAGGTGAATCCTTTATACCCTCAGATGCTGACCTCACACGTTGGGGGTTGATCGTCACATTGGAAGAAAGTGTCCTGGAAAATTTTGATAACTCAGCGATGATCAATAATTGGCGAAAATTCTCCCGTTCTGAATACCGAACTGTGCTCAAACCTCTTTCGGCCCATGGGAAATGGTCAGGAGTCCAACCTTTTGCACCGACACCTATTGAAGGTTGGGATGGATCAGTTGCGGCAATCACTAGGGCGCGCATTAAGCCCGGGAAAAATCTCCTTTTTCTTAAGTCTGTTCCACCTGTAGTGGCCGACCTCCATACAAGCTCCGGATTGGAATACGCAATTGGAATTGGAGAGGCGCCAATCGGACTGCAAGGCACTTTTTCACTCTGGAAGAACAACGCATCACTTCGGGAGTTTGCCTATAAGGGGCAGGCACATAGGCAAGCAATCCTCGCCACCGAACGCGAAAAATGGTATTCCGAGGAGTTATTTGCTCGATTCGCCGTTATCGAACAGCGCGGTGAGATCAACGGGCAACCTGCGCAGAATTAGTACGGCAGAATAAACCCATGTCGATTCGCCACTACCGTCCTCGCGGAAAACGCCGCCGCGGACCCTCCTTTGGAGAAAAAGTGGTCCTCTACGTACTTCTAGCCATTGCCATTGGAACTCAGGTTGCTTATCCACTCGTACACGGAAATGCACTCCGTGATTTAACTCTTGCGATTGTTTACTTTGGCGCATTGGCAATGCTGGTTCATGGCTATCTTTCCTACGGAATCAAATACAGCCTAATCTTCATCTTCATCACCTTCTTCTTTGCACTTGGCATTGAAAAGGTAGGCAGTCGAACTGGTTGGCCGTTCGGTCGATATCACTATGACCATTCATTGGGATTTCAAATCGCAGGAGTTCCTCTTGTGGTTCCCTTTGCCTGGTTGATGCTCTCCCACCCCATCCTGGTTCTAGCAAGACGTCTCTCTCGAAATTGGGTCTTTCTTGTGGGCGGATTAGGACTCATGGGCTGGGATCTCTTTCTTGATCCACAAATGGTGGCGGCGAATCGATGGACCTGGAAAGTTTCTGGTCCGCACACTCCGCTCGAGTCAGGTATTCCACTTTCCAATTCTTTCGGTTGGTTACTTTCAGGAATTGCGCTTATGGGTCTGCTCAACCTTCTCCTGCCAAAGGAGAGACGAAGAAATGGTGCTAATCAGAGTGCGCCTGAAATTCTCTTGGCTTGGACCTTCTTTTCTGGCGTAGTCGGAAATCTTTTCTTTTTTCATCGACCTGGTGTTGCAGTGATCGGTGGTTTAGTTTTCGGAGCGATTTTGACACCCTACTTTTTTAAGGCTCGCTTTGGTCGGCCGGATGATCAATAACTAATGATTGCTTTCGTTCTGGCACTATTCGCACTTTTCTTAACCTTGGTCAATGCACTCACTATGAGAGTTGTGAAAATATCCGGCGCTCGTGAAGTTTGCGAATCGGTTGCCCTTTTAGTTCCCATGCGAAACGAAGGCTCTAACGCACTCGCTTCGATTGAAAGCGCCTTGAGCCAAGAATTGTGTCCCCGGATGGTAGTTCGAGCCCTTAATGATGCCTCCACTGATAACACGGAAGAACTCTTAAAGTCGCTATCTTCGCCGACTTTTGGTTTTATCAATGGGCAAGAATTGCCTGAAGGATGGAAGGGGAAGGTCTTTGCCTGCCATCAACTAAGTGAGCTCGTTGACGCAGAATATTTAGTATTTCTTGATGCCGATGTCAGATTGCAACCCACTGCTGTTGCTGCTGCCATTACCGAAATGAAGCGATTTCGCTGGGACTTTATCTCGCCATATCCGCGAGAAATTGCTCTGACATTTACAGAACGATTGATCCAGCCGCTGTTGCAATGGTCCTGGATGGCAAGTGTTCCATTAAGGATTGCTGAAAAATTTCCTAACCGTTCGATGACCATAGCAAACGGACAATTTTTCATAGTTAAACGTGATGCCTATCTGGCAATCGGTGGACATTCATCGATTAAGAATGAAATCTTGGACGATTTGGAGTTGGCGCGTGCTTTAGTTGCGGCCAAATTCCGCGGTGGAGTTGCAGATGGTTCATCCGTAGCGTCATGTCGGATGTATTCGAACGCAACCGATTTGATTAATGGCTATACCAAATCTTTATGGCGAGCCTTTGGTGGTATTGCGGGAACCATTCTGACTTCAGCACTTTTCCTTCTCACTGGAGTGATTCCCTTTCTCCTCGCACTCAATGGATCCCTCCTAGGTTGGTATACCTATTTTGTTCTGGTCTTTTCCCGAATTATCACTGCTTTGAAAACTAAAGGCGTCGCGAGTTCAGCGCTACTACATCCGCTTGCCTCACTTTTCTTACTTTACTTAATTGCCTTATCGTGGCAGCGAAAGAAAAGCGGAAAATTAACCTGGCGCGAACGGTCGGTGGCTCCTTAATGGCAAAGGTGATAGTTATTGGTGCCGGGATCGCAGGAATGGCCACTGCCGCAAGATTGGCGAGAACAGGACATCAGGTCAGCGTTTACGAAGGTTCTGAAAGGACCGGTGGAAAATGTCGAACCGAGTGGATTGGCGACTACGCCTTTGATACTGGTCCTTCGCTGCTAACGCTACCAGCAATCTATAGAGATTTATTTCTCAAGACTGGTAAACGAATTGAGCATGTCTTAAAGATCAATCCGGTTGATCCAGCTTTTCATTATCATTTTGCTGATGGCAGCGGCGTCATATTTCCCAACTTGTCGCTTCCAAAAACCTATATCGAACTAGAAAAATCCTTCGGCAGGCAAGCCGCAGACGAATGGCATCGCCTGATGCAGCGGGCAGAGCACATGTGGGATGTTTCGCGTGGGCCATTCATTGAATCAGAATTAAAGTCGATCCCTTCATTATTAAAGAACAAGAACTTTCTATCGCAGATGCGAACAATTGCTCCGCTCACTTCCCTTCGAAAATTAACCTCGAAGTACACGAATGATCCACATCTCGCGAAGATAGTTGATAGATATGCCACATATACGGGTTCAGATCCTAGAAAGGCTCCTGCCGTGCTACTTACTGTGGCATTTGTCGAGAGTGCATTTGGGGCGTGGCATATCGAAGGTGGTATTGGACAGCTCAGCCTCGCTCTAGAAGAACGTCTGAGAACACTTGGGGTTTCGATATTTCTCAATTCTCCCGTTGCAAAAATAAACAATGATGGCAGGCGCGCTAGTGGGGTTACCTTGACATCAGGCGAAGTTGTCGATGCAGATATCGTGGTTGCTAACGCAGATGCCCATTACGTCTACACGGAACTTCTTGCGAATGATTTGGCTGCAACAAAGAGTGAGAGAGGAAAATTAGAAAGGTCAGAAAAATCACTGGCTGGCTTTTCGCTATTGCTCGGATTGGATAATTCCAAGATCGAACACTCCCCCAAATCTTTGGGTCATCACAATATATTTTTTCCGGATGACTATGACCAAGAGTTCAACGACATCTTTGATCGAAAGATTCCAGTGGAGGACCCAACGATTTACATCTGTGCACCCAACGATCGCCAGATGGTCAAAGGAGAAAATAAGGAAGCTTGGTTCGTCTTAGTTAATGCCCCTCGCCATGATCCAAATGGTGGCTGGGATTGGAGTAAGAATCCAGAACAATATGCGCAGAAAATTCTGAAGAAACTAGATGCGCTTGGCCTTGAGGTTTCGTCACGGTTGGATGTCATGGAATTTCGCACACCACTTGATTTACAGAACTCTGTGCAGGCACCTGGTGGTTCGATATATGGAACTTCCAGCAATTCAGCTCGTTCTGCATTCTTGCGAGCCAGTAATCGATCGCCGCTGCAGAATCTCTACTGTGTGGGTGGCTCGGCCCACCCTGGTGGAGGGCTACCTTTGGTGGGAATCAGTGCTGAAATTGTTGCCGAGGCGATTGGAAAGGCTTAAGCCTTTTCCTTGTCACTTGGCTTGCTCATTCGAAGGTAAGCAAAACGAAGAACTGAAATGAAACTCCACGCTTGCATAAAGAGCCAAACCATCGCTATCGGTTCTACAAAATCTAGTTGAAGTTGAAATGCAACTAATGCGATCGCCAAAAGGCTCGCTCGAACTGGACGCTCTGCCAAGGTAACGACTCCGACTTCACGAAGTTTTAACCCACCCATCCGTGCTCGTGCATACTCTTGTGTGGAAGCCAACAACCAAGCAATGAAGACGATCTCCATATGGGCTCCGAGTTGGTAAAAAGTCAGCGCCCAAAAAACTTCGGTGATTCGATCGATAACAGAATCCCAGATGGCGCCTCGAATCGAGTCCTTGCCTGAGATGATGGCCAAAGTTCCATCGACGCCATCTGCCAGTAATGAGAGAGCTAGAAATACCAATCCCAACCAAGTGAAAGCATTTCGCCAAAGTGCAATTCCGAAAATTAATCCTGTAAGACTGACAAAGTTGGGAGTAATTCGCAGAATGGCTAGTGGTTTAACTAGCGAGTATGAAAGGAAGAGCCATCCTCGAACAATTCCCGTGACCTCGGTTCCGCCATGAAGAGAACTCCAGCGCCGGTAAAAATCAGCGCGGTCCACGATTGTCGATTCGCAGGTTGCTCGCGATTTGCATCGTTGCAGCAGAGCTATTCATTGTGTAAAAGTGCAATCCAGGCACACCGAGTTCTAGCAATTCTTGGCTGAGGGTGGTCGCTAGTTCCACTCCAATTGCATACACCGCCTGGGGATCATCAGCTACGGCGGAAAATTTTCTTTCGATATGTGCGGGTATTGGCGTGCCCCCCAATTCGGCCATTCGTTTTAATTGCTTAACGTTTGTTACGGGGAGGATGCCTGCAATAACAGGCAGTTTGGAACCACGCGATCTCAATCTCTCGACCAAGTTTGCCCACCGCGCCGACTCAAAGAAAAATTGAGTTGTAGCAAAAGTAGCACCCAACTCCTCCTTGCGCAGTAAAACATCAATATCTTTATCACTATTTCCCATCGATGAGGGGTGACCATCTGGGAAGGCTGCCACTCCAATTTCAAAGCCACCGAATTCTTTCGCAAGGGTGACTAATTGGTCGGCATGATCGAATCCGCCTGGATGACTCTGCCATGGTGCACTTGGTCCACCCGCAGGGTCGCCGCGTAGGGCCAAAATGCTTCGAATCCCTGCCTCCTGATACTGCGCGAGAATGGCTCGAAGCTCTTCTTTACTCGATCCAACGCACGTTAAATGCGCCACAGTCGCGATGCCGGTCCGTTCGGTCAACTCCTTGGTGATGCGAATTGTTCGATCTCGGGTCGAGCCTCCTGCGCCGTAGGTCACAGAGATAAAGTCGGGATGGAGAGTTCTGAGGGATTCCATGGCCTCCCAAAGCCGATCTTCCCCTGCCACATCCTTGGGTGGGAAAAGTTCGATCGAGATTGAAGTTGCCGCCATAACGAGGGAGGGTACCGTTGCCACGTGGAAATTTCTCCAAACTCGAGTGTGACTGAGCTCCGCTTTTCGGTAAACCAAATTCTGGCCGATTTCGCCAAGATTGAGGGACGCTACCTTCGAAGTATCGGACCTGAATTAGACCCGGTAGCGCAAGCTCTGGAGCGTTTCGTCCTAGAGAGCGGAAAGCGACTTCGACCGCTCTTTGCCTGTGCCGGGTATTTAGGTACCGGAGCCGAATTAACCTCGGAAACTCTCCATGCTATCTCTGCTCTTGAACTGGTACATGTCTGCGCCCTCATCCATGACGATGTCATGGATGCCTCCGATACTCGACGCGGCGCCCCTTCCATTCACAAATTTTTTGAAGCCATGCATCAAGAACAGCAGATGACGGGTTCTGCATCTCAATTTGGAATCTCCAGCGCAATTCTTTTGGGAGATTTAGCGCTGATTTGGGCATCAAAAGCATTACACCAGTCACGGATTAACGCCGATGCGATGGCTCGAGCTCTTCCTGTTTATGACGAGATGCGCGTTGAACTCATGGCTGGCCAATACCTTGATGTTCATGAGCAAGCACTGGGAAGTGCCAGCGTTGAAAGATCCTTGCGAGTGGCTCGCTACAAATCTGGAAAATACACAATTGAACGACCTCTACATTTCGGGGCCGCCATCGGAAGTGAGAATCCCGAACCATTCTTTGGTATCTACTCTGCCTACGGTTTGCCACTAGGCGAAGCCTTTCAATTGCGCGATGACGTCCTCGGAGTTTTTGGTGACCCTAATGCAACTGGTAAACCTGCTGGCGATGATTTGCGCGAAGGAAAACGAACTGTCCTAATGGCAAAAACCGTCGAACGCGCATCAGATGTTCAACGAGCAGAAATTGACCGCCTTTTCGCAGATCCGAATTTAGATATCACTGGAGTGGAAACACTCCGAGCGATCATTGTTGAAACTGAATCCCTCGATCATTTAGAGGCACTTATCGAAACTCTTACACACGAAGCAACTCTCGCTATCAAAGACAATCGCTTGGCGCCGGCCGGAGTACGTATTCTCGACGACCTCATAGCGATTGCTATCCAACGAACAATTTAGGGAATCATGTCTGCAAAAGTTAAAGGACCCACAGATCACGTTGTCATCGTTGGGGCAGGATTAGGTGGACTCAGTGCCGCCTTGCGTCTAGCAGGTGCCGGACGAAAAGTAACCGTCATCGAACGAGAAGGTGTACCTGGAGGCAGAAACGGTCTTCTTGTAAAAGATGGCTATGCCTTTGATACCGGTCCAACAGTTCTCACCATGCCCGATTTAATCGCTGATGCGCTGGCCTGCGTGGGTGAAGAGTTGAAGGATTGGTTGGATCTCATTCCACTACAACCTCTCTACCGCGCCTTCTATCACGACGGATCGCACTTGGATGTTCATGCAGATACCGCTCGAATGCAAGAAGAAATTGCGAAAACTATTAGCCCACAAGAGGCTGTTGGCTACGGCAAATATGTCGAGTTCGTAACCAAACTCTATAAATATGAAATGAATGATTTCATTGATCGAAATATTGATTCCCCGCTCAACCTCTTAACTCCCAATCTTGCAAAACTTGTCGCACTTGGTGGATTTAAAAGATTAGCTCCCAAGGTCAATCAATTCCTCAAAGATCCCCGAACTCAAAAGGTTTACTCCTTTCAAGCAATGTATGCCGGCGTCAGCCCACAGCAAGCGCTAGCCATCTACGCCATCATCGCTTATATGGATTCAGTCAATGGCGTTTTCTTTCCCAAAGGCGGAATGCACGCAGTACCTCGAGCCCTTGCCGGCGCGGCTGCAAAACACGGTGTCGAATTTAAATACAACACATCGGTAACCTCTGTTGAACATTCGAACGGACGAGCCAGAGCAGTTCTGACAGATACTGGCGAAAGAATCGAATGTGATGCACTCATTCTTAATCCTGATCTGCCCGTTGCATGGCGCGAGCTTCTCGGACGAACCCCGCCTTCAGTTAAGCGGTTGAAATATTCCCCTTCATGCGTGACTCTCTTGGTAGGTTCCAACAAGAAATATGATCGCTTAGCTCATCACAATATCCACTTTGGTGAATCTTGGGACGGAGTTTTTGATGAACTTATCGACAAACAAACGATTATGTCCGACCCCAGCCTTCTCGTCACGGTCCCGACTCACGACGATCCCGAATTAGCGCCGGCCGGCAAATCTTCCTATTACATACTTTTCCCGGTGCCAAATCTTGATGCCGATATTGATTGGAACGCCAAGCGCGAAAGTTTCCGTGAACACATGATTTCGACAATGGAGTCTCGTGGCTATGAAGGATTTAGCGATTCCATCGAAACCGAATCGATGACGACTCCCCTGGATTGGCAGGCTCAAGGCATGGAACGTGGTGCACCATTTGCAAGCGCCCACACCTTCTTTCAAACCGGACCTTTCCGACCAAGAAATATGGCGGAAGGATTTGAGAATGTGGTCTTCGCTGGTTCAGGCACACAACCAGGAGTCGGTGTTCCGATGGTTCTCATATCTGGACGGTTGGCTGCCGAACGTATCGTCGGAGCTATTAAATAATTTCTTTTTATTAGACCCCGATATCTTCATTCCACAGTTCGGGCTCTTGGGCGATGAAGGTGCGCATCATCTCTTTGCACTCCTCCGAGTTGAGGTTCACAACCTCGACCCCGTTGGCTCGAAGTAGATCTTCGGCACCCATAAAGGTTTCGTTCTCTCCCAACACCACGCGTGGAATACCGTAGAGCAAGATAGCTCCGGTGCACATGTTGCATGGCGAAAGCGTCGTGTACATCGTTGCTTGCTGATAAATCTTCGCAGGCAGCCGACCAACATTTTCCAAGCAATCGGTTTCGCCATGTTTAATGGCGCTACCTTCTTGAACTCGCTTGTTGTACCCGGTGCCCAAAACTTTTCCGTCAACGACTAAAGCGCCACCGATGGGAATGCCGCCTTCGCTTCGGCCCTGTCGTGCTGCTGCAATTGCATAGGCCATAAATTCTTGATCTGACATGATTTTCATCCTTACTCTCGAAGAAAAAAGGGGTTAAGGATCAATGCGATCCTTAACCCCCCACAGTATGTAATCCTACTTTTCAGCCTCTATTTTCGAATGAGCCAAAAGGTAGTAAATCGCAAAGGCGAGAACGAATCCCACCAAGAAGGTGATATCACCAATATTTGGAGACTTCTTTACAAAGTAGCCAAGGACAAACTTAAAGGATTTTCCATGCCCCCAAGTTTGATTGACAAAGCCCCAAATCGAAAAGGCCGTTGCGATAACAAATGCAATCGGACCAGCAATATTCTCCCGACTTGCGAAGAGCAAACCTTCTACTGATTTACCTTTTCGAATCATCTTGTCGGCCAAAATGACACCTAGCCATGGTCCAATCCAATAAGACATGATCAACAGGAAGTTTTCATAGTTATTGGCTGGATTTCCGATTGCTGCCTTGGCAAGCAAGAATCCTAAGATTCCGAAAATAATTGCCGAAAGTGCCCGGCGTAGATGTGAACCCACTTTGAAGCCGATGGTCAGGAAGGACATCGAACCGGAGTAAACATTGAGTACGTTCGCACAGATTGATCCACCCACGATTCCTATGAGGACTAACTTGCCAAGCCAGTTTGGTAGCAAACCAGTGAAATCACTTGTTGGATTTCCCGTGTCAAAAAGGTGCAAACCTGCAGTACCGGCAGCGGCTCCAACAATCTGTAGCAAAGTCGCAGAAACGAAGATTCCAAGACCAGCTGCTTGTCCAGCTTTTTTGCCACTGGTGGACGCTGGCAAATAACGAGCAAAGTCAGCAGAGAATGGGTTCCAACCTGCGGCATAACCGTAGACAGCGCCAACCAAGATTAAGAATCCTCCTGGCACATGCCCGGCTCCAGCCATACTTAAGTGAGTCTTGGAATTTGTGAGAGCGATGATTCCTGCGATGGTGAATACCACGACCAAGAATGGAAAAAGATATTTTTCTACTGCTTGAACCAGGTTGTGGCCGATAAAAGCGATAATCACCTGAACAACGACGACGATGGCCAGGGAAGGAACCGGCTTAATTTTCGTGAGGTCTGAAAGTGCAAAAGCTCCGGAAACGCTATTCACGGCAAACCAACCAATACCAGCAGCGCCAGCATTGAGAACAGAAGGAATGATGTTTCCTAGCTTTCCGAATGCGGCCCGGCCGATAACCATTTGAGGGACACCGTACTTAGGGCCATCTTTAGTGAGAACGTATTGACCGGCCGCTCCCAAAGCATTTCCAATAATGATGGCAAGCACTGCTTGAGAAAAACTCAATCCGAAGGCAATAACGCCAAGTGCTCCGACATAGATTGTGGCGAATTCGAGGTTTGGGCTAGTCCAGGTTGCAAAGAGTTGCCACGCTTTTCCATGACGATCTTTCTCTGGGATTGCTTCAATTCCTCCAGGTTCAACGGCAATAACTTTGTCGCCGTACTCGCCTTCGCGATATTCCAATTTGCTCATGTTCTTGCTCTCCTATTTTTTTGTTGGCCTGCATCGAAATGGGGATTAACTCATCTTTGAGGTAGGCGAGGTGGAGGGGCCACACCGCTTGTCTATTGGGAGAACTCTCTATCAACTCTAAGGAAAATGGGTCGATAACACGCCCATTTTGAGAATTTGTGAAAGAAAACTTGGAGCTCGAAAGAAGGAACGGGTGAGGTGCGAGAAATCTCCACGTAATACTTCGGAAACCCATTCACAAACTCCACCCACTACACAAGGCTTATGAAGAGCGCTTTCGACGAGTTTTTCCCCTTTGATACGGTGGATACCAATCTGTTGCCGCTACTCACCAATTTGCTCAATTTAGGTTCGGCGGGTCTGATTGAGCGCGGGAAGATTCGAGATACCTACCTCTCCACCCAAGGAATTACCTTTACGCTTTCAGGAAAAGAACGTCCACTTTCGGTCGACTTGATTCCTCGAGTCATCAATGCCCATGAGTGGAGCACGATTTCTTCAGGTGTGAAACAGCGAATTCGCGCTTTGGAAGCTTTTTTGGCTGACGTTTATGGGGCGCACACGATTATTAATGAAGGAATTATCCCGAGGCAATTGGTTACCAGTTCCGAGCATTTTCTCCGCGAAGCGCATGGCATTCAACCTGCCAATGGGGTGCGGATCCACGTCTCGGGAATAGATTTAATCCGGGATGAAGCTGGAACTTTGCGCGTCTTAGAAGACAATCTGCGCTGCCCATCTGGGGTGAGTTATGTCTTGGAAAATCGTCGCACCTTGGCTCATGTGGTCCCTGAGGTCTTCGGCAACTTCCAAGTTCGGTCTGTTGAAGATTATCCAGAGCATCTCTTGCAAGCGCTTCGAGCTGCAGCACCGGATGGCATCACGGAGCCGATCGTCGCGATCTTGACACCAGGAATTCATAACTCGGCACATTTCGAACACGCCTTTCTTGCAAGACGAATGGGCATCGAACTTGTAGAAGGCAGAGACCTTTTTTGTAAGGGTGGCTTCCTTTACATGCGTACCACGAGCGGTCCACAACCAGTTCATGTTCTCTATCGAAGAATTGATGATGAGTATTTAGATCCAATGCAATTTAAGCCAGATAGCATTTTAGGAGTTCCTGGAATTCTCAATGTAGCCCGAGCGGGCAATGTCACGTTGGCAAATGCCGTCGGTAACGGAGTCGCCGATGACAAGGCCATCTACCCGTATGTACCTAGAATCATCAAGTACTACTTGGGAGAAGAACCGATACTTCCTAACGTCGAAACTTATGATCTGCAAATTCCGGATGTTCTCAATCACGTCCAAAAGAATCTTGCCGAAATGGTGATTAAGCCGGTAGCCGGCTCCGGTGGTTACGGATTAGTTATCGGCCCTTCTGCAACTGCTGAACAACTCAAAGAGATCTCTCAAGTAATCGCGGAAAATCCACGGGGTTGGATTGCCCAACCAGTGGTGAATTTGTCAACGTGCCCGACCGTGCTCTCTGATGGCGAAGTTGCTCCGCGACATATCGATCTTCGTCCTTTTGCAGTAAATGATGGAAAAGAAATTTGGGTCCTGCCTGGAGGTTTGACGCGAGTAGCGTTAGTGGAAGGAAGTTTGGTTGTTAATTCCAGTCAAGGCGGCGGCTCGAAAGATACCTGGGTCTTGCAACCCAAATCCGAAAAGGTCGCACTTGCCAAAGAGACAAAAAATGAAAACCCTGATGAGACTCACGAATTAGCACTAACCATCCCGGCCCGCGAAAGCGGACCTGAAGTTCTCACTAATAGAAGACTTCAACAACAAGAAGAACAGCAACAACAAGGTGGTGAGCTCTGATGTTGAGTCGACTTGCTGAATCTTTTTTTTGGATGGGTCGCTACCTAGAGAGATGCGAAGCAACTTCACGATTGCTACTTGAGCATCACCAACTAACAGTTCAACAACACTCCGTCAATGAGCGTGACGCTGTTACTTTTCTTACCGATTTATTGGTGCTCTCTCCAAGTTCCCTCAATGTCGAAGAGTTGATTGCCCAGGTCTACGGCGAGGAATCAAATGCAAGCACCATTTTGGGATCGCTCTCCGCCACTCGAAATAACGCGAGAACAATTAGAGATGCCATCCCTGGAGATTTGTACGAAGCGCTGAACTCGGCATACTTTGCTGGACTTGCCGAAAATCCAAACCCGCGCCTGCCAGGAACGGTCCTTCGCTCTCAGATACAGAGGTTGGCTGTTATTAATGGAGTCCTCGAGTGGATTGCCCCGCGCGATCAGTCTTTCGATTTTCTACAACTCGGACGTTCCTTGGAGCGTCTCGATTTAACGGCTCGATTGGTTGCTGCGGGATATGAAAATATTTGGCCTGATCAAGGTCCGGCCACGATGCTTCGTTCCGTTGATGCCCTCAGCACTTTTGTCCGCGGCCAAATTCCATTGACTGGCAAACGGGTCAAGGGCTTTCTTATTGGGGATCGAATATTTCCGCGCTCGATCTATTTCTGTGCCCAAACCGCCGAGACCTCACTGCGTAGACTCAAAGAACGAGATGACTCGCTTTATCGAGAGATCGCATTACTTCGAAGTGAACTCGAATTTTCCGATCCCAATGCATCGGAGAGCGCCCAACTTAGAATTGCGGCACGAGCAACTTCGGTTGCTGCGAACACCAGCGCTCGGATCTCCTCAGAATTCTTTCGTCCAGCCGGTTCAATAATCTGGAGTAACTAATGAGTTGGCGATTAAGTGTGCAACATCGGACTTCCTATAAATACGAGGCACCCGTCGTAGCCTCATTCAATGAAGTTCGAATGACTCCTGCCTCGAATGGCGACCAATTCCTCATCCACCATGGGCTTTATGTCTCACCGCACGCACATATAAATCGGTTTCGAGATTATTGGGGAACGGATGTAGAGACATTTGATCTCCAAACTCCGCATGAAACCCTTGAAGTTGTTTCCGACAATCTTGTTGAGGTCTCGCATCCGAAAGTCATTGATGTTGGATGCACCTGGAGCGATTTGCGAAATGAAAATATTCGCGACAAATATTTCGAGTACACCCAGCACACTCAACTGGCCAACTATGTCAATGCTTCTGAAATTTCGATTGAAAAACGTTCTCCGCGGGATTTTGTTCTGCTTGTCAGTGAATATGTGAATACTCAAATTGCATATGTGCCGGGACAAACCAATGTCCACACTTCTGCTAGCCAATCTTTCGAATCCAAAGTTGGGGTCTGCCAAGACTTTACTCACGTCACGCTTTCAGTTCTTCGACATTTTGGAATTCCGGCACGTTACGTCTCGGGCTATCTTTTTCACGGATCTCAGGAATTAGGAATAAGTTCGGTTGGCGAATCACATTCCTGGGTGGAAGCTTGGGTGGGTGATTGGATGGCGATTGATCCAACCAATCAACGCGATGTCGATGAATCGCATATCACCGTGGCAAAAGGTCGAGACTATTCTGACGTTAGCCCACTGATCGGAATCTATTCTGGTGGTGCAAGCCGCGAGGTCAGTGTGGAAGTGACTATTACTCGTCAGGCTTAAACGCATTCGATTCACCTATAAATAACGCGTCAAGTAGGATTTTGATATGGATGAACTGACCGCAGCGGGGATAACAGATCCCGGGTTGCGTGCATCCTTTACTGAGTGCAAACGGCTCAATTCTTTGCACGGTAAAACGTACTACCTTGCCACGCTTTTATTGCCGAGAGAAAAACGTCCGTTCGTTCATGCGCTGTATGGCTTTGCGCGATATGCCGACGAGATCGTGGATGATTTAGCGTCTACTCTCACTCAGGAAGAGAAATCTGACGCGTTATCTCAATGGGGCCAAGGAGTTCTGGGCGACCTCAGAGCGGGAACAAGCAAAGATCACATTGGCGCAGCCCTGGTAGCCACCGTTGAACGCTTCCAGATTCCGATTCACTATTTCGAAAGTTTTCTCGAATCTATGATGATGGATCTCACCATCACTGAATATCAAAATTATGAAGATTTAATGAAATATGTATATGGCTCGGCTTCGGTCATTGGACTTCAAATGGTGCCGATCTTGGGGCCACTCTCCCCCGATGCCTTCGAACCAGCACAGAAATTAGGAACTGCTTTTCAACTTGCAAATTTTATTCGCGATGTGGGCGAGGATTTAGAACGAGGGCGGATCTATCTGCCACTTGATGAATTAGCCGCACACGGTGTGACCAAGGAAATGCTCTACCAACGGAAATTAACTCCTGAAATACGAATCGCGCTCCAAGATCAAATTGCTCGAGTGCGACGACTTCAAGTGGAAGCCACACCTGGAATCGCGCTATTGGAACCCTCTAGCCGAGCGTGTATTGAAGCTGCAAGCGAGCTTTATTGTGGAATCGTCGGTGAGGTAGAGAAAATTGACTTTGATATTTTCAACAAACGAGCGAAGACATCGACTTGGCGACGATTGAAAGTGGCGTTACCTGCCTATTTTCGCGCAGTCAAAGCCCGACAATGAATAAGGAACTCGTCAACGAAATTATCTCTGCCATCCAAGAACGAGAGCCTTCGATTGGTAGCTCCAGACTCGTCACGATTGATGGTTTTGCGGGCGCTGGGAAAACCACTTTGGCAGATCAAATCGCGCGCTCCCTTAATGGCTGCGTGATCATCCACCTAGACGACCTCTATGACGGATGGAACGATCCGCTTGGAGAAGGGCTAACCGAAACTTTTCGCACTCAATTGATCCCCGGAATTGCCAGTGGCGGGAGTTATTTCTTGCCACATTACGACTGGGAAAGTGATGCCCCGGGTGATCCCAAGAAATACGAGTTTGGCGAAATAGTTCTTCTCGAAGGTGTGGGAGCCAGCCAATCGATTAATCGCCCTTGGACCGCGCTCTCGATTTGGCTGGCAATCGAACCTGAAGTCGGGTTAAAGCGGGTCCTAGGCCGAGATGGCACCGCCATAGAACCAGAAATGCAGCGATTTTTGCTCCATCAAGAGCTTCATTTCCTTAAGGAAGGGTCAGAAGTTGTTGCGGATTACCGCATAAGTGGCGCGCCATAGCCTGCGCAACTCCAATATTTGCCTAAGATTTAAACGTGCCAGATCTGACCGGCGAACTGATCGATGGGCGATACCAACTCAATAAGTTAATCGCCTCTGGAGGCATGGCCTCGATTTATGCTGGAGTAGATCTTCGCCTTGATAGACCAGTCGCCGTAAAGATCATGCACGAACATTTAGCCAATGATGAAGAATTTGTCACCCGTTTCATTCGAGAGGCAAAAGCCACTGCCGCTCTTAATCATCCAAATGTAGTTGCCATCCAAGACCAAGGGTGGAATACCGGTGGAGTTCAGGCCGTATTCATCGTCATGGAATATATCGAAGGCTTCACACTGCGAGACATGTTGCATGAAAGAGGCAGACTTAGCATTGACGAGACTCTAAAAGTCATAGTTCCGGTCCTCAATGCACTCAACGCAGCCCATCAAATCGGGATAATTCATCGCGACATCAAACCTGAAAATATCTTAATTGCCTCCGATGGCCGAATTAAGGTCGCTGATTTTGGCCTCGCTAGAGGAATCGGTATCGGAAGCACAATGACTGCTGAAGCGAGCGTAATTCTCGGGAGCGTCTCTTACCTTTCTCCTGAACAAGTTCAACGAGGCATCTCTGATGCTCGTAGCGATGTCTATTCGGTCGGAATCATGCTCTTCGAAATGTTGACCGGTAAGAAACCTTTTGAGGGCGAATCTCCGATTCAAATTGCCTACAAACATGTCAATGAAAAGGTTCCCGCTCCTTCGTCATTAATCGAAAAGATCCCACCCGCCTTGGATGAATTGGTTCTTCAGGCAACAGCAGTAAATCCAGATGACAGACCAGCAAATGCTGGCGCCTTGCTTACGACGATTAAAGCAATTCAAATTTCCTTAGACCCAAAAAAATCACAACTAAGCCTTGAACTCGATATTCCACCAACTGCCACTAAAAACGAGCGCAAAACCCGTCCCCGAGTTGAGGTTGGGATTGGCTCTCCCGCAACTGCCACAACTCAAATGCCCGCATTGTGGCGTCGCGATATTTCTACTACCGAGACCTCTTCATTAACCCGAGGGAAGCGAGAAGATTCAGTGGCCACCCCAAAGCCTGTTAAGCGGAAGAAGTCGGCACGGGTAATTCGTAACCGAATTATCTTTATTCTTGGACTTTTCATTATCGCTGGTGCGGCTTGGTACCAATTTGCCAGCGGAACATCAGGCGTCTCCGTTCCTTCCATTGTGGGGCTTTCGCAACGTCAAGCACTTGCACAGTTGTCTCCGCTTGGACTGCATCAAGATGTCGTCCAACGAGTCTTCAGCGAAGATGTCCCGAGTGGTTTGATCATCTCCTCCCAACCCGGTGGCGGCGGGCATATAGCCGCAGGAGGTACGGTTCATCTAACCGTTTCTAAGGGCAAGGACCGCTCCCTCGTTCCAGCGGTGAATGGCATGACCTCTGACGCTGCGACAACATCCATCGTCAGCGCCGGCCTAAAACTTGGAACAATTTCCACTCAGTTTGATGTCTCCACCCCGAAAGGTCTTGTTGTCTCTGCCGACCCAGCATCGGGAACGCAGGTTCGGCCAGGCAGCCTTGTGAATTTGATCGTGAGCAATGGGCCGGAGACCGTTGCCGCCACAAATTATGTTGGCCAGAGCGGGGATCAAGCGCTCAACGAGCTCACTGCTGCTGGTTTCTCCGTTACGAGCACTTACGCCTACAGTGACACGGTTCCCGCAGGTGCGGTTATTAAGCAGACTCCAGACCCTACCCAGCCATTGCCAAAAGGGGCTGCGATCGCCCTCGTTATTTCCCAAGGTCCACAAAATGTCTTTGTTCCAAATGTTGCTGGGTTGAGCCAATTAGATGCCACTCGCCTATTGGAAAATCTTCAACTGCAAGTGACGGTGAAAAGTCTCAATACCAAGAAGAATCAAACGGTCATCAACGTCTCTCCTGCTATTGGCACTCAAGTCACTCGCGGTTCCACGGTGGTTCTCACGGTCGGCTAGGCTCGCCCTATGTCCAAAGCCCAAGTGCCAAATATCGGTAAACCTCGCTTAGGTGCCCATGTTCCTACCTCTGGTGGAATGGCAAAGCGATCTATCGCTTACGCCCAAACCATTGAGGCGGAGGCGATTCAAGTCTTTGCCTCCAACCCCCGAGGCTGGGCGATGCCAGAGGCAAATCTTGCCGCCGATACCGCCTTTCGGGATTTGGCTTTGGAACTCGATATTGAGACGTATGTGCACGCCCCATTTCTCATTAACTTGGGTTCGCCAACCCTTTCCACGTACGAAAATTCATTGGCCTCTACCGCTTACTCGTTAAAGCGTTCGCGGGAGATTGGCGCACTCGGTACCGTTATTCATACTGGATCGGCAGTCGATGAATCTCACATCAATCAAGCATGGAAACAAATTCATGAAGGGATCATGCCCGTTCTTAACGCGCTGGGTGAGAACGATCCCTGGTTGCTTCTTGAACCAACTGCTGGACAAGGTCAGTCGTTAGTAAAAAAATTAGACGATCTCATCAAATATTTTGATGCTTTAGAGTGGCATCCAAAAGTTGGCGTCTGCCTTGATACCTGCCATGTCTTTGCCGCTGGCCACGACATTAAAAGCAAAGGTGGGATGACTCAGACTTTAGACCTACTTGTTTCTCTCGTAGGGATCGAACGGATCCAGCTGATTCATGCCAATGATTCAATGGATGTCTGCGGTGCGCTCAAAGATCGCCACCAAAATATCGGCGAAGGTGAAATAGGCAGCAAACCCTTTGAAGAGTTGATTGCTCACCCGGCCGTCAAAAATGCCCCGTTGATTTTGGAGACTCCAGGTCAAGAGGTCGAACATGGTAGTGAAGTCGCTTTGTTTAAGAAGATGCGCTCAAAAGTAAAGTGAATTTAGCCAAGAATAAACCGGCGGTTGCTGGTCTGCTTCTTTGTGTCGCGGCTATGTGGGGCGGCTCATTCATCCTCATGAAGGATTCGCTACATCGTCAAGATGTCAATTCATTCTTAGCTTGTCGTTTTGCCATTGCCACGCTCGTACTCATCATTCTCAAACCTTCAGTCCTCAAGAAAATTAATCGCGCCGTTCTGATTAAAGGTGGAATTATCGGAACACTTTTAGGAAGCGGTTATATTTTTCAGTCCTTTGGCCTGACGATGACAACTGTGGCTAAAACTGGATTCATCACCGGTTTATATGCAGTTTTTGTTCCGCTGATTGCTGCATCAATTTTTAAGCGGCGGGTCACAACGTTCCAATGGCTTGCTGTGGCAACGGCTGGGATTGGACTCTTCATTCTCTCCTTTAAAGGGTTGAGTTTTGGTACTGGTGAATTTTTAGTTCTCGTAAGCGCGCTCCTCTTTGCCCTACACATTGTCTCTTTGGGTGAGTGGAGTTCTTCTCTAGACACCTACGCTCTTACTGTTATTCAACTTGGCACCAGCACAATCTTGACTGGTTTGGCCAGTCTTAAGAGTGGATTTCACCTCCCTCCCGATGGCAATGGATGGCGAGCAGTCCTCTTAACTGCGATATTTGCCACCGCTTTTGCTTTCATTATTCAGACCTGGACTCAATCTTTTATCCCTTCGACAACGATCGCAGTCATACTCACTATGGAGTACATATTTGCCGCCGGATTTGCCGTCATTTTTAGCCATGAAGTTTTAACCGCCCGAACTTTGATCGGTGGCGCACTGGCGATCACTGCAATGTACGCAATTATCTGGGCCACCGGACGTGAGAAGATAACCGCATGATTGACCTTCGTTCGGATACCGTCACGCAACCATCCTTGGCAATGCGACAGGCAATCTTTGATGCCCCCGTTGGCGATGACGTTTATGGTGACGATCCGACGGTAAATGCCTTTGAGGCGAAAGTGGCCCAGATATTTGGCAAAGAGGCAGGCCTCTTCTCCCCAACTGGATCACTAGCCAATCAATTAGCGATTCGCACCTTGGTAAAACCTGGAGAGGAATTGCTTACTGAATCTTTTTCTCACATTGTCCGAGCCGAGCTTGGCGCGGCCGCCGCATTTAGTGGAATTACTACCCGCACCTGGGAAGATCCCAATGGAATTCTTCGGGCAGATCTCCCACTCAAACTTGCAACACCTAATGCCGGACCATACCTAGTCTCTACCACTGCAATCGCTGTTGAGAACACTCACAACTTTGGTGGCGGAAGCGTTCAACCTTTAAGTGAGATAGCCAAACTTTATGAAGGGGCTCAAGCTTTAGGTCTTACTCTTCATTTAGACGGGGCCAGAATTTGGAATGCTCACATAGCCACTGGTGTTGCACTCAAAGAGTATGGAAAATTTTTTGACACGATTAGCGTCTGCTTTTCCAAGGGGCTTGGCGCTCCTGTTGGTTCCATGGTTCTATCGACTCAAGAGCGAATTACTTCGGCTAGGCAGTGGCGTAAACGCTACGGAGCGGGAATGCGGCAAATCGGTTTACTTGCAGCCGCTGCGGATTTCGCCTTGGAAAATAATTTGTCACTTCTCGCCCAAGATCACGCCCGAGCCACCGCGATTGCAACTGCGGCCCATCAAGTCGCTCCAACGGTTGTGGATCCAAAGAACGTCCCAACAAATATCGTG
Source organism: uncultured Actinomycetes bacterium (assembly GCA_903846075.1). GTDB lineage: Bacteria > Actinomycetota > Actinomycetes > Nanopelagicales > Nanopelagicaceae > CAIMZW01. The sequence continues at coordinate 26,884 of CAIMZW010000146.1, forward strand.
GTCTTTGATTTACAAGATCTCACTTGTTCAGCAGCTGAATTAAACAGCCAACTTCGCGAAGCTGGCATCGCCGGCAGCGCACTTGGACCAAAGTTTTTGCGACTAGTGACTCATTTAGGAATTAGCGATGAAGATGTGTCTCGGGTAAATACGATTCTGCCGGAATTACTTCAGCGCGCCCTCAAATCGAAGTAGCCACTCTTTCGTCTCTAGACCGTAACCATAATTTCCCAATGCGCCACCAGATTTAACAACTCTATGGCAGGGAACGATCGGCGCAATTAAATTTCTGGCACATGCACTACCAGCGGCACGAACGGCCTCTGGAGAACCAGCACGCTTGGCCAGTTCGGCGTAAGACATAGTTTTACCAACAGGAATTTTGCGCATAACTTTCCAGACTGATTGTGAAAATTCAGCACCAGGTTGACGAGTTTGAATACCACCAAGGGCTGATAAATCGCCTTCAAAATAATCGTTTATTAAGTCGCTAATGATGGGAATATTCTTGACTGGAGAAATCTTCCTCGATGAATCTTCATCATCCATGCGCGAAAGTAAATCTTCAAAGTTACGAAACCCTGCCCCTAATAAAACATGCTCATCGCTAATGAGAAACAGAGTCCCTACGGGAGTTTTGAGGGAAGTTCGCTGCAGCACCCGCCGATACTATTCCTGATTTCGTAATACGGAAATACTCGAAGGATCGCAGTTTTCAACGTCAATCACTTTACGTTTGGAAGTTAATCCAGATTTAATCCGAATGTCACGTTTAGGAATATTAAGGGCTTTCGAGAGGGCAGAAATGACGGCGGTATTTGCGGCGCCATCAACTGCTGCCGAGGTAACGCTAATTACTAACCGGTCATCGTGTGTGCCACCGACACTGGTTCGTGAAGAGCCTGGTTTTACATAAACCGATATAAACATTCTGTTTACCTTGTTTATGAAGTGTTGATTAGGTCTAGTTAGCGGTCGCGAAGCATCTCTGCAACAAGAAAGGCCAGTTCAAGGGATTGTGTGTGATTCAATCGTGGGTCGCAGGCAGTTTCATAGCGCATAGCTAAATCCTCGTGGGAGATTTGCTCGCCACCACCAACGCATTCAGTGACATCATCACCGGTTAATTCGATATGAATCCCGCCCGGGTGGGTACCTAACTTCTTGTGAACCTCGAAGAAGCCTCTAACCTCTTCGGTAACATCTTCAAAACGCCTGGTTTTGTAGCCACTTGGGGCTTCATAGGTATTTCCGTGCATCGGATCGCAGACCCAGAGGACATTGGCGCCACTATCAGTGACTGCCTGTACTAACGGTGGCAACTTCTCCCGAATCAGACCTGCGCCCATACGAGTAATAAAAGTAAGCCGACCAGGCTCGTTATTGGGGTTAAGTTTTGCAATCATCGCGAGCGCGTCTTCGATAGTGCTCTTTGGTCCTAATTTGATTCCAATGGGATTGTGAATCTTTGAGGCAAAATCCATATGTGCGCCATCTAGCTGGCGAGTTCGTTCGCCGATCCAGACGAAGTGAGCCGAAACGTCGTAAGGCAGGTCGGTCCGGGAATCGATTCTCGTCAACGCCTTTTCGTATTCCAGAATGAGCGCCTCGTGGCTGGAGTAGAAATCCACAGTTTTAAACTCTTCGGGATCGACGCCTGCAGAGACCATGAATTCCAGTGCTCGGCCGATTTCATTTGCCATCTGCTCGTAGCGAGCGCCGAACCTGGAATCACTTACGAAGCCTTTGTTCCATTCGTGGACCTGACGAAGATCGGCAAATCCACCTTGAGTGAAGGCTCGAACTAAATTGAGAGTGGCCGCAGAGGTGTTGTAGACCTGAACCAGGCGCTCTGGGTTTGGAGTGCGGGATTCAAGAGTAAATTCAAGGTCATTGACCGCATCACCACGGTAGGCGGGCAGAGTCACGCCATCTCGAGTCTCATTGTCATTGCTTCGAGGTTTGGCGAATTGGCCAGCCATACGTCCAACTTTGATGACCGGAAGACTAGAGAAATATTGGAGAACGGCTGCCATTTGCAAAATGGTCTTAATCCGGTTTCTGATGGAGTCAGCTGTAGCGGCTACAAATGTCTCTGCGCAGTCTCCGCCCTGTAGCCAGAACGCTCGACCAGCGGCTGCCTCAGCGATACGCGCCTTGAGGTTGTCGCACTCGCCCGCAAAGACCAAAGGTGGCAATTTTTTGAGAGTAGAAACTGCCTTGGTAACAGGCTCGCCATCAACACCACCTGGCCATTGCGGCTGCTGAGCCGCAATGAGTCCAGGAGTGAATAGCGCATTGATATCTATAGCTGGCATGGCTGTCATAGTGGTTATCGTAGGGAAGTTGAACTCCAGCAGGAGCGCAATTACCCGAAGAAAATCTCCGCTTCTGCATAGAGTGCTGGGTCTACAAGCTTCAACTTCTCGGTTGCCGAAGCCAAAGGAACGCGATCAATATTGGTTCCATGAAGGGCGACCATCTTTCCAAAGTCACCTTCATGAACGGCTGTGATTGCCGAGAGACCAAATCGGGTAGCAAGGACTCGGTCAAAGGCGGTTGGTGAACCGCCACGTTGGATATGTCCGAGAACTGAGGTGCGAGCCTCTTTTCCAGTGCGCTCTTCGATTGCGCTAGCCAACCACTCACCAATACCTGACAACTTCACATGGCCAAAGGAATCAAGAGTCTGATCCTTGGTGATCATGTCACCATCTTGTGGGATGGCGCCTTCGGCAATAACGATGATCGGCGCATAAGAGGATTCAAATCGAGACTCAACCCACTTACAGACCTGGTCCAAAGAGAACTTGATCTCTGGAATCAGAATGCAGGCGGCTCCGCCGGCGATACCAGCGTGAAGTGCAATCCAACCTGCATGGCGACCCATAACTTCGACGATGAGTGCTCGGTGATGGGACTCGGCAGTTGTGTGAAGGCGATCAATTGCCTCTACGGCGATATTCACTGAGGTATCGAACCCAAAGGTGTAATCAGTGTTATTTAAATCGTTGTCGATGGTCTTTGGTACCCCAACAACCTTGACTCCAAGGGAGTCCAATTTTGTCGCTACGCCTAAAGTGTCCTCGCCGCCGATAGCGATCAAGGCATCGATGTTCATCTTGGCGAGGTTCTCTTTGATTCGCTCTACGCCATTTTCAATTTTAAAAGGATTGGTACGAGACGAGCCCAAAATGGTTCCGCCCTTAGGCAAGATTCCGCGGGTTGCAGCCAAATCCAAGGGCATTGTGAGACCCTCAAGTGGTCCTCGCCAACCATCCCGAAAGCCGACAAACTCGTAGCCATATTCTTTGACACCTTTGCGAACCACGGCACGAATAACGGCATTTAAGCCCGGACAGTCGCCGCCACCAGTGAGAACACCAATACGCATAATTAACTCCAGTTGAGAACTAAAAAATTTTGGTTTTTGAATGGTCAACGATGACGGCCAGAGTCTACCCTCACCTAATGCCTTACATTGCAGGAGTCGATTCCTCCACTCAGTCCGTCAAAGTGGTCATTAGAGATGCTCAAACTGGAGTTCTCGTTCGGGAAGGTCGCGCGCGCCACCCCGCCGGAACTGAAGTGGACCCCCAGCATTGGTGGGTAGCCCTTCAGGAAGCAATCGCCCAAGCAGGTGGGATGGATGATGTTTCAGCGATTTCCATCGGTGGTCAACAACACGGAATGGTCGTTCTGGATTCGCAAGGTGAGGTCATTCGACCTGCTCTGCTGTGGAATGACACCCGTTCAGCACAGCAAGCAAGTGATCTCAACTCCGAGTTCGGTGGCGATGAGGCGATGGCTAACGCGGTTGGATCCGTTCTTGTAGCGTCATTTACCGCGAGCAAAGTCCGGTGGCTGGCTGATAACGAACCAGAAAACGCTGACCGAGTAGCCGCGATCGCCCTGCCCCATGATTGGCTCTCGTGGAAATTAACGGGAAGTACTGATATCAAGGATCTTTTCACCGATCGAGGCGACGCCTCAGGTACTGGTTATTTCGACCCCGTTACCAGTACATACCGACGTGACATTCTCGCCCTTGCCCTTCGAAGCGAGCGCGAAATTATCTTGCCCAGAATTTTAGAGCCCCATCAATTCGGTGGGAAAACGGTTTCTGGCATTCCGATCGCAGCCGGAAGTGGCGACAATGCCGCAGCTGCCTTGGGGGTGGGAGCCAGGCCGGGAGATGTAGTTATTTCACTCGGAACGAGTGGCACTGCCTTCGCAGTTTCCCAGTCACCGACCAATGATCCCAAAGGTGAGGTGGCTGGCTTTGCCGATGCCACGGGGCGCTTTCTTCCCCTCGTTTGCACTCTCAACGCGGCGCGCATTCTCGATGCGGCTGAACGGATATTAGGCGTGGATCATGATCGATTGGGCGAACTTGCTCTTGCCTGCGAACCTGGCGCTGGGGGGTTAACTCTCCTGCCTTATTTCGAAGGCGAACGCACGCCCAACCGTCCCGATGCAACTGGAGTGTTCGCTGGGATGAACTTATCTAACTCGCACCGCGAGAACTTCGCGAGGGGCATGATTGAAGGAATGCTATGCGGACTAGTGGATGCCGTCGAATCCTTGATTAATTTAGGCGTTCAGGTGGATCGAATACTTCTTATTGGTGGAGCTGCAAAAAATCCCGCCGTCGGAGAGATCGCATCCGCACTATTTGGGCGGACAGTAGTTCTGCCACCCCCCGGTGAATATGTGGCAGATGGGGCAGCGCGCCAAGCTGCGTGGGCGCTGCTTGGAACGGAAAAAGCACCAGAATGGCCAAGTGGCGAAACTGTAGCTTTCACCAGTTCGCCGACACCTCAAGTAATAATCAATTATCGGCAGCTTCGCGATCGAACTGTTGGTTGGTAAGGAGTAGGTAGAGATGGCCCTGGCACCAGAAATTTTCCATTATCTCGAATCACTGAAAACGGTCACGGCGCCAGAACTTTGGCAGGCCCCTGCTTCAGTACATCGAAAGAACCGAATGGGTCGAGTAGCTTTATCTGGAACTCCTGAAGATATCTATGAAGTGGAACATCGTTATATCGCAGGACCCACCTCCGACCTACCGATTCGAATCTATCGACCAGAATGGCATGGGCCAATGCCCGCCTTAGTTTTCTTTCATGGTGGCGGTTGGGTGCTCAACACCTTAGATATTTACGAACAAGAATTGCGTTCTCTCGCCAATAAAGGTCAATTTATTGTTGTAGCGGTTGGCTATCAAAAATCTCCTGAACATGCCTTTCCCATTCCATTCGATGATTGTTATGCCACTTTGGAATGGGTCGTGGCTAACGCTGAAAATCTTGGGATAAATCCCGATCAAATTGGAGTTGGTGGTGATAGTGCTGGTGGGAATTTAGCGGCCGCGGTGGCTCTCAAAGCAAGAGATTTAGCGGAGATCGATCTTGCCTTCCAATTGCTCATGTATCCATGCAATGACTCCGATATGGATTATCCATCTGCAACTGAAAATGGAGTCGGATATGGCTTGACGACTGAATCGATGAAATGGTTTTGGCAGGCATATCTTCAAAACCCATCAGATTTTGAAAATCCTTATGCGGTTCCCGTCAAAGCGGCAAACTTCATGGGCTTACCACCAACAATTGTTGTGACCGCCGAATTCGATTGCCTACTCGATGATGGATACAACTACGCTCAATTACTCAAGCAAGATGGCGTTCAGATTATCTATCGCGAATACTCCGGAATGATTCACGGCTTCATGACCATGGCAAAAGTCACAGATGAGGCAGTTCGTGCCCAACAAAATGTGGCCAACGAAATTAACGCCCTTTTGGAGCGTCAGGTCTAGTCATATCCAGGAGTACTTAAAATCGTATATGATTTTGGGGTACCTTCGAGAGGAGCATTTTTCGCGTGAGTAACCCCAACGTTAAACGCCAATTTCCCAAATGGTCTGAACTCGCGCCACTACTTAAGTTTGGCACTCCCTCTTTTGGATCCCGACAAGGTCGCCTCGAGAAGGCCCTAACAATCTGGGATTTGCGGGCAATTGCCAAACGTCGAACCCCCACGGGACCATTTGATTACACCGACGGTGCCGCGGAATCTGAGGTAACTCTCGAACGAGCACGGCAAGCTTTTCTCGATCTGGAGTTTCGTCCCAACATTCTCCACGACGTCTCTCTAGCGTCGACAAAACGAAGCACTTTAGGTGAAGAATTTTCACTTCCGGTCGGTATCGCTCCCACAGGTTTCACCCGAATGATGCACTCAGAAGGTGAAATCGCAGGTTCCAAAGCTGCGGAGAAATTTGGGATTCCCTTCACCCTCTCTACTTTGGGAACTACAACAATCGAAGATGTTGTTGCGGCCAGTCCTCAAGGTCGAAATTGGTTTCAACTCTATATGTGGAAAGACCGCGAAGGCAGTATGGCTCTGGTTGAACGAGCTCAGAACGCGGGAGTCAAAAATTTAATGCTTACCGTCGACGTTCCTGCCTCCGGCTATCGAATGCGCGACTACCGAAATGGATTAACGGTTCCGCCAAAACTTTCAGCTAAGACGATTCTTGATGCGGCACCAAGGCCTGAATGGTGGTGGAATTTTCTCACCACTCCTGCAATCACTTTTGCTTCTATGAAAAGTTGGAATGGCACTGTCGGAGAACTTCTCGATTATATGTTCGATCCGACGATGACTTTCGAGGACTTGAAATGGATACGCCAACAGTGGAAAGGCACGTTAACAATCAAGGGAATCCAAACTCTTGAGGATGCGAAAAAGTGCGCCGACTATGGAGTCGATGCAGTTTTAATCTCCAACCATGGTGGCCGCCAACTAGATCGGGCACCTGTACCACTTCACTTACTTAGTGACGTTCGCAGAGAACTTCCTTCGGATCTAGAGGTTCACCTAGATACTGGAATCATGCATGGCGGTGACATTCTTGCGGCTATTGCCTTGGGCGCCCAATTCACCTATATCGGACGCGCCTATCTATACGGACTCATGGCTGGCGGACAAGAAGGCGTTGAACGAGCCTTAACCATCTTACAAACTCAAATGGTTCGAACCATGAAATTACTCGGTGTGGAAACTCTTGATGAACTTGAACCTAAACATGTGCGAATTCTCGCTACCCATCAAGGTCTTGGACATCTACCGCACTAATTTTTTCACTGAACTGACTAGTTAAACCACAAGCAAAGGAACGAAAATGAAAATCGCACGAGTTGGAGCAGTCGGTCAGGAACGTCCAGTCGTAGTTGTGGGCGAGGATGCGTTTTTCGTCGATTCCATCATCCCTGATTGGAGTCGAGAGAGTTTAGAAGCCGGTGCCCTCGATCGCGTTACTGCTCACGGCTTGGCCGGACTTCCTAGCACTCCACTCTCGGCACAGCGCATCGGCGCTCCGCTTACCCGCCCGACGAAGTTGATCTGCGTTGGCCTTAACTACCTCAAGCACATTGCCGAATCGAACGCCACCCCTTCCGCTGAACCAGTTGTCTTTATGAAAGCACCAGATTCTTTTATTGGACCTAACGATGACGTTGTCATTCCACCAGGCAGCACTGCTACAGATTATGAAGTTGAGTTGGCGATCGTCATTGGTCGCAAAGCTTTATATCTTAAAGATCCCAGCGAGTCAGCAAATTACATTCTGGGCTATTCCATCTCGCAAGACATCAGCGAGCGCCATTGGCAATTGGAACGGTCTGGCCAATGGATGAAAGGGAAATCTTTCCCTAACTACAACCCTATGGGTCCTGTGATTGTCACTGCTGATGAAATTAATCCACACGACCTTCGTTTGTGGTGCAGTGTCGATGGTGAGATGCGCCAAGATTCACGCACCAGCGATCTGCTCTTTGGAATTCATCACATCGTTTGGTACATCAGCCAATTCATGGAACTCTTCCCAGGCGATGTCATCAATACCGGAACGCCAAGTGGTGTTGGCATGGGCTTTAAACCAACGCGCTATCTTGCTGCGGGGCAAGTGATCCGTTCAGGTATCGAAGGAATCGGCGAAATCACAAACATGGTGATTGACTACCAAGGTTAAAGTTTTACCGCTGAGCCCGAATCCATAGATTCGTATAAGGCGGCAACTAACTTCAACGTTCCTACAGTTTCTACTACCGAGGATCTGACGGGCGAACCCGTAGCAATGGCGGCCATAACCGAACCCATAGTTCCGATGAAGGCATCGGGAAACCATCGAGTAGTAACGGGATAAGGTGTCCAACCATCGGTAGGTACGACGGAAGAATTTACTTCTAAAGTATCGACTCGTCCGACGGGATAGTCATAGAGCAACCCCATTGTGCCGCGAATGGAACCCTTATCGCCATCAATTCGATATTCGGCGTAATTATCTCCGCCTCGATTAATGTGGTTGGCGTGGACTAATCCAGTGACGCCATTTTCGTAGACATATGTGGAGATTGTTCGAGTCTCTCCATTAGGGAACTGATCTTTGGTTCGTCCTGCGGCGCAGAAAACAGTTTTTGGATCACCTAAGAACCACCTCATCACATCGTGATAGTGAATGGAGTGGAGCATGATTTCTAATCGCTCAAGATCTTTAGCCCACGGCCACATTTCCCATGGCGTTATGAGGTTGACATGAAAAGTCATATTGGTGACGGTGCCAATCCAGCCCAGATCTACCATTTTGTGGGCTGCGGCCATACCCTCTTCAAAGCGAAGTTGGTGATTCACGCCCGCAACAATTCCATTGTGAGCAACCGCTTCGGCCATGCGAAGCCCATCTTCGACTGTGGTTGCCATTGGTTTCTGCGCCAAAATATTTCGCCCAGCATTTGCTACTTTGAGAAATATTTCGGGTTGTGCTGCAGCTGGAACGGCAATATCAACGACAACGGGGACCGGGTCTGCTAGCAATTCATCTATCGATTGATAAACCTTGCGAATTCCGTGCCTGTCTGCGACGTCAGCCGCCTTGGCCAGGTCTACATCGGTAATTCCGACAACTTCTAATCCCGCTTTCTCATAGGCGGGAAGCTGCGCGCCATCGACGATGCCACCAGCACCGATGATGGCGATCGGAACTTTGTGGGCGCTAGGAATCGTTAGATCGCAGAATGCCGATACTTCCGAAAAGATATCGATCATTGTCTAACCTCCTATTGGTTCTCTGCTTGAGAAGTGCGATAGAGGACGGTCTGCAAATGTTCGGTATAGAGAACTAACTCTTCATCGTCGGCACGAAAGACCTCGTAACTGACTTTGAATAGCCCCATATTTTCATATTTGGGAGTCTTCTCGATCAAAGTTCGCATCGCGTAAATGGTGTCACCGATGAAAACCGGCTTGATAAAACGGAGTCGGTCATAGCCGTAACTAAATGTATTGACATTGTTGTGAGCGAAAAGACCCATGCCATAACTGAAGACAAGAGCACCAGGAACAATTCGCTTCTTAAAGAGTCCCTCCTCTCGCGCCCATTTGTCGTCGGCAACGTAGGGATGGAGGTCGAGTAGAAGAGAGCTAAAGAGCATTACCTCGCCTTCGGAAATGGTTCGGCGAATAGATCGATCTGTCTCGCCAACTTCGTAATCCTCATACAACTTCACATCCTGATTCCACACCGGAATCTGATAACGCGCTGCAGGATCTGGATTTGGGTTTCTCATTACTTTCCTCCAAAGAATTCGCTTCTAATTTCTTCTGTGTTTTCTCCAACATGCGGTGCGCCTTTTGAATGTGTAAGCGGATCTCCATCAATTCGCAACGGTGATCTCGTTGTCGTAACCGAGATGGTCTCCTTGCCATCGAAGGAGGGGCGCTGCGTTTCCTGAGTCATATGTAGTTCGGCGAAACCTTCGTGGGCGACTAATTCCGGAAGAGTCAGAACCGGAGCGCACCAGATATCAGCAGCATCCAGAATTGAAAGCCAATGTTGCGTATCTGCAGCTTTAAGTTGGTCTGCCAATTTCTTCATAATCTCTTCCTGATGGCTCCACCACGTCGCTGGATCCTCATACTGCGCAAAATCCAAGCCTAAGAGCGATCCCAATTGCGGTATCGGAGTCATAGCAATGGCCAGATAACCGTTTGCGGTTTCGTAGAGACCGTATGGCGCTGGGAGAAAAGCGTGGGCAGAATTCTTTGCGCCTCGTTTTACTACTACTTCCGGATCAAACATATGGGCGCTAATGAGTTCGAATTGAAGATCTAGCATCGATTCGATAAGGCTGGATTCCACCAATCCCCCGACGCCAGTTCGTTCTCGACGCAGAAGGAGCGCAGTGATTCCGTGAGCTAAATGCGTCGAGGTAAATATGTCCGCAACTGCAATGCCAACCGGAATTGGTGGACTGTCATGAGAACCGTTCAGCCATGGGAACCCTGAGATAGATTGAGCGAGCAAATCTTGACCAGGTCGATCTTTCCATGGTCCGGTCGCGCCATATCCAGAGGCACTTCCATAGACGATTCGTGGATTAACTGCCTTGACGGCTTCGTACCCAAGACCTAAACGTTCGATAACTCCCGGCCGAAAATTTTGAACAATGACGTCCGCTTTTTCCACGAGCTTCCATACTTCGGCTAACCCAGCAGAGGATTTTAGATCGGCGGCAAAACTCTCTTTATTTCGATTCATAATATGAAAGGAGAGGGTGTCCCCATCGGTTTCCAGTCCTGCAAATGCCAGCGTTCGACCAATGTCTCCGGTTCCTGGTCGCTCAATCTTGATGACTCTCGCGCCAAGATCGGCCAGCCGCATGGCAGCTACAGGACCTGCCAAGAATTGGCTGAAGTCCAGAACTAAAATTCCGTCCAAAGGTAGATCTGGTCGTGCTGCTCGCGAACTCACTTAAGGTTTTCCTTTCGATTTTTTATTGGCAAATATTTTTCTCAGTCGGTGTGGAAAATTTCTGGGATATCAGCCCACCACTCGCCATCGGCGCGATCTGCCACCGGGGTTTGGAGAGGTTTACAGACATCCCACCACTTTTGAGTTGTTGGATCGGCAGCCATGGCCGCCATATCTGCCTCAAAATCTTCGCCCACATATTCAAAATAGGAAAAGAGGAGTTCGCCGTAACGATAAATCGAGTAATTACGAATATTGCTGTTTTTAATCTGTTCTAATACGGCTGGCCAGACATCAGCATGGAGACGTTCGTACTCTTCTCGATGCTCCGGTTTCATTCCTATAACTGAGGCGAAACGCTTCATAATCTCCCCTGACTCTCTAAAGTGAATAGAAATGTTGTGCGGTACGGAATTTAATCCACTCTTGTTCCTCTTCGGAGAATTTGGAAATAGCCTCAACTTGAGCCTTCCAAACTTCCACATAGTTATTGGCCAAGAGAATGACCGGCCAATCCCCACCTAACATTGTGCGGTTAGCACCGTATGTGGCGACTATGAAATCTACATATGGTTGCCAATCGGTCACAGTCCATCCAGGAGCCGAAGCAGTATTCAATCCAGAAATCTTGGCAAAGACATTGGGGTAAGCCGCTGCCTCCTCCATCAAAGTTGCCCATGGCTCCCAGACTTTGTGAGCAATATCGGGTTTAGCTAAATGATCAATCACAATTTTTAGGTTGGGAAAATTGCGTGCCAAAATCGGCACATTCTGAATGTGGGCCGAATTAACCGCGACATAATCTAAGGAGAGACCAGATTTCTCGACAATTGCTAGCGTCTCTTGAACTACTGGCCTGAGGATCCATTTGTCATCTGATTCGTACTTCTTATCTGCATAATTATGGGTGAGATTACGAAGACCTTTAATGAGCGGCTCGTTGCGGTATAAATCGATCGCCGCTCGAGCCTCATGTGGTCTATCCAGTGGCACATATGCCACCAAACCTTTGACAAATTCACTATGTTTGGCAACATCGAGCATATAAAAAGTATCTTCATAGGTGTCGGCAGCCTGAACTAAGACACTTGACGTCACTCCTGATGCCGGGATGTCGGGGGCGAGACGCTCGGGGCGAAAATCATCATAGAGCGGGCCAAATGTTGGCTCGATCCAGTCGTAAGCGCGTTCGCTCATCACCCACAAATGTTGATGGGTATCGATTAATTCATTACTTGACACGTTAGAACCCCTCTCTAAAGTAATCGGTATTCATCCCAAACCTCTCTGACACTTTTACCGCTCTGTAACTCTTGAAGAACCGTTCGCTCATTTTGAGCCCGTTCATTTGCGGCGCTGAAAACCCGCTCGATGTACTCGGCAGGGACAACCACAATCCCATCCCAATCCGCGATAACTGCATCACCTTGCGATATCTGAACTCCACCGCATGTCACTGGCTGGTGCACCGAAGAAACTCGCATTCGACCTTTGTAATCAATGGGACGGCTTGATGCACCAAAAGCGGGGAAATCAACTTCGAGAATGAGGTTGGTATCTCGAAGCGGGCCATCGCAAACCACGCCAACTGCGCCACGAGATTTCGCTGCCGTAGAAAATAGCTCTCCCCAATATGCCGAACGGGTGGAGGGTCCGGTCGCCACGACGGCAATATCGCCAGGTAGAAGAGAATCCAGATAATCAATTGCTGTGCCATAGGGATCGTTTGCATCAAATTCCCCATCGGGCACAAATTCAATAGTGGAGGCAAGACCAACAGCACGCATCTCGATAAGTAGAGGTTTGACGGAACTGTCCATGACATTATTGCGAATTCCAAAGGTATCGAGGGAATCCGAAACCATTGCTGTTCGAACCCTAGGATCTACATGAAGGGTCATTTTTTCTTCTCCACTAAATAGACATGGGTGAAGGCTAAAACTGCCTCACCTCTTTGATTACTGACCACAACGCTTTCATCCACGAAGCCAAATTGATCCGCCTTCTTTGGATGTTCTCGCTTTCCCACAATTTCCGATTGTGAAGTGATGGTGTCTCCGATAAATACTGGTGAAATAAAGCGCACCTTGTCATAGCCATAACTAAATGCGACTTCGTTAATCTCCCCTGCCAGCATGCCAACACCTACCGAGAGAATCAGCGTTCCATGCGCAACCCTTTGACCGAAGGCTTGTGTCTTGCACCATTCCGCATCCATATGATGAGGGTAGAAATCGCCAGTTTGACCAGCATGAAGCACAATGTCAGATTCGGTAATAGTTCGCCCGAAGGAAATCCGCGAACTGCCTACCTCATAGTCTTCCCAATACAACTTAATCATCGGCTACTCCTTTATATATTTCTCAAAAGTATCGGAGATCGCAGCAACGGTAGCCTCATTAACACTGCGCTCAACCAAGGCGGTATGAATAAATTGCGAGGAGTGAAATTGCACATCTGGCCAACCAAGTAGTCGTGGCCTGACCCAAGCCCGTTCCAAAGTCCTTAAAGTGTTACGAAAGAAATTATTGGTAATGAGATTGGCGGATTCACTTCGCCAAGCCACGAGGTTGCCGGGTTGACCGCCCCCTTGCACATAGGTGGTCGATTGGACATGCGGTAAGGATAGAAGAACCGCAATCTCGGCAGCCTTAACCGGATCCTTTGAGGCACTGGAGACTGCAATTCCAGCTCCGCCCAGTTGTGATCCTGAGGCTAAGCCATCGAAGGAAGGTAGATCGTCATAAGTCAGCAAGTTCGCCCGAAAACCGCTACGAGAATAGTTGGTGTATCCATACATACAGACAGAATGATCAAAATCATCGCTGGATGCCAAGAGTTCGGCCGCATCTATGGGATTGAAGGAAGCGCAAAAAGCCGGAATCAAGGCCGCCAATTCGACCATAAAACTTAAGACCTCAAGCGCTGTTTTTGAGTCGATAAAATTCGAACCAGAAGCCAGTGGCTTACCTTTCTGAGCCATCAATGTGGCAAAGGTGCTAAAGGCATCGACTGGTTTGTAAGGCCAAAGAAGTCGACCAGTTGCAGCAATGTCGAGAACATCGCTCCAAAAGATCGGCGAACCATCAGCGCGGTCTGGTCTAAATGCGCTGACCTGGGCCGCGGTATCAATCGCCAACGCCCATTGGCGTTCACGGTATTGATAGGAATCATGAGAAGCGCCAACCGAAGTTAGCCGAAGAAGATGAAGGGTCTCAGGAGATATTAATTCCTCGAAGGCAATTACCGCACCGGCTTCCACCGCATCGGGAACATGAGGGTGATCGATAATCATCAGATCATTTTCCCGATAGAACTCGCTGATGTGTTGATCCCCAAATGCCAAAAGGGATCGCGCTTGCCATTCGACTTCACTCTGGCAGAGTTCGGCCAACAATTCATTGGAGGAAACGACGCTGGTGAACCCACGCGGGTGGTCCCAGGTCATACCTTTGAGAACTGATGGCATTAATGATCTCCAAGAATTCGATTAATTTCCTCGGCAAAGTACTCTCGAACCGTTATTCCCTCGTCAATGTAACTTCCATAATTAAAGAAGCCGTGAATCATTCCGGGGTAATCTCTAAATGCGACCGGAACGTCTGCCGCCACTAATTTCTCTTTATAGATTTCACCATCATCGTGAAGGGGATCAAAACCCGCGGTGATAATTACAGCTGGGGCTAAGCCAGAATAATCGGTGGCATTGAGTGGAACTGCGTAAGGATTTGCTCGGTCCGCTTCGTCATTTAAATATTGTTCCCAGAGCCAAATCATGGCCGCCTTCGTTAAGCCATAACCCGTGGCATTTTGAATATATGAAGGAGTTTCAAAATTAACTCCGTTGCATGGATAGATCAACCATTGGTAGGCCAGATGATCTTTGCCAACATCGCGAATCTTGAGAGCAACGGCAGAAGCAAGATTTCCTCCTGCGCTATCACCTCCAATTCCGATTTTGGCTGGATTGATTTCAAGTTCACTTGCGTGGGCCACCGTCCACTCGAACGCCGCATAGCAATCATTAAAGGGGATCGGGAATTTGTGTTCTGGCGCTTTTTGATAATTAACCGAAACGATCACTGAATTAGTCAGTTTTGCCATTGCCGCCAATTGAGCGTCATATTTGGAAATGTCATTGAAAACCCAACCGCCGCCATGGAAGTAGACCATTCCATTGAACGGACCTTCCCCTTCCGGACGATAAATCGTGATTGGTAGATCGGCCGTTGGCCCGGTGAAATATCGATGGCTCATCTTCACGGAATGATCAATCGGGCCACTGAAATCTACTGGAGTGTGTCCGCCGGCTCTGCCTTCATACACGGAGATCTTCCACAACTCCGGTGCATCAGGATCTAAGTCAAGAAAGGCGCGACATTGCGGATGAAGTTCAGCCATTTTTTCCCGCTTTCGTTGATTCAATGAATTTGCCTACCGCCGCCCAGGCGCTCTGAGGGATCGGTGTATCAAAAGCTTCAATGTTTTGTTTTACTTCCGCAGCGCTGCGGCATCCGACGAGTACTGATTTAACTGCTGGATGTTGCAGCGGGAATTGGATAGCAGCCTCGGCCAAAGTTATACCGAACTCTTCCAAAATACTTTCCAATTTAAGTGCTCGAACGAGTACCTCATCCGAAACTGGCGCATAGTCGTAATAAGAAGTTGGAACGGGATTAGCCAATACTCCAGAGTTGAAGACTCCCCCAATGATGATGTCTACGCCGCGAGCCAGCGCTGCGGGTAGGAGATCTTCTGCTGCGCTTTGATTGAGCAAGGTATACCGACCTGCAATCAACACCAGATCAATTCCGGTTTCATTAACGAATCGAGTTGGGATAGCACTTTGGTTCATACCAACACCGATCAACTTTATTAACCCCTGATCGCGCAGCTTTTCTAAGGCTGGGTAAGCCTGCGAAATTGCGACATCTGCATAGTCGTCAGGATCGTGAATGAAGGCAATATCCAAGAAGTCCAAGCCCAAACGTTCCAAACTATCTTTCAAGGAACGCTCGATCCCAGCAGCCGAGTAATCAAAAACTCGTTCTAGGCCTAGATTCGCATCAGCGAAATCTGGGTCTGTGGCTCCTGACGATGGAACTAAAACTCGACCCACTTTTGAAGAGATGACATAACTACTTCGTGGAAAATTCCTCAGGTACTCGCCTACTCGAGTTTCCGCAACTCCCTTTCCATAATGAGGCGCGGTATCGACAAAATTGATTCCGGATGCAAAAGCGGCATTAAGGGCGGCCTGACCATCAAATTCGGAAACGGAATTGAATAGCCCTCCGAGAGGAGCGGTCCCCAAAGCTAATTGGGTGACGTTGACTCCATTATGAAGCGCCACTTTTCTCGAATGAGGCATGTACTTTCCCTCCTCAGACCGTGCTCGTTGGAATAAATGATCGATGGGAATTTTGAGCCGACTGCATAACTGTGGCTCGACCAGCCTCCAAGCGAGCGATTGGCACCCGGAATGGAGAACAAGAGACATAGTCCAGCCCTAATGCGTGGAAGAAGTGGATACTGAGTGGATCGCCACCGTGTTCACCGCAAACACCTAACTTCAATTTAGGTTTTACTTTTCGCACTTCATCGACTGCCATTTTTACCAACAGACCCACGCCATCTTGATCTAAAGATTCAAAAGGACTAAACGGTAGAAGTTCTAAATCCAGGTAACGCGGAAGGAAGGATGATTCAGCATCATCTCGACTAAATGCCCAGGTCATTTGAGTTAGATCATTGGTTCCGAAGGAGAAGAAGTCAGAATAATCCGACAGTTTGGCCGCGGTAATTGCAGCTCTGGGAGTCTCGATCATGGATCCGATTTTGATATCGAGGTTGCTGTCGTTCTCTTTCAACACCCGAGAAATTTCAGCTTCTAGCGTAGATCGGAAGTAGAGCAGTTCTCGTTGGCTTGCCACTAACGGAATCATTACCTCTGGACGAACGATGATTCCTTCTCGTTGCGCAGCTAGAGCCGCCAGAGTCACGGCTCGGACCTGCATCGTGAAGAGGTCGGGAATCAGGACTCCAAGGCGTACTCCACGAAGGCCCATCATGGGATTGGTCTCATGCCATCTGTTGACCGCTCGATACATTGCGCGCTCACGTTCGGATGTAACTTCGCCCTTTGCTTCCTGCACGGCAATCTTGACTGCCAAGGTGGTGCGATCGGTTAAGAATTCGTGTAGTGGCGGATCAAGAAGTCGAATTGTTACGGGCAAACCGTCCATGGCTTGAAAAATCCCGGTGAAATCTGCGAACTGCAATTTCTCCATCTCGGCAATAATTGCGCTGCGCTTCTCATCCTCTTCGGCCAAGACCAACTCTTCAATAAAGTGACGTCGCTCGCCCAGAAACATATGTTCGGTTCTGGTTAATCCAATTCCTTCAGCTCCCAGCCTTCTCGCCACCACAGAATCTTCAGGTGTATCCGAGTTCGTTCTCACGCTCATGCTTCGCACCGCATCTGCATATCGAAGAAACTGATCTACCGCCGAGATCACTGGAGTGAAATCAGCATTGGCTATCTCGCCCTGCAAATACGAAGTGACGGGCGAAGCAACCACGGGAACCGAACCTAGAAAAACCGCTCCAGTAGAACCGTCGATTGAAATGACTTCGCCCTCATGAACCTTCACTTCACCTACGCTGAAATACTTCTCGGCGTGATGAACCACAATCGCCTCTGCACCGCAAACCGCAGCCCGACCCATTCCTCGTGCCACCACCGCAGCATGTGAAGTCTTACCACCACGGCTCGTGAGAATGCCCTGAGCGGCAACCATGCCGGCCAAATCCTCAGGGCTGGTTTCTCTACGAACAAGAATTACTTTCCTACCTTCTAAAGCTAAATCAGCAGCAGTACTTGATTCAAAGACGACTTCGCCAACGGCTGCTCCAGGGGATGCTGCGATGCCACGGGTTAATTCACTCTTCACTGCTTTCTTATCAAATTGCGGGAACATTAATTGACTCAACTGTTCGCCACTAACTCGGGAGATGGCCTGATCCATCGTGATCATTCCTTCGCCCACAAGGTGCGATGCAATGCGAAAGGCCGCCTCTGCTGTGCGCTTGCCTACCCGAGTTTGCAGAATCCACAACTTTCCAGACTCGATTGTAAATTCGATATCGCACATATCCCGATAGTGGGATTCCAAACGTTGCATAATTTTTTGTAATTGAAAGAATGAAGTTGGATCGAGTTGTTCTAGATCGGCAAGTGGTAGCGAATTTCGAATTCCAGCCACCACATCTTCGCCTTGTGCCATCGGTAAATAATCCCCATAGGCCCCAAGGTCTCCGCTGGCAGGATCTCGAGTAAAGCAAACTCCAGTTCCAGAAGTTGTTCCCACGTTTCCAAAGACCATCATTTGAACATTGACTGCAGTGCCCAAATCGTTGGCGATCCGCTCCCTTCGGCGGTAGAGCTGGGCTCGTTCAGAATTCCACGAATGAAATACCGCCTCAATGGCACGATGAAGTTGGGTTTGGGCATCGTAGGGAAATTCTTGACCAGTTTCACTTTCTATGAGTGCTACATGGCGCTCACCCAGATCTCGCAACGCATCTGGCGACAAATCCGAAAGATCTTTCACGCCATTTTCGGCAAGAACCTCAAGCCTTACTTCATCAAATATTTCATTGGAGAGGCCACAGACGATCCGACCGAACATGTCGACAAATCTGCGATAAGAATCCCAAGCGAATCTGGCATCACCGGTAATCCTGGCTAGGGCGTCTGCCACTTCCGGAGAAATACCAACATTAAGAACAGTCTCCATCATGCCGGGCATGGAGAATTTGGCCCCTGATCGCACTGAGACGAGCAATGGATTCTGGGTATCACCAAATGTTTTGCCAGTTGCACGCTGCAAATTCGCTACTGCAATATCAACTTCCTCGCGCAGCTCCGAAGAGATTCCGCCAGAAATGAGAAATTCTTGGCACGCCTTTGTAGAGATAGTGAATCCATCGGGAACCGGAATTCCCAATTTCACCATTTCTGCGAGGTTTGCACCTTTACCACCAAGAAGATCGCCCATGGAGCGATCGCCGAAATCAAACGGAAATACCCGGGTCGACATGACAGCCTTTCTAAAATGTAAGTCTTATGACTTAATGGACCCAGCAAGCATTCCACGAACCAATCGCTTCTGGCTGACCATAAATACGATCATGATCGGCACTGCAACGAGCACACCGGCAAGGGCAATCTCAGGCTTGAGAATGGGGACCGAAGTCGCGCCAACTCCCGGATTGATGGCTGGGGTGGAATAAAAGAGGAATCCCAGACCCAATGGCAGAGTGTAATTCTGGCTCGACGGTAAGAAGATGTAAGGCATGAAGTAGTTTGCCCAGTTGCCAATGAAGGCAAAGAAAGCGAGCAGAGAAATGAGCGGCCATGACAGAGGTAGAGCGATCTTGGTATACAACTTAATATCGTTGCACCCGTCAAGACGAGCCGATTCATAGAGCTCTGGCGGAATAGTAGTCGTGTAATAAATATAGGAAAGAAAAGCACCAAAGGGATAGAGCGAGGAAATTAGAATCACGGACCAGGGATTATCAATCAGGCTCACTTTATCCATCTCGACAAAGAGCGGAATGACAAGAGCAACTGGTGGCACCAACATCATGATCAAAGTACTTATCAAGAAGGTGCGCTTGAACCTAATTTTGGAAGCCGAGATTACGAAACCCGCTAACGAAGCTGTGATAGTTCCAATGACCACAATCGCCGCCGTATACATCACGGAGTTGATAACCCATTGCCCGATAACGCCACCATCGAAAAATTGTAGATTTTTCCAAGCTTTGACATAGCCATGGAAACTTCCGAAGGAGAGCGGATTTCGATGGGTGACCTGTGGATCCGTCTTTGATGGCGCAAGAATCAACCACAACATCGGAATGACACTGATGATGGCAAAGAAAATCAGCCACCCATTGACAAGGGCTAAACCCCAGCGACTCTGAGCACGAATCTTTCGATTCTTCACCGGTGCAACTTCAGGTTTCTCTAACAGTGCCATTTAACCTTCTCCTTGTAACTTCTTGCCAGGTGTCTTGGCTTCATCGAACATGTCGGTCTTGAAGATAACGAGCAAGGCTCCAATAAGACTTGGAACCAAGAGCATGATGGAAAGTGCCGAAGCTCCTCCGAAGTCACCTGTAGTGAAGGCGAGTGAGTAACTCAACTGGTCAAATGACCAGGCGTTTGCAATTCCGTTGTAAACCGACGTTGTCAAAAGTTGTGGTTCAACGAAGATTTGCAGACCACCAGCAAAGACCAAAACGCCCATGTAGATGACATACTTTTTAATCAACGGCAATTTAATTCGCAACGCGAGTTGAAGACCAGTGCAACCGTCTACGCGAGCAGCTTCGACGATTTCCGTGGAAATACTCTGCAATGATCCGTATTGAATCAAAATCCAGTTACCCGCCATAGCGAAGAAGGCCATAATGGCCAAGATGTAGACCAGATTCTGGGTCTGCCAAATCTGAGTTGCTTCTTTTATTCCAAAGAAGCGAAGCACCATTTTAAATGGGCTCAGTGTTGGTTCGAGAATGACGTACCACATGAGAACGGCAACTGCTCCGGATACTGACGCCGGAATAATGTAGGCCAAGCGGAGATATTTCTTCCATTTGGAGTTGTTCACGTCGAGCATGAGAGCCATACCGATAACAAAAACGATCATCAACGGTACAAAGATAAGCATGAATCCGCCTACATGCTTTGCGGCGGTGGCAAATCGGAAGTCGTGGAGGACAATCCAGAACGCATCAAAACCACCGTTTGGGTTGGTGAGCGATTTAGCTGGAATTTCAAAGAAGGCCATTATCAACGGCACTACGCCAAGAAACAATAACAACAACAAGTACGGCGCCAACATGACAATCATCAATGTCTTGCGCTGTTTGTACTTCTTCACTCTTGCCATTAAAAAGACCTCTCTCGGATCACAAACTTTTTTTCTAGCACTTGCCCACTTCTAGAACTTAAAGAGAAGGCTTAATTCTCGTTGGAAGCGGCGGGTTGGTCTCCCAGCCCGCCGCAACCACTTCTCATTCAATTGCTTGAATGTTTATTAGGACTTACTTACCTCGTAGCCCAATTGCTGAGCGAGGTTAGAGATGTATGTCGCGTATGCATCTAGTGCACCTTGCAGATTTCCATCTTTAGCTAAGGCTGGTGAGAACGCGGCACCCCATGCACCATTGGTGTCATAGCGGACTGGCTTCTCGCCTGGGAATACCTTGTTAGCTTGTGCAGCCATTGCAGGGTAAGGGCTTGAGGCCCAGAAAGTATCTGCATTGACCTTAGCGGCCCAGAGCTTATTTCCTGGTCCGTAAGCTGGGAATGTTGGTGCACCATGGCTTCCGTCTGGGTTGGTTACAGTGACAAGATTTCGCTTGTCGCCAACCATGAACATTGCGAATGCAACAGCTTCCTTAGGGAACTTGGAGTGAGGTGAAACGGTATAGATACCGCCACCATATTCACCAGAGTAGTTGACCTTCTCGCCATCCCAGATTGGCATTGGAGCGGCAGTCCACTCGCCAGCCTTTACTGCGTATGAAGAGGCAGGACGAAGAACGAAGTCTCCGTACCATGATGGTCCGATGTTGGCGACAAGCTTGCCGGCTTGGCCGACATCCTTGATGAAGCCAGCATCAAATGGTGAACGTGGGTCGTAGACCTTGGCATCGATCAGTGGTTGCAGTGCCTTTGTGACACGGGTGCAATGTGGATCGTGGCTGTTGATAACGACACGGGTTGATGACTTCGCTGCGTTCAATGGGCATTGTGATGGCCAGAAGTAGGAAGAGTTAGCTGCTTGATCGCCAAGAGCACCGAGGGAATATCCTGGGTGATTCTTAGCCAAGTCGGCGCCAATTGCGAAGAGTTCGCTCATCTTTGTTGGAACGGTGTAACCGAATTGCTTGAAGAGTGCCGTGTTGTACCAAAGAACTGTTTGGGCCAAGTCATTCTTAATGCAATAGGTCTTTCCGTCAGCACCCTTACACCAGTTGTTTCCGTTTCCGAAAGCCTTCCATGTGCTGGCAGGTAGCAAACTATCCAATGCCATCGCATCATTGATGAGTGGGTTATTCAAGACTGCAACGTCATTTGGTGGACCGAAGACAACATCTGGCCAACCCTTTTTAATGCGGTTAAACAACTGCACCTTGGCTAAAAGATCACCTTGCGCATGCAACTCAACTTTAACGTTGACAGTTGGCGCCATGATCTTCGCATATAGCTGTGCGCCAGGAAGACGAGGGGCGTCTACCCAGATCAGGATCGATGGCTTTGCAGCTTGTGCCGCAATTGGAGAAACCATAGTTCCACCAATTACTAGGGCTGCAGCAGCCGCGATAAGCGAATACTTGCGTTTCAAGTGTTGCCTCATTTCTCTCTCGACTGGGGTCAGCAATAAATAGTTGCGGACCTGAGTGCGCCGAACATTAGTAGGAAAATCGTATTTCGTATAGTATTTTCAAAGATTTTTCTCTACGCTACATTCGTGTCGCACGGGTCAATCTGAGCGCAAAATAGCCAAGAAGGTAAGAAGGACGCGAAGTTGTTATCAAGACGTTATAAATACTGACTAGTAAAACTATAGGAATTCCCGAAATTCGCGAGAAAAGGAAGTGCCGGAGAGAATGAAGATTACCAACGTTCAGGTTGTACTTGTAGATCGTCCTGCCCACTCCCCTGCCTTTGTGTGGCGCCAAGGATTACCTGGATCTGATCCCGCCATCACTGTTGGTTGGCTCGTGATTGAAACAGATGCAGGTATCACCGGATTCGCACAAGCCACGCGAGGTGTGATCCTTAAAGATTATGTAGACCGCAGGTTTCGCGACGAGTTGATTGGTCAAGACCCATTGCAACGCGAGTACTTATGGGAGCGCGCATGGGAGTTGGACCGCATCGAACGCTTCGCCCCAAATATGGCGCACGTAGTAGATGTTGCACTCTGGGATATTGCCGGCAAGGCCGCACAGTTACCGGTTTATAAGCTCTTGGGCGGTTATCGCGAATCCATTCAGGCTTATGCCTCCACCGTTACCTATTCTTCGATTGAAGAGTTTCTCGATATCGCGGATCAATGCCTAGCACTTGGTTACCCTGCAATTAAGTTGCACGCCTTTGGTGATGCCAAAAAAGACGCATTGCTTTGCAACAAACTCCGCGAACATGTTGGGGATGAGATTCCATTGATGTATGACGGTTCGGCTGGTTTTGATTTACAAGATGCGGTCTACCTCGGTCATGCTCTCGATGCTGCAGGTTACCTTTGGTATGAAGAACCCATGCGAGAATTCAGCATCACTGCTTATAAGTGGCTCGGCGAGAGAGTCCGAGTTCCCTTGCTCTTAGGTGAAGTAACTGATGGCGCGCATATGAGCGCTGGAGATTTTGTTGCCACTGGCGTTGCAACAGGATTACGGACTAGCACATTCCTTCGTGGTGGCTTTACCGGCGCAATGCGCATTGCCCATCTTGCAGATGCTTATCACTTACGCGCCGAGGTTCACGGTATGGGTATTGAAAGTGCGCATCTCTGTATGGCCATAAAAAACAATACGTATTACGAATCTCTTGTGTGGGGTAATCCAACAACTCGGGAGTGGTTCGTTGATGAAAATGGACTCGTCCATGCCCCTACCGATCCAGGTGTTGGATATGAAGGTCAATGGGCAATGAACGGTATCCCTGCAGGTTTGGAGAGGTTTCTTTCGTAAATGACAAAAATTACCGACCTTCGGGCGATGGATGTTCGCTTCCCCACCTCCACCATGTTGGATGGTTCTGATGCGATGAATGCTGATCCCGATTATTCGGCTGCCTATCTACGTATCATTACCGATAATCCTGAACTAACTGGAGATTCGCTAGTTTTTACTATCGGACGCGGAAATGATGTTCAAGTAAAAGCAATCGAAATCTTGATGGAGTCCATCGCAGGTCTCGATACAACTGAAGCTTTCTACAACATTGGCCAAATCGCGAGAAAACTTTCCTCCGATAGTCAGTTGCGCTGGTTGGGTACGGATAAAGGCGTCTTTCATATGGCCGCAGGTGCCGTTCTGAATGCGCTTTGGGATCTCTTTGCCAAAGAACGAAAAATGCCGCTCTGGAAATTACTCTCCCATATGTCGCCGGAAGAACTCGTCGCAGCAGTGGATTTTCGTTACATCTCTGACGCGCTCACGCCATCAGAGGCCACCAGGCTTCTCAATAAGCAACTCCCCTTTCGAGCGGCCAATGAAGAGAAATTAATTCAGAATGGTTTACGGGCGTATACAACTACCCCTGGTTGGCTGGGCTACGACGATGAAAAGATGTTGCGATTGACTAGTGAAGCAATTGACTCTGGATTCACGCTCGTAAAATATAAGTGCGGTAAATCAATTGAAGATGACCGTCGCCGATTACGCAAAGTTCGAGAATTAGTAGGGCCAGAATTTCGAATAGCAATTGATGCCAACCAAGTTTGGGATGTTAACCAAGCGATTGAGTGGATTAATCAGTTACAGGAATTCAACTTAACCTGGGTAGAAGAACCGACACACCCTGATGACGTGGTCGGACATTCCACGATTGCTAAAGCGGTCTCCCCCACCCCGATTGCCACTGGGGAACATGGAGCCAATCGCATTATGTTTAAACAGTTACTGCAGTTAAAAGGTCTTTCCATTATGCAGATTGATGCGACTCGAGTTGCTGGAGTTAATGAAAATATTGCCAACGTTCTTCTGGCTGCCAAATATGACATCCCAGTCTGTCCACACGCGGGGGGAATTGGCCTCTGTGAAATGGTTCAACATATTGCGATGTTCGATGCGGTAGCGGTCTCGGGACATCATGACCGTAGAGTCGTGGAATATGTGGATCATTTGCACGAGCATTTTATTGAACCAACAAATATTCTCAATGGACAGTATCGCGCTCCCCAGTTACCTGGATCAGGGGCACAAATGTTGGACTCCAGTATTGACCGCTATCTCTTTCCTACTGGTCAATATTGGCTCAATCCGCAACAAGAGAGTGGAGTGGCATAAATGAGTACAGAGTTCACTGGACTAACAGCGGTCGTCACAGGTGCCGGATCCGGCATCGGTTTGGCGGTTAGCAAAGCTCTCCACGCGGCCGGTGCAAAGGTCTTCGGTTTGGATATTCAGAGCGGGGATATGGAAGGAGTTGCCACCTGGATTGAGTGCGACGTCGGAGAGACCTCCAGCGTTCAGAGAGCATTCGAACGTATTAGTTCCGAAACCTCTGTCATCGATATCTTGGCGAATAACGCTGGGATTGGCGCAGTCGGAACGGTCGCAGATGCCACCGATGACGAGTGGTATCGCGTCATGAATATCAATGTTGCAGGAATTGGCCGGGTAACCACCGCGGCGCTTCCGCTCCTTCGTCAATCTGTTGCTGCCTCGATCGTTAACACCTGTTCGATCGCGGCTACCGCTGGGCTACCTAAACGAGCCGTCTATAGCGCGAGCAAAGGCGCGGTCATGTCTCTCACCAGGGCGATGGCGGCTGACTTGGTCAACGAAAAAATCCGAGTCAATTGCGTCAACCCCGGAACGGCAGATACCCCTTGGGTCGAACGACTTCTCTCCTTGGCTGATGATCCAGGCGCCGAACGTGCAGCCCTAGAAGCTCGCCAACCATTGGGTCGCCTAGTCTCGGCTCCAGAAGTTGCCCGAGCCATTCTTTATTTGGCCAGCCCATATCAAGCATCAACCACCGGCACAGTCTTAGCCGTCGATGGTGGAATGCATGGACTACGATTACCCAAGTAGAAAGCGCTATCACGACGATGTCTAGCGGCCCACCTAACTGGAGCAGGTTCCTTGAATAGAGCAACTGCGCAAGCCGAAAAGATTGGCCCACGTCGTTCCGTTCTCTCTGACGAAACGTACGAGATGGTTAAGGCCATGATTTTTTCTCATGAAATCGCACCGGGCCAGCGAGTAAATATTGATGCCCTCTCCCTTCGTCTGGGAGTCTCCCAAACGCCGATTCGTGAAGCACTTGCCAGACTTGAATCAGATGGGCTCATCGCTAAAGAACCATTGAAAGGCTATTCCGCAACAAACCTTCTCACAGTAAAAGAGTTTGATGACCTCTTTCGCTTTCGTCTTCTCATCGAACCTTGGGCGGCTGAACAAGCAGCGAAAAATATTTCTAATACCGGCAAAGCTGCGATCAGAGCGGAAATGTTAATCGCAAAGGAAGCGCTGAAGTTTGACTCTAATAGCAAAATCGAAGCCCTGACCGAGCACGATGCCCGCTTTCATACTTTGATAACCCAACTATCCGGAAATGCATCTCTGGCTCAATCTTTCGAACGAACGCACTGCCACCTTCATCTCTTCCGACTTTTCGTCGCCAATCAAAAGAACCTCATCGAAGCAACTGATCGCCCGCAATTCGTTCAAGAGTTATTCGAACAGTATTACCAATCTGGCTCAGGACAACTTGCGATTAAACAACACAATGAAATTGCGCGAGCAATTATTGGTGGCGAGCAGAAAATTGCCCGTCAGGCAATGCACGATCACATTGAATCTTCACTCAAGCGCTTTTCACCTGCCGCTGAAGCAATCAACGAACTATAAAAAACCCGCGAGTTATTTGACATTACTACACCCTTTTTGGGTATGCTCTAATCCTATAGGATTTTAAAGGGAGCCGATAATGTCTGATAGCCAAATCGCAAGTATCGAAATCAGGGCCTGCAGGGGCGGAGACGAATTAAAAAATCTCGACGCCGTTTCTGCCGTGCAGTTACCGGGGGGTTCTCGCCCTGATTTCACGGTCATCACCATTACGACTACCGATGGAGTGACGGGGACATCGTTTGGCTTTGGTGCCTTAGACGCCAAAGCTGCAGCAGCAACGATGTCCCAAGTCAAACCATTCTTTATTGGACGTTCAGCTCATGACGGTGCGAAAAATATGAAGGAGTTCGAACTCTTCGATCGCCGTTGGAATCACGTTCCTATTTACTCTTACGCACCTTTTGATAACGCGTGTTGGGACATCGTAGGAAAGATGGCGCACCAACCTGTATATCGCTTGCTTGGCGCTTCGCGCGAGAAAGTTCCACTTTATGTAAGTTCTATGTTCTTGCCAGGACCTGATGAATATGTAGCGCAAGCTTTAGCAGTCAAAGCTAAAGGATATAAGGGCTACAAGCTCCATCCCCCAGGGATCCTCGACTTGGATATTGCTTGCTACCGCGCAGTTCGCGAAGCAGTTGGAGATGACTTCACACTGATGGCAGATCCAGTAATCAGTTACACCTACGAACAGGCTCTTAAGGCTGGCCGGGAATTGGAAAAACTCAATTTCCGTTGGCTGGAAGAGCCTCTGCTCGATGTGAATTTCAATGGTCTGCGCAAATTGCGGGAGAAATTAGATATACCGATCTGCGGTACCGAAGTAGTCGCAGGGGCTCATTACTCCACTGCTCATTACATCAAGGAAGATCTAGCGGATATCGTTCGAACTGACGTTTCTTGGCGAGGTGGCATCACTGCAGTTATGAAGACTGCCCATGTTGCAGAAGCCTTCGGAGTTCAATGCGAACTTCACACAACCATTTACCATGCGATGGAGCAGATTCAAATCCATCCCTCATTGGCAATGGTGAACTGCGAATTCTTTGAAACTCTCTTCCCCTTCGATGACTTTGAGTTCGGGACCAAATCACAACTCAATATTGAAGATGGATACGTTCTTGCCCCAAAGGGTGAGGGTCTCTGTATTGACTATGACTGGGATTTCATTGACGCCCACACAGTGGCAATTCTCTAATCACTAAAAACTTATAAGGGCGGATTCTTAAATGGATTCGCCCTTTTTTGTTGCGACAAAAAGCATGGTCGCCACAAGAAGAATCCCAAAGGTCATGGAGTAGGCGTAAGAGAAACCGAGCGAGTCGCTGATGACTCCTACGATCCACGGGCCAACGCCAATAGCAATTGCGGCGCCAATGACATTTGCGGAGACTCCAACATCAGCCCCATGAGGGTTATCTGCGGCCAACGCCACTGCGATCGCTCCGAGTGGTCCGATTCCAAGGGCAGCCACGACTAATCCAATGACAGTCGCCGGACCACTTCGCGTTATGACAATGGTCAGCAATCCGCTCCCCGCTATAACGGTGGAAATAAACCAAATCTTTGTCATCCCGACTCGAACAAGGAAGGAGAAGAAGAGTCGACTGGTGGCGATTCCATAACTGATAAAGGATGCGAAAATCAGGGCAGCCGCATTTGCAATCTTCCGTTGAGTCATCAGATCAAGAGCCCAAGCCCCGGCCCCAACTTCCAGCATATTTGCGGTGAATCCGAGAACCAGCAGCAACTTCAACTGTCGATCAAAAGTCATCTTCTCTTTATGGGTAGCTGGCGAACGATCTGGAACTTCAGGCACGACCCAATAGCCAATTCCAGCCACAATTGCCGTAATAATAAAGAGCGTAATGCGCCAAGAAACTCCTTGGCCAACCAGTGTTCCAATGAGAAGCGGTGCGCAGGCTCCCCCTGCAGTACCTATCCCGGCAGCTCGAAGCATCAACGTTAAAGAACTGCCCTTACCTTGGCTCAATGTTGCCGCATTCGTATTGTTAAAGAGCGTTGCACCGAGGGCACATATTCCATAACCCGGAATGGAAATCCAAATGTTTGGAGCCGTGGTAAAAATCGCAACGCCAATAAAAACAACCACCCAACCTGATCGCATAACTTTAGATGGAGTGAATCGAGAGATGATGCGGGCAAGGTAATAGGAACTGAGCATGAGAAGAAATGCGAAAACCAAGTTGTGAATCGAAGCGGCGGCCCTGGAGATGTGAAAGTCCCGTTTGACTAACGGTACGCAATACCCGAGTCCATACATGAGAAATCCCATGGCACCAGCGAGCCCAAGAAGGCGTCGCTGAATCTCTGGTTTGTTCTCTGATGTCTGAGGCACGAGATTAAATAATCAGATTACTTATCAAAGCGACCAGTAATAGTGAGTGGAATATCCTTAACTTCTTCTGGAAGGTCATACGGCGTCGCATAAGAAGGGACATTCGCAAAGCGTTTTACATTCACATGCAATTGCACTTGAGTGTTAGGAGCCAGCACGACTCGAAGATATTTACTGTTCACCGTTTCTTCGGTGCCGGTGAGGCGATCTGTCGCCGAGAGAATCTGATGTTCGCCAAAGGCACCGCTTTGGATGATGAGCTCGCGCTCTTCCAAGGCAGAGGTGTTCACCAATGTTAATTCGACACCTTCAGAACTTACCTTCTCAACCAACGCTGCAACATCAGAAGGCAAACCAGGTCGTTTATTCACAATGTCAAAATAACGAACCGCAACATGCAGATGTCCACCGTGGTAGGAAAACATTGGTCCACCTAGAGTCAGATGAATCAGCGCTTCGAGAATTGCTGGTTGCAGAATCTGCCAATCGTGGATCGACATCGCCTCTCGGTAATGATCCATCGTGTATGGATTCCACTCTTCACTTTGGAATCGCTTGATCTGGAATTCAACCGCTTCTAAATTGTTCTTCAGAATCTGAATAGGATAATCGGGCGAATATCCCCGCATGTACCCATACCAAGCCGCAGTGTGCTGTGGTCTGGCACTTCCCTGCACATAACCTTCGGTACTGATGATCTCGTTCTCTGCGACCCAACCGCGTTCGACTCTTTGCGCATCTTCTTCGGCTAACGAGATATTCCAAACCAATACGGGATGGATCGGATCTACCGGCTTGTAGTGTCCCCAACCATTATCGAAGTGGCGCTTTGGAACAACTTGTTGCCCGTTCTCTTCCTTGCGAAGCGCCCACAAGAAATCCATCTGAGATCGAACTAAATCGAGATGACTGAGATCGCCACCAGAGAGCATGACCGCGTTAGAACCTGACACTACTAACGGTTCTAGAACAGTTAATGAACCGTGCGGCCAACGCCAACCGTAGTAACCGCCCCACCACTTGCCATCGTTATATGTTCCGATTTTCCCATCGAGACCAATGTTGTCCGGGATTACTCCCCCATTAAGGGCAGTTCGTTCCTTCCAAGCTTGTAAATACTCTAGGACCCAGGTCTTGTACTTTTCATCGTGGTCATACGTAAAAGCATGTGTCATCAATCCAGTGGCGGTGAGGTTGACTGGAACATCGCCACGAGAGATCCGTTCGTTAATTTTCTTGATGAGCAGTGCGTACATCTCATCATCGAGCCATGGGCATTTCATTGTGTATGGATCTACCCCAGGTAGGTCTTCAAACGGCGGTAAATAATTTTCGAGGATTTCGCGGTGGGTCATCCAATCTTCTCCGGTCTGATTGTGATTGGGACCGCGGCTTCCGGTAATTGGCGAACGAATGATCTTGTTAACAGGATCCCAGTTGGAGACTTTCTTATTCTCGCCGTTATAGAGTGCTGCAAAATTCTTAGTCCGCTGGCGATCCTTTAAAACATTGGGATTGGCTAAACCAAACCA
Organism: uncultured Actinomycetes bacterium; assembly: GCA_903846075.1. GTDB lineage: Bacteria > Actinomycetota > Actinomycetes > Nanopelagicales > Nanopelagicaceae > CAIMZW01. Next base: position 57,263 of record CAIMZW010000146.1, read on the forward strand.
ATAGAAACCCAATAGAGCCTCACCGTGGTGCATCCAGTCATAACCGCCATCAAACTCATCTTCGATTTGCCCGTATTGAGTCCACTGCCAAGTAATCGCATCCCAAATCTTGCGATGTTCTTCATCTAACTTTGCCGAACCGCCCATGATGTAATGAAGAGTGAAGTTCATGAAACCCTCATACGGGTCATCTGAACCATCCATACCAGGCCAGAAGTCACGCCAGATTAAAGTGCCGTCAGGATTTGTGTAGCGCTTGGCGAACTCAAGCGAAGCATCATCAATGATTTTGATGAGATCACGTTCGAGCCTTGCCCACTCTGGAATCTGACCTATCGTTGACCCTATGAACGTGGCGAAAGTGCGGGATTGGGACATGAAGAACCCTTCTGAATGTTGTCCAAAATCCTATATGATTCAAAGATGACCGACAAGGCTAACGCGCGCGTCGTTGTAATTACTGGCGCAACAACGGGAATTGGTAAGGCCACTGCAGAAAAATTTGCGCGCAATGGCGATTACGTTCTCCTCACTTCCAATGATGAAAATCAGACCGTGAGTATGGTTTTACAGAATGAAGGCTGCGAAGTTCATTACGTTCATGCAGATTTGAAAGAGCCAGTGAAGGCAGCTTCGGCGATTCTGCAATCCGCGATTGGTCGTTGGGGGAAGATCGATATCGTCGTCAATTGCGCAGCAGTTATCAGTCACAAACCTGTTGAGACTGTTACTGAGTCAGACTGGAATCTTGTTCTCGCGATAAATCTTCAGGCGCCGTTCTTTCTTGCTCAACAAGCCTTGCCTTTCTTGAGAGAGAGCAAAGGCCACATCATCAATGTTTCCTCCATAAATGCCATTCAAGTGAATTACAAGAATCATCTTTATGACACATCGAAAGCAGGACTCAATCATTTGACCAAAGGTCTCTCACGAGAATTCCGTTCCTCAGGTGTTCGGGTCAACGCCATCATGCCCGGCGGAACGGCGACTCCGATGGTTAAAGAATGGCTTGATCTCTATCTCGATAGACCGTGGCGTAATGAAGATTTAGACCAACCATATGTCGCAACTCCTGAAATGATCGCAAATGGAATCTTCGCTCTTGCCTCATCAGATATGGCATGGGTCAATGGTGCCGAAATTCCGATCGATGGCGGTTACCACCTCGGCGATTAAGAACTGAGCAAACTCAACGAATATTGTTCGGCCAGTTCTTTGCCTGCCGCAAAGAGCCACTCCCCTGTCGAAGCCATTGCTTCTTCCTTCGAGCCGGACATGGAGGTTAGGGAAAGACCCAAAAAAGCATCATCGGGAAAATCAATCGTTGCATTCCCCACAACATAAGCGACTGGCTTATCTAGCGCCCCCGCAAGTGAGCGAACGTATCCAACGACCTTGCCATTCCAACTTTGGGAATCAAGTTGACCTTCTCCAGTGATGACTAGATCTGCCTTTTCCATTTCTTGCGGAAGACCAACCATCTCGCTGACTATTGCAGAGCCCGCGGCAAATGTTGCACCCCACGCAGCACGAAAACCATAGGCAGTTCCGCCAGCAGCACCGCTGCCAGGAGAATCTGGCACACCGCAAACCTCCACAAAACGAGCCAGCCCGCTTTCTAATTCTTGAATATCTTCTGGTGTCGCACCTTTCTGCGGACCAAAGACGGCAGCGGCTCCGTTATGTCCGAGCAACGGGTTACTGACATCAACCAAACAAACAACCCCACCTCGAGGTGGCTTGATGAAATTCGAAGTATCGATCTCCGCCAAATCAACCAGACCAGCACCTCCAAGACTTAGCTCATCTCCAAGTTCATCAAGAAAACTAAAACCTAATGCTCGAAGGGCTCCGGTTCCGCCATCGGTACTTGCAGATCCGCCAAGTGCAATAAATATCTTTGTGACTTCAGGATGCTTGCTGACCTCTTGCAAGACTTGACCAAGCCCATAGGTATGGGAGCCAAGCGCATCTAACTCTTTGACCAAAGTGATGCCAGAAGCGCTGGCTAATTCAACGACTGCAGATCCGTTATCAAAGAGCAACCAGGTTGCACGGTTGCTACCTCCATCGGCACCCACCACAGAGATCGTGAATTTTTCAACGTCGTCTCGATTCTGCGCAATAGTTTCGACGGTTCCTTCACCACCATCGGCCATGGGTTTTTCGATCACAACATCATTTGGTCGAACTGACTTCCATCCCAACCGTATCCATGTGGCCACATCAACGTTAAAGGTCGAGCCTTTGAATGAGTCAGGCGCGATCACGATTCTTGGCATGGTTCAAGCCTAATTGGTTGAGGCAATTAACTCGCACTCGGTGAGGCAGTTGCAGACGTGCTTGGAGTTGCACTCGTACTCGGATTTAGCTCCGGAGGCGTTGGATCCTTGGGATAGCGGCCAGTTCCTGAAACTCCCGAATCAGAGACAATCATGATGCGACCGGTATCAGTTCCCAGAAGCAATCGGCCATCGGCAAGAAAGTCCAATGTTCTGATTCGATCGCCAACAGGAATAGGTTCGTCATAGAGAACTGTGTTCGTGGGAGAAATTCGAAGCCTTCGAAGTTGATTTCCTTTGAGTGAACCAACAATCAAATCACCAGCCCAGTACTTGGAAAATTCTCCTGTTGTCGGAACTTTACGAATAGTCGAAGGTGAAATCGAAGGCGTCCAGCCATAAATGGAAGCTTGGTATTTTCCGTTGGTATTGATTTTGACACCATTGGCTGGTGCAACCAGTTGATCGTACGGCCGACCAAGAGTGACATTTGGCCAACCATAATTTTTACCCTTGAGGATTATGTTGAGTTCATCGCCACCGCGAGGGCCGTTATCGCTCTCCCAAAGAACTTTCCGAGAAGCATCCCAAAGCAACCCACCAAGATGGCGCAACCCGACCGCCATGGGAGAAATCTTCTTGGTATTCAGATCGATTGCGGTGACCGAGCCGTAATAGTTGGTGGCAGGAAACTTCTCCCCCGGCGCATAATCGATCGAAGTAGTGAGTGGGAAAATGCCAGTCACGTTGTCGACGATGCTATTGCCACCGGCTATGTAGAGAGTGGATCCTTTGATGGCCAATCTGGCGTCATAAAAAAGATCTCCGTGTCCACATGGCGTCGATTTAAAAAGTAAAATGGGTTTGGCATCAAGACGGGAAATCTTGTAATCATAAATTCGAGCCCCGCCACAAACAAAAGTTGAATCTGCGCCGTCGGCAACCGCTAAATAGAGGTGTTCGCCAGAGGTAATCATGTCCAAGAGCGCATTGTTCTTCGCGTAAGGCTGTGTTGGGTCAGGTACTTTGATAGTACGAATAAGCGTCAAAGTCTTCTTCACCACGGACGCTAAATACAATGTCCGGGTTGGACGGTCGCCGAGAAATACTTTAGTTCCCGAGACCGCGGTGATCACAGTTGAAGCCCCTGGAATCACAAAGGGATCGACCTTAACCACATAAAAGTTAGTCTCTTGCTGAAAGCTCAGAGTGGGAGTGACGCTCAATGGGAAAACCACTCCGGTCGCACTTGATTGGCTGGCATACATGCCTGCAAGTGTTAAACCAACGATTACTGTCCAAGCGATCTTCTTCATCCTTGCGACTCCGAACTCTCGGCCGTTCCCGATTCGATCTCACTCCACAACGAATGCCAACGTACTCGCAATTCGGTTCGATGCCTATCTTCCCATCCCCGAAGCACAGAAGTTGTGGGTTGGAACTCAGATCGTGAATTGGCCAGATTTGAGAGCCACTGGCTCATCACGTACGAGTCGTGATAATCACCGAGAAAGTTCTGAATTGATTCGTACTCTTTTGCTCGTCGTTTCGCTTTTTGGCCAAGAACTGAAATTGAGGCTTCACTTAAGTAGCGAGCTCGTTTGGATTTAATTCGCAATTTGTGTAATTCTCGATCGGGCGATTGTTCGTTCAGATTCAAAGCAATCGTAAAGATCTCCTTTCGACTTGCCCGACCTAATTCCTTCAGCCAGTTCTCCAGGATTCTTGGCTCTTTGCGAAAGGCAATCGAATCGACAGTCCACGATCCCAATTCCTGCATGAGTTCGGAAAAGAGTTGAGAGTCCATCGCGATTTTTAAACGCGCTCGCTCTCGTTGGCTCGCAATCGCCAAAGACAAGTGAAGCGATTTGATAACTTCTGAATCGATTTCCATACCCAACTGCTTGACATCATTATTCAGACGAAGGATAAGAACATCCACGTCCCGGACAGGTCGAACATACGAGTCCAACCACTCCAATCGATCACGTTGAAGTCGCACCCACTTTGTACCTAGGGTCGACTCAAAACTTCGAAGATGAGATCGCAACTTGCGAAGGCCGACTCGGAAATCATGCAGCGCCTCTACATCTTTGGGATTTCGTGCCGAATCTGACTTTTCGACCAAGGTTCGAATCGAAGCTTGAAAAGTCTCGGTCACGAAATCGTTGACTCTCATGTCAGTCTTAAAGACATCCAATTCTCGGGTCCAGCAACTTCTTCGAAACCATGGCGGCGATAGAGCTCGTGGGCATCGTTGGTGCGTAGAAGGAAGAAGATTTTCTCGCCATTCTTGAAATAATCCATGGCTCCTTGAGCAACCATTTTTCCTATCCCCTGACCTCGTCGATCTGGGTCAGCAAAGACATCACATAGCCAAGCAAAGGTAATTCCATCCGTAACGAGACGCCCAAAACCCACAAAAGTACCTTCATCATCGAGAACTGAAATAGTCACCGAGTTGTCAATCGATTGATTGATGACTTCAGCTGGCCGCCCCTTGGCCCAATATGCATATGTGGTCAACCATTGAACAATTTTCTCTCTATCAACATCATTCCGGTCGTAACTAATTCTCATGCCCTCATTGTAGCGATGAGCAAAATTGGGAATTATTTATCGTCTATTGATGTTAAAATTTACCTAGGTCACGAACCTAAGCGCTAAGCCCTTCGGCTTGCTTAGTACCAACCGCGCAACCGCGTACGGTGGTCTGAAGGAAGACCTGCCAGTGATGACAGACAGCACTGGAAGAGCGGATCTTTCATAGGTCCAGTTAGGACTAATTGGCATGCCTGATGATCATGCAACGTTGATTGCCGAGATGCAGGTCGACCTCTACCAGTCACTTTGTCTGTGCGGGTGGATATCCTCGATCTCGTTTCGAGAAGAGGTCGAATTGTTACGAGCACTCCATCTTCACCAGATAAAAGTGTTTGGCGAACCACGATGAACGAAGGAGGTTGGGAGACCGAGAACTACGAATCGAAGGAAACTCTCTGGGAGCGAGCCAGAGAGAACGATGGAACTGTAAGAGCGGATGCCTATGGCGAATTGGCTCAACGCGCTTACCACGAGAACAACTACATAGAGGCACTCACTCTCCTGGAAGTAGCGAGAGACCTTCTTGAAGAATCCGAACCTGATGGTTACGTCCGGCAGAAGATTCACATCTATGAAGGAATCGAACACTCGCTCTTCGCATTGGGGCGCTACGGAGATGCTGCCGAAGCTGCCTCAATCCGGGTTCAAAAAATCCGAAGTTGGGATGAGCAAGATTTACCGGACGCGCTTCGTGATTTAGGACGGATCTGGTTCGCCGCTTCAAATTTCGAAAAATCCCTTGCGGCTCACCTTGAGGCAATCGAATTGGTTGACCCAACTCACACCGAGATGGATTACGCCAATGATTATCTCAACATCGCAATGGCTTGTAATGGAGCCGGCAAGTTTCCCGAAGCCATTCAATATGCATTACTGGCTAGGGAAATATTTAAGCGCGAGAAGATCCCACTCAGCCTCGCGCAGTGCGATGGTGAATTAACTGAAAGCTATGTTGAACTTGGGGATGGAGTAAACGCCGAGTACTACGCCAAATTAGCCCTCGATGTTTTGACCTTCATGGGGATGACATCAAGGATTCCTTATCTCCACTATCACCTAGGTGTCTCAAAACGACTGCAAGGTGAACTGGATACGGCTCTGGAACTGTTGGATGAATCAAGAGCCGAAATAGTTTCGCAAACACCGAATTACTTCTCCTTCCTGATAAAAATAGATCGAGAAATGGCCGGAATATTGTTCTCTCAGGGCAAAGTTGGCAAGGCGAATGAGATTCTTCGTCGGATCAACACCATTGAAGAGATCATCGACTAAAAAAGTAAAGAGCTCCCAGTTCTAGGCTGGGAGCTCTTTCTCGGAATTTATCTTCTACGCATCGCGCCGTTGCATCGCATAACCGGCTCCCACAATTGCCAAAATTATCCAGGCGGCAAATACCAAAGCGCCATTGGTTGGCGAAAGTAAGTTGATAGAGAGCGGCGTGGGATTGAGGAAGGATGCCCCCGCATTTGAAGGCAGATACTCCAAAATCTTCTGCCAACCTGAAGGCAACAATGCGCCCAGAAGCGCTGGCAAGAAGAGAACTCCACCAATCACAATTCCAATAGCTGCAGCGGTATGCCTAGTTAAAGTCCCAATCGTTAGCCCGAGGATTCCTAGGCCAACAATGTAAAAGGCGTAGCCAAAGAGGGCTCGTCCAACAAATGGGTCTGAAACGTGCATAACGGCTAATCCATAATGTTTGAAAATCGACATACCCACCGTAAATGCGGCAAAAATCGAAATTAGCATTAATGGCAAGACGGTGTAAATGAAAGTGATCAGTTTCGAAAAGAGAACTGGAAGGCGCTTAGGGACTGCAGTAAAAGAGGTGCGAATCATCCCGCTGCTGTATTCCCTCGATCCCATAATGCTTCCAAGAACCGAGATGATCAGGATTGCAAAATTGGCGCCGGTCATCACTCGTTCGAAGGTGGTTCGGTGTTCTCCACCACCACCTGTATTTCGGTGCTCTGAAAGAATTGCGCTTAAAACGCTGAATCCGATGATCGCCAAGACAGTCAAAGTCAGGGTTATCCAATTGGACTTCAGCGACTTAAATTTTATGAACTCAGATTTCAAGACCTTAGGAAAGGAAACCTGCAGGCCAGTAAATCGACT
>CAIMZW010000147.1 GCA_903846075.1 uncultured Actinomycetes bacterium
AGTCGATTGGTACTAGTCGATTGGTACTAGTCGATTGGTACTAGTCGATTGGTACTAGTCGATTGGTACTAGTCGATTGGTACTAGTCGATTGGTACTAGTCGATTGGTACTAGTCGATTTAGATTTTCACATCAAATTCTGACCCAAGGCCAAATAGGAAGGCCACAACGCAAAGAGGATCGAGATCGGCAAAATGAGGAACACTACTGGAATCATCAACGCGATTTCAGCCTTGCCCGCACTCTTGATTAACTCAGCTTGATTTTGAGCACGAATATCTTCTACTTGTCGATGAAGAACATCTGACAATGGTGTTCCACGTTCCAGGGCGATTATGAGCGCATCACAGAATCTGCGAATCGCCAAAGACTGTGAATCAAATGCCAATCTCTCCAGCGCGTGGGAGAGAGTCCTACCCGCACGAATTGTCTCCACTGCTTTACGAATGTGAATACTCAATTGGCTCTCAGTGCGTTGCCCTATCCGCTCTAGTGCTCGAGATGGACTCTCCCCCGCAACAATTAGAACAGCGATTAACTCAACAATCGCTGGAAATTCTTCTTCCAGTGTCTGACTCTTCTTTACCGCAGCTTTGAGATGGCGTTGAAAAAGTAGGTTCATGTAAAAATAACTTGCGACGATCGCTAAGAACGTGAGCCCCAAATTGAGAGCAATAAACCCGGAGAGTGCAAATACGAGCAAACCCAAGCCAACTAATTTATTTTCTAGGTTCCAGGGAATCACCTGGCCTAGTAATCGTCGGTCCTCCCAGGAAAACGGATTGAGAAGGGCTGAAGATTTTCGCTGGGTAAAAGTCTCTTGATTAAATTGCTTCGAGGCAAAATCACCAGTTTTGAGGTAGTCGAAAGTTTCAATCTCGCCTGGGAGCGACAAACCTTGGAGTTCTTTCGCGCCATGAGCTTGAGACAAAGAACTTGTCATCGCCTCAACTCTAAATGAATCGTGAAATGCAAGCAGGGGGTCTTTGAATTCTTGTCGAAGGATCCGAAAAGCATAAAACAAGAGTGGTGCGACAAAAATGAGGGCCAGTAATCGGTTGCTCATGATGCAAATACCCTCGGAACTTTTCGAAGTTTTCCAACCTTTTCCATCCAGTAATAGGACACCGCAGTCATTGCCACTCCAACGAGTAAAACCACCAGGCCGCTTGGCGAGCTATAAGCCTTAACAGTGTTTGGTTGCGATGCCAGGATCAAGAGCAATAGCCAAGGCGCAATCGCTGCCAAGGTCGCGGAATTCCGAATCCATGAATGCCTAGCCGCGATTTCGTTCCGAACCGCAATATCTCTCCTAATAAAGTCCGCTAATGTTCTTAAGGTCAGTGAGGTATCTCGGCTCCCTGCACCTCTTGCGAAGTCGAGAACTTCGCAAACTTGATCAGCTATCGCATCATCAAAGAACTTCTTAATTGAATCGAGTGCTTGATCAAATGCAATTCCGGAGACTAGATCGATTCCAAACTTCCGAAATACAGATTTGGTTCTCTCTGGTCCACGAGTTCCCAGCGATGCAAGCGTTTCAGCCAGCGACATTCCGGACTGCAGGCCGGAAATGATGTGATCGATAATCTGCGGCCAGAGAAGTTGTAATTCGGTACGTAATTTTTCGGCCCTGCGCTTAGACCGTGCAATTGGAATAAAACTAAAAAGCGCAGCGAAAGGGATAGCGAGCACGAAAGAGTTGAGGACCAAATACGAAAATAAGAATCCAATGCACCCAGAACCTATGACATAAAATCTAACTTTGGACTTCCCTTCGTTACCGGGAATGGGGCTCACCTTCTGACCGAACGTTGCGTAAATTACTTTCGGACTTCTTGATTTTGTTTGTTTATTATCGTCATTGCTGACATTTTTTTTCTTGGGGAATAAAAGCATTGCTGGGACGAGCACCACTAGTAAAGCGAAACCCAATGGATGGAGTAGAACGAAAGTTTTCATCTAGAGCCACCTAGCATTTGATCCAACATTTGACCCCGAATCAGGTCGCGCGGGTTGAAGTCGCTCGGGTTGAAGTCGCTCGGGTTGAAGTCGGTCAGACATTAACGTGTCGATTTTCGGGGTTTCGAAGGTGCCATTTGGAATTCCAGATACCAGGTCAGGATTTAGTAAGCCTGTTCGATACTCCCCGTTTTCAAAGGTGAACAGTGGCTCGATTTCCACTCGGTCATTTTCTATCCGACCAGTGACGCTCGCGATTTCGACGATTCGTCGTGCTCCCTGACTGTCAATAGCTGCGTGAACAATGAGATCAATTGAGGAAGCAACAACCGGTGCAATAAAGCGATGGGAAATATTTTCGCCTGCCAAAAGCGGCAAAGTTTGCAATTTGGAGATCGCATCTTTCGCAGAGTTTGCGTGCAAGGTCGCCATTCCTGGCAATCCAGAATTTAACGCAATCAAAAGGTCAAGTGATTCTGCTTCACGTATCTCTCCCACCACCAACAATGATGGACGCATGCGAAGTGCCTCTTTGATTAATCGCCTAAGAGGGATCTCGCCCTCGCCCTGTAAATTCGATGGTCTAGTTTGAAGCGCCACACAATCCGGGAGTCGAGGTTTCAGTTCAAATACTTCCTCAATAGTGATGACGCGACTTTTCAAGGGAACTGCGCTGACCAATGCGTTAAGCAAAGTTGTTTTTCCAGCTTGCGTGGAGCCGCTCACGAGAATATTCAGACCGTTCAAGATCGCCTGTTGCAGGAATTCGCAAATTCGACGATCCATTACCCCCATTGCCGCAAGTTCCGAGAGAGATTTGCCTCGAACGAGGTGCTTTCGAATATTTACTGCCCAATTGGTCGCTGTTACCTCTGGAATCGCGACGTGTAGTCGACTTCCATCGGGCAACCGAGCATCAACAAATGGATGCGAGAGATCAAGTCTCCGCCCGCCCCACATTAATAGTCTCTCTATCAACCCTCTGACTTCTTCAAAAGTCATCACAATATTCGTTAGCTGACTAACTCCTGACCGTGCGATGAAGATTCGATGAGGAGAGTTAATCCATATCTCCTCGACCGTGGGGTCATCCATGAGGTGTTGTAATGCACCAAAGTTGCTTGCACGCGAATCAATTACACCATCAACGCCCAAATAAGTTTGCGAGTTTTGCTTTACCGAATGTCGAGGAACCACATTCTCTTCGTTGGGATGTGGTTCGTTGGGATGTGGTTCGTTGGGATGTGGCTCGTTGGGATGTGGTTCGTTGGGAAGATTTATCGTGGCCGGATTGTTCTTCATGGAGAATTCACCAGTACTCTCGAGATTTTCAAGTAAGTTTGTTTGCGCCATCACTGCGTTAGCCAAGAGCAAGAGAGCGATCCCCACTCGCTTCGGGGAAGAGATCTGTTGAAAAGAGATAAAGAAAAACACGTTCCGCCGAACTTAATTTGAATACAAGTAACCGAAATGTTGAGAGCAACGCCATAAGTGAAACGGACTAGGGCTGAAACGGACTAGGGGTTACTGGCACCGGCTTGGTGGAAACGAAGACTTGATCGAGTCGGTTGAGGAAATCTTGAACTTTCTCCCTGCTCTCTCTGATCAAATAACCGCAAATGAGATTCAAGTGGGAAATTTTTAGACGAGGGGCTAACTCATTATTTAAATGGGTGCTTATTCTTGCTATTGCGGATTCGGCTGAAATCGAGGAGCCTGAAAGAAAACACCAGAATCCGTTTTCGTATATTCGCGAAAAAAATTCTTCACTTCTGAGCAATTGCTTGAGTTGAAATGCGATTTCTACGAGTAACTCTTCCCTGGCCACGACCGATTCCATTTCAGTCTCATCTTTTGGATTCTGGATTTCTAATGCGATCCAAATCACCCCGACATCTCGCAACTCTCTATCGGCCCGAGAAAATTCACGATTGAGGTTAGCCAAAAAGATATTAGGAGCAATAGTTAAAGTCATTACATCGACTACTCCATCATTTCGGAAAAACAGTTGTTCGACCATTTGTATTTCTCCCACGATTAACGAACATTCCGCAGTACCGTCACACGGGACCACCATGCGGCTCTTCGCTCAGGCTATTATTTTGTAATGGAGTTGGGAATATCAGGTAGCAGAAATCACTTGGTCTACGCATGAGCAAACCGACTCGGAGCCAGGCCCTCCACAAACTTGCAAAGAAATTTGTGGCGCCGCTGCTCAATATTGAATCTTTAATCCTGCTTGGCCTGGTGATTTACCTGATTGCCAAAGCCTGTTTTGCCAGCCATATCAACGCCCCCGGTGCGCTGATCGGTGAGATTTTCTTTGGCTTGTTGGGCTCTGGTGGTTTGATGGTTTGTGCAAGAAGTTTTGAGCAAAAACAGCCTTATGGGCAATCCCCTGCAGTTTTAGCAAATCTAATTGCACTTGGAGTTTCCTACTTCATGTTTAGCGGAAAACTATTCGCCATCGCCATTCCGTTGGCAATTCTCTCCTTCACGACTTTTCTAGCCTCATTATTTGGATACCGCCCAGAACCGAATTAAAGGGTCTCTCAGGTCCCGATTACCAGGGAACGATTTCGCGATCCTCCCAAAGTACTCCGGTGACATCAGTCGTTGGATTAAAAGTTCGAGTAGCCAGCCAAATGGCTGTATCGGCTCCCTCCTCAGCCGATTTCGGAGCATCCGCTCCACCCATGTCAGTTCGACAATGTCCCGGGCAAATTGCGTCAACCAATAATCCGCGAGCGCCCAACCCTGTCTCATGGGCCAGATTTCTCACCAAGGCATTTACCGCAGCTTTGCTTACCCGGTACGGAGCTAATCCCCCTGCATTACCTGGTCCGCTCATCCGACCCAAGCAGGCTGAAAATACGACAACTCGACCGCGACGCAGCTCCGCCATTTGGGGAACCACTTCGTTCAATGCAGCGAAGACCGCATCAGTGTTGACGGACATCACACGACGCCATTCTGCATCTGTCGTTCTCAAGGTTTTTGAGATTTTTTCGCTCATAACCCCATGGGATAGAACCAGTACCTCTGGAGTACCAAAGGTGTCGGAAATCTTCCGAAGCACGTCTCTAAAGAGCGTCGAATCGGCTACGTCCACAATTCGATGCTCAGATCCCAATGATGCGGCGGATTCGGCGGTTCGAATTGCGTCTTTGCCTACGATGACCACCCGGTAGTTTCGTTGGATCAGCCCTTTTGCAACCTCGAAACCAAGTCCGCGCGAACCTCCGGTCACGATCGCCAGTGGTCGTCGCGGCGAGATTTCCCCGAGGTCTGGGACGAATTCTTGAATCGGTGAATCAGTGGTCATGGCCCCACTTTGCCGTGAGTTGTGAAGTTTCGCATCCGATAACTTTGCTGGGGCGCATCACCGGGGCAGCAATGTGCTGGAGCGTGCACCTCAATGCCAAGATAGACTAGGGCAGTTATGTAGCAGTGAAGTTATGTAGCAGGATTGTGCCAGCGACGGCGAACAGAAGTTCTTCATGTGTGGTCAGGCACAATGATCAAGGAATCAGGAGACCAGCCAGTGACGGCAGCAGGATCAGAAACCCCTGGGCGAGATTTTGGTGATTCATTCGGCGCGAACGAGTGGCTCGTCGAGGAAATGTACGAGCGCTTCCTCCAAGATCCTCATTCCGTAGATAAAGCTTGGTGGGATTTTTTCTCTGATTATGCTCCAACCGGAACGACGATAAATTCTGGATCACCAGAAGTGCCATCCCTGCCAACTCTTGCCGGTGCTCCAGCCGGCGGAACTCCTCCGCTCCCAAAAAATATTTCCACGGCTCTTCCCACGGTTATTTCCGAACGCCCTGCCGTGAATGCGGTGGATCCCATCGTTGCCTCCGAAGCAGCAGCTTCGACCGCGACCCCCACGCCACCAATTCTTGAAGCCATGCCCGTAGACAATAAAGCCCTTTCACCATCCAGCACTTCGGCACCATCCAGCACTTCGGCACCATCCAGCACTTCGGCACCATCCAGCACTTCGGCCACGGCCTCTGTCCCCACCTTTACTTCTCAGGAGAGCGTTAACGCAGCCATGACAACTTCGCACCCAACACCTGCCGACCCTGTCGTAAAGCCAATTCCAACCCTGGTAACGCCAAGTGCTGCCTCGGTCGAACCGATCCGTGGCGTTGGGGCTCGCGTGGTTCAGAGCATGGAAGCATCACTTGCCGTTCCAACCGCGACCAGCGTTCGCGCAATTCCAGCAAAGTTGCTCATTGATAATCGCACCGTCATCAATAATCACTTGAAGCGTGCACGCGGTGGGAAAGTCTCATTTACTCACCTCATCGGGTACGCGATGATCAAGGCTCTTCGTCAAATGCCTGAGATGAACGCTTTCTTTACTCAGATTGAGGGCAAACCCGCCATTGGCCATCCCGAACATATCAATCTTGGTATCGCAATAGATTTCACGAAGCCTGATGGAACTCGGCAACTTTTAGTTCCCTCAATTAAGGGATGTGAGGCGCTCGACTTTGGTCAGTTTTGGGCCTCTTACGAAGACACAGTTCGCAAGGCTCGCAATGGCGCTTTAACCGTTGATGATTTCGCGGGAACAACCGTTTCCCTAACGAATCCGGGAACTATCGGCACCGTTCACTCAGTTCCTCGTCTAGTCACTGGTCAAGGATTAATTCTCGGAGTGGGGGCACTTGATTACCCAGCTGAGTTCCAGGGAGCCAATGAAGAGACGCTCGCGCAAATGGCAATCAGCAAAGTTGTCACTCTCACCAGCACTTACGATCACCGAATAATTCAAGGTGCTACCTCTGGTGATTTCCTTCGCAGGATCCACGAGATCTTGTTAGGTGGCGATGAGTTCTACGATGAAATTTTCTCCGCATTACGAATTCCTTATGTGCCTATCCGTTGGGTCTCCGACCTGCAATTTGCAAAAGATGACCAGGTAAATAAGACCGCCCGAGTTCAACAACTCATTAACGCCTATCGAACTACTGGCCACCTCATGGCAGATATCGATCCCCTGGAATACAAGCAGCGCACCCACCCAGACCTTGATGTTGTTACTCACGGACTTTCGCTCTGGGATCTCGATCGGGAATTCGCAACTGGTGGCTTCGGTGGAAAGTCAGTAATGAAATTGCGCCGGATTCTTGGAATTCTCCGCGATTCCTATTGCCGAACAATCGGCATCGAATACATGTATATGGAAAATCCTGAAGAGCGCAAGTGGATTCAGGATCATGTCGAAGTTGGCGCGCCACGAACTCCACGCGAAGAGCAGCTCCGCATCCTCCATAAACTCAATAGCGCAGAGGCGTTCGAATCCTTCCTGCAAACTAAATATGTTGGCCAGAAGCGCTTTTCACTAGAAGGCGGCGAATCTGTTATTCCATTGCTTGATGCGATTATTTCGGATTCAGCAGATTCCGGACTCGATGAAGTATGTATTGGTATGCCACACCGCGGTCGTCTCAACGTACTCGCCAATATCGCCGGCAAATCGGCAGGACAAATTTTTCAAGAGTTTGAAGGCCACTATGCCGAAAATCAGGTTCATGGTTCTGGCGATGTGAAATACCACTTAGGAACAAAGGGTGTCTTCACATCCGAATCTGGTGCAACTACCAAGATTTATCTTGCTGCCAACCCATCTCACCTTGAGGCAGTCAATCCAGTCCTTGAAGGAATTGTTCGCGCTAAACAAGACAAATTGAATATCAAGGATATTTATAGCGTTCTACCTATCTTGATTCATGGAGATGCCTCTTTTGCTGGCCAAGGATTGAATGCCGAAGTTCTCAATCTTTCCCAACTGCGTGGTTACCGAACTGGTGGAACGATTCACATCATTATTAATAACCAAGTTGGATTCACGACTTCACCAAGTTCAGCTCGTTCATCAACTTACGCAACTGATGTTGCGAAGATGATCCAAGCCCCGGTCTTCCATGTCAATGGCGATGACCCAGAGAGCGTGGTTCGAGTCGGACGTCTAGCTTTGGAATATCGCCAACGTTTTCATAAAGATGTTGTCATCGATATGGTCTGTTACCGCAGGCGTGGACATAACGAAGGCGATGAACCAAGCTTCACTCAGCCACTGATGTACAAATTAATCGATGCAAAGCGTTCGACTCGTAAGTTGTATACCGAAGCTCTTATCGGTCGCGGAGATATTACAGTCGAAGAAGCTGAAGATGTACTCAAGGATTATCAATCACAACTTGAAGCTGTCTTTAATGCAGTTCATAACATTCATCCGGAAGATGACCCTGATTTCATTGTTCTCGACACGCCTGAACCTGAAACTGTTAGTACTGCAGTTGATGAAGCAAC
>CAIMZW010000148.1 GCA_903846075.1 uncultured Actinomycetes bacterium
GTCAAGGTGCAGTGCAAGGTGAAGAAAAGACAAAAGAGTTAATTCAACGAATTGAAAAAGAATCAATCCGCATGAGTTCTCTAGTTGAAGATTTACTTCTCCTTGCCCGGTTGGATCAATCTCGAGAACTAGCCCAAGAACCGGTTGATCTCAACTCACTTATTCCAGAAGTTGTTGCCTCGGCACGAGCTGCTGGCCCAGATCATCCGATCACGGTTCATCTTCCGGGCGAAGAGACTTATGTTTTGGGTGACACCCTTCGTATTTATCAAGCGATAGCGAATCTGCTTGCCAATGCCCGAACTCATACTCCTGCCGGAACGAGCATTTCAGTTTCTGTCACACAATTTGAAAATGAAACCACTGTCGACGTTTCCGATACTGGGCCAGGTCTAACTCCAGAAGATCAAGAACGCATATTCGAGCGCTTTTACCGAGCCGACCCTTCTCGAGTGCGAACTCTTGGCGAGGGAACAGGCTTGGGATTGTCAATCGTCTCAGCAGTAATGCATGCCCAAGGTGGTTCTGTCACAGTCACTTCGTCTCCTAATGAAGGTGCGACTTTTACTTTGCACTTCCCCATTCAGGATTAGCTTCCAAAGCACGCAAGGTGGCGATCCGCTCTTCAATCGGCGGATGAGTCGAGAAGAGCTTTGATACTGAGGTTCCATCCAATGGTGATTCAATCCAAATATGAGCTACGGCCGTTGACCGTTGCCGCACTACTGTCGTATCGGCGGCCAATACTTCAAGTGCTTGTCGCAATCCCGATGGGTTGCGAGTAAAGGCAACTGCAGTCGCATCGGCGAGCGCCTCTCGTTTTCGCGAAATCGCTGAACGCAAAAGTAACGCCGCGATTGGCGCCAAGATCAGTACGACAATGGAAACGATCAAGGCAATCGGATTTTGATTATTGTTGTTATTGTCTCGATCTCGCCCGCCACCAAACCACATGATGCGGGTGAGGAAGTCGCTGAGAAGCGCAATTGCGCCTGCCGTTGTCGCTGCCACTGCTGAAACCAAAGTGTCTCGATTTGCCACATGCGCCATCTCGTGGGCAATTACTCCTTGCAACTCGTTTCGATCCATTACATTGAGAATTCCAGTCGTAAAAGCAATGACCGCATGCTTTGGATCTCGCCCGGTAGCAAATGCATTTGGCGCAGAATCTTCGACCACGGCCACTTTAGGCATTGGCAATCCGCTGGCTAAACAGACCTCTTGGATCAGATCGAAGAGTTTTTTATTGTCGGATTCTTCAATGAGCTTCGCACCCGTCATGGTCATTACTAAAGTATCTGAGGCGTAATAGGAACCCCAGACCGAAGCCAAGGCAATTCCCACTGCAATCGGTAGTACGCCGATACCAGTTCTACCGAAATAAGTTTCAGCAGCGAAAACAACGAGGGCGACAAGAACAGCCATCCCAAAAAGCAAACCGACCGTTTTTCGACGGTTGGCAGCCTGAAGTACCCGAAAATTAACCACTATTAGAACTTAACGTTAGGAGCCTGACGATTGGCAGGATCATCAACAACATAGAACTCGCGTGAGGTGACCTTTGCCCAACCCGCAAATAAATTCGAGGGAAATGTCTTCACGGCCGAGTTAAGACTACGGACATTGTCGTTATAGAACTGACGCGCAAAGGAGACTTTGTTCTCAGTGGTTGACAGTTCCTCTTGCAGAGCCAAGAAATTGGTTGATGCTTTGAGATCTGGATAATTTTCGGAAACGGCAAGCAAACCTCGTAGCGCCTGAGTCACCATCCCATCAGCGGCTGCAACATCGGCAACACCTGAAGCAGTTGTCGCTTTGGCACGAGCGGCTACAACTTTCTCAAAAGTTCCACTCTCATGAGCGGCATAACCTTTTACGGTTTCCACTAAGTTGGGAATCAGATCAGAGCGACGCTTTAACTGAACTTCGATCTGTGAAAATGCCTCATCAACAGAAACATTCAATTTCACCAATCTGTTATAACTGGCGACAATGAAAAGCAGTACTAAAGCAATGATTGCGACGATAATGAGTGTGGAACCCATTTTGTGCCTCTCTTATTTTTATTTGATTGTGGATTTATGAAAATTTAACCAAGATTTACTTGGGGTTGGCCCGCGCTGGCCTTGATATCTAGAACCATAAAGCGCCGACCCATAAGGATGCTCGGCTGGGGATGAGAGTTTGATGAGACAGAGTTGGCCAATTTTCATGCCAGGAAACAACTTGACCGGCAAATTGGCAACATTAGAAAGTTCAAGTGTGATGTGGCCAGAAAACCCCGGATCAATGAACCCGGCTGTCGAGTGGGTAAGTAAGCCGAGTCGGCCAAGTGAAGACTTTCCTTCCAGACGCCCTGCGATGTCATCTGGCAAAGTAATGACTTCATAAGTACTTGCGAGAACAAATTCCCCTGGATGAAGGATGAAGAACTCGTGATCTTCGACTGAGACCTCACGAGTTAATTCGGGTTGTTCGATGGAGGGATCAATTACTGAGTATTTATGGTTTTCGAAAACTCGAAAAAACCGGTCCAGGCGAACATCGACACTTGAAGGCTGAATCATCCCTACTTCGAATGGTTCTACCTTTACTCGCCCTGATTCAACTTCGGTCCGAATATCTCGATCACTAAGTAGCACAGTTGAATACCTTATCTGCTAAACCGTAGGCTTGTAGGGATAACAATAAGCGAGATTATGCGGGCGTAGTGAAATGGCATCACGTCAGCTTCCCAAGCTGACAGCGCGGGTTCGATTCCCGTCGCCCGCTCCAATAAAAATGGCCCCTTAAGAAAAGGGGCCATTTCTAATTTTTCCCTCGTTATGGTTGAACGATATGGGCCCAAATCATGTCTTTGGTTTCATGAGTTTCGACGCCGTTTGGTGTCACATGTGCGGTCAGCGTGATCGTGGAGAAGTCAGTAACTTTCACGTTCTTTGGCTGTTCGACATTGAGTGCTGAAGGTTTCGGCTCTGCAACGCTTGCACTGTCGGTGTTTACCAAAGTGAAGGTGACATCACCATTTGCATCAGTCATTCCCGCGATTTGAGTCTCGCCAAGATCTGTCGCATGACCAGAAATCTTGGTTGAGATTCCATTCTTCTGATAAGTAAAGGTCGCCATTTGAACCCCACCATAGTTCTTATTCACAATCAGCCAAACCTTGAAGTAAGAAAGCGCCTTCTTAGTGTTGGAATCTGTTACGTGATAGGTGATGTTCATAGTTGAACCAGCATTGAAGTACTTATAGAAGACTCCCATTCCACCATTTGCTTGTCCGTAGTACTTAGCCCATCCGTTTTGAACCGGATCAGAGCTAAAGTCAACGAAGTCCACCGGCGAACCTGATTTGTCCTTCTTTAGAACTGGAGAAACAAGTCGCATGGTGACATCAGTTGGCTTAACCACAAAGGAAAGTTTTGTGACTGGTGTGTACTTTCCAACGCGCTTAATCGTAACTACTGCAGAATGGGAGACAACTACTTGATCCGCAGTTCCAACTTGGACGACACAGTTCGCACGCGAGATGTGTCCGGTATTCCATGTTGGCGCGATACCCCATGATGCGGAACCCGCAGAAGCGCTTCCGGCCGTTGCATCGATTTCTGGATACAAAGGATTTACTGGGAAGTCACCAAATCGCTTGGCCCCGATCAACTCATGATTGATGAAGAGGTAGTACGCGGCGAAAGTTGCATTATCTGCACTCGTAGGTACCACACAGGAAACGGTGTTATCCGTAAGGTTAACGACCGTCTTTGCGGCTGAGGTAGCTCGGAATGGCTTGATTACCTTGGCAATTGCGGCTGGAGCTATAACAACAGCCTTTGGCGTAACTACCACTGGAAGATCTGCTGTTAGAAGGGCATTGCCAGGTGTACGGCCAACGATTTGCAAGGTGTGGGTACCGGTCGGCAACCACGATGGCAAGGTGACAACTCCGGTGAAGTGTCCCGTTCCATCGACTGGGAAAGTACCTAGCAATGTTGCCGTTGAATAGACATAAACACTGACATAGTCGTTTGGCAGGAATCCATTTCCATTTGTTGAGGTACCCGAACCTGGGTTGAGGCTCAAAGTACCGCCATTGGTAGGAAGAAGATTTCCATCAGCATCAGTACCGCCGGCGATGATTCCCCATCCAGCGCCAGAGGCTTGAATGTAGTTTGGATCGCTGGAGTTAATCTGAACATTGACCGGGTTTCCACCGATAATGGCAGTTCCGCCACCGAGACCTGGTAGGACCGGCAAGGTGCCTGGAGGGGTAACCGGAGCAACCGCCGAAGCGATGATGTGCAAATCAATCAAGTCCATGGTTTGGACTATTTGAGAGGTGTTATCGATTTGCAAGGCGAACTGTCCGTAGATGGAACCAGCTTGCCCATCAAGAGGATCTAACGCAGTGACAGAGGTATTCGATGGCTCCGAACTTGTTGAAGCATCGGTGAAGAGGAAGTTCACATTTCCATTTGCATCTGTCTTGCCAGGGATATCTGCACCATCGTTAGTGCCGCCACCAATAGCAGGAATTGTATGAATTCCACTAATGAACGAGGCAGTAGATCCCGAATAACCCTTATTTGCGAGAAGCGTTACCGATTGATTAGCCATCGCATTTCCATTGGCGTCAGTTACGTGCCAAGAGAGAATAAATGTCGAACCAGCGGTGACATAAGAGTCTTTCCAACCAAGGCCGGTGCCGTAGTACTGAGCAAAGCCAGAGGCGGCCGAGGTCTTATCGACTGTGCCACGAACACCTGAGGATGTGGTGATAAATCGCGCAGTTTTTAACCCTGAAGTTGGTGACGGAGTCGAGCCGCCACCACTTGCGGCGATGACGTGAACATCGACGATATCCATCGCTTGGTTAGCTTGGACAGTGGTGCCAAATTGGAGAGCGAATTGTCCAAAAACTGCTCCTGCTTGGCCATCGAGTGGATCAACAACTGAAGTAGAGGTGGAAGATGCTTCCCCA
>CAIMZW010000149.1 GCA_903846075.1 uncultured Actinomycetes bacterium
CCAACCTGGGCATACCAAGTATCTAAAACCGTTCCATCGTAGGCGATCGTCGCGATTCCATAGCCAAATGCACTGCTCATGCGCCAACGCTATCAAATCCCTAGACTCGGCTCTTGTGAGTGAAAAAATGAAGATCGCGGTCTACTGCGCCTCCTCGCTAGCTATCGATGAGAAATATATTGATCTCGCTTATGAAGTTGGTACCGAAATCGCTAGATCGGGCGCCGATCTAGTTTGGGGCGGCGGAAAGACTTCCATGATGGGTGCGGTCGCACGCGGAGCCCGCGAGAACGGAGCCGATGTCATCGGCGTTATCCCCGAACGGTTAATCTCGGTTGAATTTGCGGATGAAGAGTCGACTCAATTGCATATCGTTGAAGATATGCGCGCCCGAAAAGGATTGATTGAAAAACTCTCTCACGCCTCGATTACCTTGCCCGGCGGAATTGGAACTTTAGAAGAGTTCTTTGAAATTTGGGTGGGGCGCTATCTTGGATTTCATAGCAACCCAGTAGTTGTTTGCGATCCATTTGGTGATTACCAACCGATGAGGCAAGCGCTCAACCATTTAAAGAGTGTGAACTTTATGAAAGCCGGGCAGGAAGAGATGGTTAATTGGTGTTCTGATCCTGCAACTGCAGTGATCTCCTGCCATTCCAACGAGGTGAAGCTTTGATGACACCAGAACCTATAAATTACCTGCGCACCGTCATTGATATAACTTCTCACGAGCGATCATTGACCGTCGATCAAGTCTGGCAAAAATTAGTCGATTGGCAGGGGCAGAGCGATTGGATGCTTGCGACCAAAGTTTGGTCTGACCCGAATACAGCTGGTGAGGGAATCGGAACCAAAATTTATGCCTTCACTGGTCCGCGTGCCGGTAAATATTCCACTCGAAGTATGTGGCGATTTCTGGGCATCCTCGACGAAATGGTCGTAAGTATTTGGCAATCACCAAATTTTTGCGAAGTGCAACATGTGGGAAAGATAATCAAAGGATCTGGAGAGTTTAGATTGGAAGCCATTTCCGGCGGAGTGCGCTTTCATTGGCTAGAGATAATTGATGCACCAAAACCCATCCTCTTTCTGATCCGGCCGGGAATTCTTTTTGGCGTCAAACTCTCGTTGCGCAGATTTCGTAAGGCATGTGTGGCTGCCTGAGGGTCGACCTCCAGTACTAGTTCACTATTAGTTCGCAGGTTCGGCTAGTACCCTCGCCCCGTGGCGCAGAACACCCTTTCCGAGCTCTTGGCGAGTCTGCCAACTGAGGAAAGGTTTATTCTCACCGCTCACTACACCCATTCCCGCACGGCCGCTGAGATTGCTGGCGCGCTTGGAGTTCCCGAACGAGCGGTAAAAACGGTCATTGAACTGGCTAAAGCGCGCCTTTTAGCAGCCGTTCTCGCCGATTTCCCACCTGCCCCATAGATGCGAGATACTTCTCCTCTGATTTTTTCGGTTTAAACCAGCCTCAAGGGAGTCGATACATGGCAGCCATGAAACCACGTACTGGTGATGGACCCATGGAAGTTACGAAAGAAGCCCGAAGCCTAGTTATGCGGATTCCGCTAGAAGGCGGCGGACGTCTCGTGGTGGAGCTCAATGTTGAAGAGGCAACTAATCTCGGGAATGCGCTTCAGGCAGCTGTCGCCTTAGTTAAGAAGTAAGTCGGTATATTCGCTAGCGTTACCTCGTGAGCCAGCCACCTAAAATCCAACTCCTCGATCCAGCGAAAATGAACTGGAAGGGTGTTGACATCCTCGTACTACCAGTTCAACTCAATGATTCAGATCCTGCCATCCCTGTTGTGGGACGGAGACCTGAAATTCGGGAATTCGAGCGAACTTACGACATTCGGGCATCGCTACTTCTTTCGCAGTGGCCAGATTTCACTGGCAAACCAGGCGAGTTGGTAGAAGTGCCATTCTCCTCACCCATGTCATCGTTGTCTCGAATCTATTTCCTAGGTCTTGGATCTGGGTCCTTTGAGGATTATCGAAAAGCCGGGATGAGTCTTGGTCGAAAAGTTAAGGGCAGTGGAAAAACAATTCTCGATCTCACGCTTCCGAATAAGAAGAAGCCAAACGTCGCAGATCGAAATAGCGTGCAGGCACACTTGGTCGCACTAATTCTTTCGAACTACACGTGGTCCATGAAGAGCGTGGCAGATCGGACGCCACCCCGTTATGTAGTTCTCAATACATGGGAAGAACAAGTTAAACGTGCAACCGTCTTGACTGAATCTGTTTGGCGCGCTCGCGATCTCATTCATACTCCTTCCAATATTAAGAATCCAGCCTGGTTAGCCAA